>JAYUOW010000230.1:0-32540 GCA_043760555.1 Betaproteobacteria bacterium
TATGTACGCTTAGCGCTTTTCCCAAGTTACCTTGGTTAAAGCCTAAACTAACCGACACAACTAGTACCCACCTCTATCGATTGTCTAAATTTTTAAAGAGCATTTACGCTAACTACACGCTGACAACAATAAAACAACAACGTAGAGTTTGGTTGCGGGGACAGGATTTGAACCTGTGACCTTCGGGTTATGAGCCCGACGAGCTGCCAGACTGCTCCACCCCGCGTCCGAATTTCTATGTTACTTTGTCTTACTTACTGCTTTATTGCGTGTGCTGCGAAGAAAATCAAGTTTACGCGGTCTTGATGGTGCTGTCAACGTTTTGTTTAAATTTTCTTGTAGTCTTTGTTCGATAATCCTGCGTTATGATGTGCTTATTGGCGGCTCTTTCTAACTTTATTCAAAGGAAACAATCACTTGGATCAACTCACTAATTTAGCGATCGCGGGCGGACTGGCTTGGGCTAGCGGCATCCGTTTGTATGCTGTTTTATTTATCTTGGGGCTGGTCGGACGGTTTAAGTTGTTTGATTGGCAGATTCCAGCTAGTTTGGATGTGCTGTCCCACCCTTTTGTATTGGCCACCACCGGCGTTTTGCTATTTTTAGAGTTTTTTGCTGACAAGATTCCGGGATTGGATTCAATTTGGGATGCAATTCATACTTTTGTGCGCATTCCAGCGGGCGCTTTGCTTGCGATGGGCGCGATGGGTCAGCAAGATAGCGCCGCTTGGGCGATTGTGGTGGGTCTAGTGGGTGGCACCATTACTGCCGGTACGCATTTTACGAAGGCCGGTACGCGAGCGTTGCTTAATACATCTCCTGAGCCAGTAAGCAATATAACCGCCTCAGCAACTGAAGATGTGGCTGTGCTGGGCGGATTATGGTTAGCGTTTGCCAACCCGGTGGTGTTTTTATTGCTGCTGGCGTTGTTCGTGCTGGTGGTAATTTGGGTATTGCCCAAAATTTGGCGACTCATTAAATACATCGTCAATCGCATCATCGCGTTTGTGAGCGGCGCGCCGCAGCCGGCGAAGCCGGTTTAGCTTACTTTAGAGCAAGCGCCGTTCGATGAGCGCTTGCGCTAGGGTGCCAGAATCAACTTGTTCTAGCTCACCACCTACCGGCAAGCCCCGTGCGATGCGGGTTACGCGCACGGCTGAATCAAGGAATAGCTCGCCGATATAGTGTGCCGTAGCTTCGCCTTCTACGGTGAAATTAGTGGCCAAAATAACTTCTTGCACGATGCTGTCGCCAGCGCGCGTCATGAGCGCGCCGAGGTTTATTTCCTTCGGTCCGATGCCGTCCAAGGGCGATAATCTGCCCATGAGTACGAAATAATAGCCGTTGTAGGTCTCCGTTTGCTCCAGCATCATCAAATCTGCGGGTGTTTCCACCACGCATAACGTGGCAGGGTCGCGCTTGCTGGAGCTGCAAATTTCGCAGATTTCTTCTTCTGTGAAGGTATTGCATCTGCCGCAATGGCGAATGCGATCTACCGCTCGCTGCATCGAAACAGCTAATCTGCCCGCGCCAATTTGATCACGTTGTAGCAGGTGGTAGGCCATACGTTGCGCGGATTTTGGGCCCACGCCAGGTAAGCAGCGCAGCGCTTGAATAAGCTCATTGAGCGACGTTGGCGACTTCACGCGATGCAATTCATTTAGTGCGAAGTGGCTTTGCAGGCGCAGTTGGTTTTTCGGCCATGCTGGCTTTGGTGGCAAATCGGAACACGTCGCGCTCGACCGATAAACCGTGGCTACGCAAGGCGCAGGGCACGGTTTTGTTCGCCACTTTCAGCCCCGCGTTATTACCGAACTGAAACCGCGCGGCGTTTTGCGTGCTTCCGGCTAATTTTAATGCTTGCATGGCCGCCGCATGGCCGGTTGCAGCACTGCTGCTCGGCTCAACGCGTCCAAAAATCCGAATTTGCTTACATAACGACGTGAGCGCCGCTAAGTCTTGCTTACCAGCATCAGTAGAAATCAGCGCCAGCGTAAAGTGTCCATCGGTTCCGGTTTGCGCCGACCGCACTACGGCAAGCTCACTACTCTGCGCGAAAACAGCGCTAGACCATACCGTGAAGACGCCCGTAAATAGGGCGTTTACAACGATATGCTTACGCCGAAAAAATACTTTTTTAGGCATCTAAATGCACTAAAACTTCAAACCAGCAGGCAAATTCATACCTGCCGTCACGCCCGCCATTTTTTGCTGCGTAGTGTCGGCGGCACGGCGCACGGCATCGTTCATAGCCGCCGCAATTAAATCTTCCAGCATGTCTTTATCATCGCCAACAAGCGATGGATCAATGGTTACGCGCTTGACGTTGTTATGGCAGGTCATCAACACCTTTACCAAACCACCGCCCGCTTGACCTTCAACTTCAACGGACGCCAACTGATCCTGCGTGCGCTTCATGTTTTCTTGCATTTGCTGCGCTTGCTTCATTAGCCCGCCAATTCCGCCTTTCATCATGATGCTTTTCCTTTAATTGTTTAAAATTCAATGCGTTAGCGGTCGAATGGAATCGCGGCGCACGGTCGCACCAAATTCAATTTCCATATCCCGCACAAATGGGTCTTGCATGATCGATTCTTCGGCGCGGCTTTGGCGTTCGTTATCTTCAAGCGCTTCTGCTGCCGCTAAACTGCCCTGCCCTGCACCGCCGATGGAGATATTTAGCTGCAAGCCATCAGCAAAATGGGGCGCGATTTCAGATTGCAAACTATCAATGTAACGTGGCTGCGCTAAGTGTTTTTGCGATAGCGGCACTTGCAGGGTCAATGTTTTTCCGTGCAAGCTTTCATAGCTGGTTTGCCGCGCTAACATCGCCGAAAGCCCTTTTAAATCTAGGTGCGCGATAAATTGCGACCATGTTTGATCAGCAAGCTGCGCTATTTTTACGTCCGCAATTATTGGGGTGGCGGCGGCCGCAGACTGCGTCACCACACTAGCGACCGTCACAATTTTTTCGCTCGACGCAGGCTTGCCGGAACCACCACCGCTCGGATCAGCACTACCGGCATCGCGCGCCTTCGCAAATGCCAACATGCGCAGCAGCGTCATCGTTGCACCTGATTGCTCATCCGGCGCCAACGCTAAATCACGACGCCCAAGCACCGCTATTTGATAGAGCAATTGCACGTCGTCGCTGCTAAATCGGCTAGCAAACGCATTGATTTCGGCCTGCTGCGGATGATCTTCGGCCGCGCCAATTTGCTGCGCCAAGGCCACCTGCGTCAACAAGCTTGCCAACTCTTTCAGCATCGAATCAAACGAAATACTGCGCGTAGCCAAGCTTTCAACTTCAGTCACCAGCGCTTTAGCATTCCGCTGCGCCACAAAATTAAGCAGCGACACCAAATAACCTTGATCCAGCGCACCCAACATCGTTGCGACATCTGCTGTTTTTACCGAACCCGCTCCGTAGGCGATGGCTTGATCAAGCAAGCTTAAAGAATCGCGCGCGCTACCCTCGGCCGCACGGCCAATTAAATCGAGCGCCGGTGCTTCAAACGCCACGCCTTCGGCGGTGAGCACTTTCGTCAAATGCCCCGCAATCAACGGCGGCGGCAGGTTTTTTAAATTAAATTGCAGGCAACGCGACAGCACGGTAATCGGCAGTTTTTGCGGATCGGTGGTGGCTAAAATAAACTGCACATGGCTTGGTGGCTCTTCTAAGGTTTTGAGCATGGCGTTAAATGCCGACTTAGAAAGCATATGTACTTCGTCGATGATATAAACCTTATACCGTCCCGAAACCGGCCTATATTGGGCGGTTTCGAGCAGTTCGCGCATTTCATCCACCTTGGTATTGGTGGCGGCGTCAACCTCAAGCAGATCAACAAAACGCCCAGCATCAATGGCCGTGCAAGCCGCACACACGCCGCACGGCGTTGCCACGGGGGATGTGCTCAGGCCGTCTGCCCCTAAGCAATTTAGCGCCTTCGCCAAAATGCGGGCCAATGTGGTTTTGCCCACGCCGCGTGTGCCCGTAAGCAGATAAGCGTGATGTATGCGCCCAGTTTCAAGCGCATTTGCCAGCGCGCGCACTACATGTTCTTGCCCGATTACATCCGCAAATTGACGAGGACGCCATTTTCTAGCGAGAACTTGATGGCTCATTTAAGGGGCGCTTAAGATTTAAGTTATCTCAGGATAATACCTTGGAGAAGGCCTAAAATAGGGCATCTTCAAGGCATCAAATTTATTTGATCACAGCATCAAACAAACAAATATTAAGGGTGGCGAGCCTTACCTCCGGCACTTCAACGGCTTTGCTGTGGCTGCTTCGTTCCCGACCTGACCCGGTTCACAAACGTCAAATGCGAAGAGACCCGCCACCGCAATATTAACATGGCGCGATGTAGCCTAACCGCTGTGGGCGGTACAAAACTGCGACTACACGACTAAGCTAGTAAACAACGCAAACGAAATAGGCTGAAGACGCCCGAAAATAGGGCATCTTCAACCTATGCTAAAACTAAGCCGCCACCCGTAAAGCCTGCGCGATACAAAACGCTTCTAGCGCTTTTTTGGTATGCGCTCGGGATTGACGGAATTTTTCGTCTTCAATAGCGGCCAATGCTTGATAGTGCTGAATTTTAGCGGTACGGACATCTTGTGCCACGCTTAAATCTAGCGCCCAAGCTTGCGCGGCACCTCGGCACGCCGCCGCCAACTGGCTCGATGGCCGAATTGAATCCGCAAGCACATAAGCCGCATCAAATTGCGAAATGGCTTGGCCGAATTGGCCGTTGGCCAGCGCAATTTGGCCGATGTCCATTTGCGAACCGACAATTCTGCCGGTGTTGCGCATTTGAAAACCCAGCACTTGCGATCGGCTATAAGCATCAATAGCTTCGGTGATCCGACCCTGCTGATGTCGCAAATCGCCGATGCTGGAATGCAGACGTGACTGTGCTTCTATATCGCCACTGGCTTCAGTGCCAGCTAAGGCCGCCAAAATGCGCAACTCCGCCTGCGCCCAATCCGCTTGCTGCGCGGCACCATGCGCGTTTTTGGCACGCTTTAAATATAGCTGCGCCCAATTGCCCTGCACCAGCAGCAAGGGCGTCATGATGCCCGCCTGCGCAATGTGTGCCGTCGCCCACTGAAAATCCATTTCTGCTTCGTCAAAGCGCAATAAATTACCCAACACCACGCCGCGAATGCTGCGGCCACGCACTTCTAGGGCAACATCGCCATGCACCCTTGCGATGGCGATGCAGCGGTCGAGCATATTGTGTGAGGCGTCAATGGTGTCCAGCACAAAATTACCCGCACCTGCCAAGGTAGTGAGCGCATGCGCTTGCTGCAATTCATCGCCGACGCCTTGCGCGAGCGAAAAAGCGTCCATTGCGGTGGCGATCGCCTCAATATAGTTGCTGTGCGACGCTTGGCATAGCGCTAAACAATTTAGGCCAGTTATTTTATCGCCCACATTGCTGCTACGCGCCACGCGGGCGTAGGCAGCGCGCGCTTGGCGCAAGCCACCCAATGGGTCGCCACCGCGCGCGGCGACGATAGCACCTTCAATCGCTTCCGCGAAGGTGAGATCATCATCAATAAGGGCATTGCGTACTGACATAGTGGCGGCTTTAGAAATTCACAATGACAAAATACTGCATAAAGTTTACGCCTAACAATCAGGCTAAATACCGATTTTGGTAGCCTGTTTCTAAAATTCACGTTTGCATTACTCTCACCGCCGACGTACTTTCCGCTCATTTGCCACTCATTTGCCACTCATTTGCCACACAGGCAGTGCGTCATTGCCACAAACGGCAAATCACCCGGCGCGCGATTAGCCAAACCGGCCAAAAACTGCAAATCTTGCTGCACTTCCAACTTAGTTTGCACAGGCAATGGCGACGGCAATAAGCCCAACTGAAACTTCAACGCGGCCTCTTGCAACTGTGCGCCTCCAAGTTGCGCCAGCAGTTTTTCTAAGGGTGATTGTGGCTTCTCAACGTAGGTAATTGGGGCGTCTTCAGCCAGTTTGGCTTTAAGCGCCGCAGATTTAATGGCCTCTTTAAACGAACCGGTACGATCAATTAAATTACGTTCCTTCGCCTGCGTGCCCGTCCACACTCTGCCCTGCGCCACCTCATCAATTTTTTCAACCGTGGTTTTGCGCGCTTTGGCCGCCCGCTCCATAAATTCGGTATAAATATTACCCACGCTGGCTTGCACCACCGAAGCAAAGCGCGGATCAAGCCCCGTGCGCGGATCGTAAGCTTTGCCAAGCCATGTCGTGGTGTAGCCAGATGTAGCGACCGATAATTTTTCCATCGCCTTTTCACCCGTCGGCAAAATACTAAATACGCCGATTGATCCGGTGATGGTGGACGCATCGGCAATAATTTCATCGGCTGACATCGCCACCCAATAACCGCCAGATGCAGCCACATCGCCCATTGAAATCACCACCGGTTTACCGGCTGCTCGCGTAAGCTCTAATTCACGGCGAATTAGCTCCGATGCAAACGCACTGCCACCCGGCGAATTTACCCGTAGCACCAGCGCCTTAATGCTTTTATCCTCGCGCGCTTTACGAATGAGTTCCGACGTAGAACGCCCACCCACGGTGCCTTGCGGTGCTTCGCCGTCAACAATATCGCCTTCGGCAACGATGATACCGACAGCATTATTGCGACCAGATTTTTTATCCAAAGTACGCAAATAGCTATTAAAAGAAATTTGCCGAAACGTGCCCTTTTCAGTGTCTTTGGCACCACGCGCAATCATAATTTCGCGGAACTCATCGCGTGTTTTTAAGCCGTCAACTAGCTTTGCCGCCAGCGCCATTTTTGCGGCACTGCCATTGGTAGCGGCCAAGCGCTCTGGCAAGGCTTCAATACCAGCCACGATGCTGCCTTCGGGCAATTTACGGGCTTTTTCAACGGACGTCGTATAAGAATTCCACAGCGCATCGTACAAAAACGCATCCGATTTTGTGGTGGCTTCTGACGGGCCAGTCGCAAAATACGGCTCACCAAAATTTTTAAATTTACCCACACGAATCACGTTGGCCTGCACGCCCAAACGATCCAGCGCATCTTTGTAATAATTGCGCAAACGGCCATAGCCTTCAATGTAGACCATGCCCATCGGGTGCAAATACACTTCGTCTGCCTGTGACGCTACAAAATACTGGCGCTGGGTGTAGTTGCTAGAAAACGCCACCACTTTTTTACCCGACGCCTTAAATCGCGCCAACGCGTCACTCACCTCATTGAGTGACGCCAAGCCCGCACCACCAAAATCTTCAAGCGCCAACACCACGCTATTGATGTTTGCATCTTTTGCAGCGGCATCGAGCACGGCAATGATGTCGCGCAGCTGCGTTTCAGCCGCGTCTCCGCCATCAAGCTGCGCCAGCAGGCGCGTGCGGGCATTGCCGCTGTGCTGCTCTACAATCGGGCCTTTCCAATTAAGTACCAGCGCAGTTTTATCGAGCACTCTCTCTGGTTTTTCACCAAAAAAGAAGCCCAATATTCCCATCACCAACATCAACGCCAGCCCTGCCAGCGCCACATACATCAGCAATTTAAGCCAAAATTTGAAGCCGCTGGGGGATTTTGGTTTTACGGCATTACCTGTTTCTATTGCTGTAGTCATGTTCAAAATATCCTAAAATAAACCCATTTAATTGCTTGTAGATGCCCTAAAATAGGGCGTCTTCAGCCTTCTTTATTGCGCATCCAATCGGCAGTATTAGCAAACGAATTTTCTAAGCGCTGCCGCAAACTATCCTCCACGCCGCAATCCACCAACGCTCGGTGCATACAGCTTAACCACTGGTCACGCTCGCTAATACCAATCGCAAAGGGCATGTGCCGCATTTTTAAGCGCGGATGGCCAAAAGTTTCCACATAAATATCAGGCCCACCGAGCCAACCCGTTAGAAACATATAAAATTTCGCCCGCGAATTTTCCAGTGATTCAGGATGCAGACGGCGAATGCCGTAATAGTCCGGATCTTCATCCATTAGGTCGTAGAAGCGCTTAACTAGGGCTTCTACAGCGGACTTGCCGCCGACAAGGGTGAACGGGGTAGATTTAATGTCTGTTACTTCGTCGATATTCATTTATTTGTAGGCTTGAGCGTTCACGTTGCGGGGATCGTAGGTGCAATTTTCGCTGGTAAAATAGTGCTATGGAAAACACTAAGCATACACTTGAAGCCAGCCCGAAAATGCTGGCACTTAAAATTGATGTTGATACCTTTAAAGGCACAAAAATAGGCGTACCTAATTTATTGGGTCTGCTTAAAAAACATCAAGCCGACGCCACCTTTTTATTTAGCTTAGGCCCCGATCACACTGGTCGGGCGATTAAGCGCGTGTTTCGCAAGGGATTTTTAAGCAAGGTTTCGCGCACGTCTGTGGTGGCAAATTACGGCTTCCCCACCCTGCTTTACGGCACCCTTTTACCGGGGCCAGACATCGGCAAACGCTGTGCCAATATTTTGCGCCAAACCGCTGCGGAAGGCTTCGAGACGGGCATCCACACGTGGGACCACGTGCTGTGGCAAGACCACGTAATCGGTGCAGATGCCGCATGGACCAAAACCCAAATGGAACGCGCACAAAGCCGATTTACCGACATTTTCAAAACCCCCGCACGCACGCACGGGGCCGCAGGCTGGCAGATGAGCCACCACGCGCTACGCCTCACGCAAAGCATGGGCTTTACCTACTGCTCCGACGGGCGCGGGCAGTTTCCGCATTTTCCGATGTGGAACGGCGAGCTAATCGATTGCCCCCAATTACCATCCACCATGCCAACCTTAGATGAAATAATCGGCTTAGATGGCGTGACTGAGGCCAACGTAGCCGAAAAGCTGCTCGCCCTCACGCCCAAGCTACCGCTATGCCCGTCTGGCCATGTGTTCACCCTACACGCTGAGCTAGAAGGCATGCGGCTTTTGAGCCAGTTTGAAGCATTGCTCATCGGCTGGCGCAAGCAAGGCTACACATTCGTAAGCACCGCTAAAATGTTTGAAACCCTCAACCGCGCCGCCCTGCCCTACGCGCATGTAAGCCACGGCGAAATCCCCGGTCGCAGCGGGTCGTTGCTGGTACAGGGCGCAGAATTTTTACATGAACGCATCGCCACCTAATTATTGGAACCACCAACCATGACCCAACAAATCATCCCGCATTATGAACTCGACGCCACCGGCCCACAGCGCTTTTCTACCGCTGCGCTAAAAGGCCAAAAATACGTGCTGTATTTTTATCCGCGTGACGACACACCCGGCTGCACGGTAGAAGGCACGGACTTCCGCGACAAACACCAACAATTTTTAGACGCCGGTTTTATGGTGTTTGGCATCTCGCGCGACAGCTTAAAATCACACGAAAAATTCAAAACAAAAATGGGTTTTACCTTCGATTTACTGGCCGACCCGTCCGAGGCAGTATGCGCAATTTTTGGCGTGATGAAAAACAAAAACATGTACGGCAAACAAGTGCGCGGCATCGACCGCTCCACCTTCATCATGGGCGGCAACAATGAAGTGCTGCAAGAATGGCGCGGTGTGAAAGTGCCGGGACATGTGGACGAAGTGCTGGCCGCTGTACAAAAACTGTAATACAAAATCTGTAATAAGGAAGCGTGTCATAATAAATTTTGCCGATAGCTTGGCTATCGACGTAGCTCAATAAACCTGCGAGGAAACCTTGGCCGCTAAACAGAAATCCCCAACAACTTCAACCAAACCCACCCACCAAAGTACGCAAGCAAGCACGCCAACTAAGCTATTCGTGCTGGACACCAACGTACTCATGCACGACCCCACATCCCTCTTCCGCTTTGAAGAGCACGATGTGTACCTGCCGATGATTACGTTGGAAGAGCTAGACAACAACAAAAAAGGCATGACCGAAGTCGCCCGCAATGCGCGGCAAGCCAGCCGTTTTTTAGATGAAATTGTCTCCAGTAATGAATCCGATATTGAAATTGGCGTACCGCTCACTGCCTTCGGCACCAAGCAAGCCAGCGGCCGGTTGCTGTTACAAACACGTCCGTGCAGCATTGATTTTCCGCACGCGCTACCCGATAGCGGCAAAGCCGATAACCAAATATTAGCTGTCGCGCTCGACCTGCAACATCACAACCCAAAACGCTCGGTAGTGTTGGTGTCTAAAGACATCAATATGCGTATCAAAGCCCGTGCCATCGGCGTTTCGGCTGAAGACTACTTCAACGATAAAGTGTTGGAAGACACTGAACTTTTGTATTCCGGCATGCGCGAATTGCCCCGTGATTTTTGGGACAAACATGGAGAGGCAATTGAATCATGGACCGAACACGGCCGCACTTTTTACCGCGTAAAAGGCCCGCTAGTAAGCAGCCTGTGCGTGAATGAATTCGTCTACCAAGACGAATCCAAACCCTTCTACGCCACCGTCGCTGCACACGAAGGCACCAGCGTGGTATTCCGCACACTCAAAGACTACACACACCAAAAAAATGCCGTGTGGGGCATCGTCGCCCGCAACCGCGAGCAAAATTTTGCGCTAAACGTGTTGATGGACCCAGAAATTGATTTTGTCACGCTCTTGGGCCAAGCTGGCACCGGCAAAACGCTGATGACCCTAGCCTGCGCACTACAGCAAACGCTCGACTTCAAACTGTATTCCGAAATTATCATCACCCGCGTCACCGTACCTGTGGGGGAAGACATCGGCTTCCTACCCGGCACCGAAGAAGAAAAAATGAACCCGTGGATGGGTGCACTAGAAGACAACCTAGAAGTGCTCAACTCCGGCGAAGATGACGGTGGCGACTGGGGCCGCGCCGCTACGCGCGATTTAATTAGAAGCCGCATCAAAGTAAAATCGCTCAACTTCATGCGCGGCCGCACCTTCTTAAATAAATTCTTAATCATCGACGAAGCGCAAAACCTAACGCCCAAGCAGATGAAAACCCTAATCACCAGAGCCGGCCCTGGCACCAAGGTGGTGTGCCTAGGCAATATCGCGCAGATCGATACGCCATATTTGACGGAAGGCTCGTCCGGTTTGACCTACGTGGTTGATCGATTTAAGGGCTGGGGACATTCTGGGCATGTGACGTTGCAACGCGGTGAGCGGTCGAGGTTGGCGGATCATGCGGCGGAGGTTTTGTAATTTTTGATTACCGTGAAGATGCCCTAAAATAGGGCTACTCCACGGTATTCTTACGACAAACATCATCATGAATCGTGACGCTGCGCTAAAAATCTTAAGTAACAGCAAACCCTTACTCGAACAGCGATTCGGTGTGACGCGTCTCGCACTGTTTGGATCCACCGTGCGGAACGCAGCAACAGAAACTAGCGACATCGACATCTTAGTGGCATTCGACGGACCGGCCACATCGAGCCGCTATTTTGGTGTGCAGTTTTATCTGGAAGATTTATTCGGCTGCAACGTTGATCTTGTGACCGAAAAAGCGCTGCGACCAGAGTTGCGCCCGTTTGTAGAGCGTGACGCGCTGCATGTCTAATTTGCCACAAAGAGAATGGCGGTTTTATTTAGACGACATGATTAGCTTCGCCGAGCGCGTGATCACCTACACCGACGGTCTGGATCAAAAACAGTTCATCGCAAGTGGGTTGAATTACGATGCCACGGTACGTAATCTTGAGCTTCTTGGCGAAGCCGCGACGCACATCGACGATGCCACGCGGCAGGCAAACCCGCAAATACCGTGGCGGCAAATAATTGCAACCCGTAATCGCCTAATACATGGCTACTTAGGAATAGATAACGATACGCTGTGGAGCATTATCACGGATGACATACCGACGTTGCATGCGCAGTTATTGATACTAAAACGCAGTTTAGCTTCAGAAACCAACCCTTGACCTACAGCCCCCACCAGCTCGCCTACTTCGCCCACCAGCTGACGCGCCGCGCAGCATCACACTCGATGGACGCCATGGCGGGCGCATTGCTCGATGCGCAGGTTGACTTAAACCCGCATCAAATTGACGCGGCAATGTTTGCCACTAACAATCCACTTTCACGTGGTGTAATCCTTGCCGACGAAGTAGGTTTAGGCAAAACGATTGAAGCAGGGTTATTGATTGCACAGCGTTGGGCCGAACGTAAGCGGCGCATTTTGATCATTACCCCCGCCAACTTGCGCAAGCAATGGCATCAAGAGTTAAGTGATAAGTTTGACTTAACTGCGCGCATTTTTGAGGCAAAATCGTTTGCAAAATCGGCTGAAAACGCCCTTAATACGGGCGTCTTCAGCGCACAAAAAAACCCATTTGATGGCGCAAATATCACCATTTGTTCGTATCAATTTGCAGCCCGCCGCGCCAAAGAAATCGAGGCGATCACATGGGACCTTGTGGTAATAGACGAGGCGCACAGGCTACGAAATGTGTACAAAACCGATAATAAAACTGCCCGCACACTACAAAAAGCGTTAGCCCATGCGCCCAAAGTATTGCTTACCGCAACCCCGCTACAAAATTCACTGCTAGAACTTTACGGGCTGGTGAGCTTCATTGATGACCGCGTTTTTGGCGATCTTGAAAGCTTTAAATCTCAATTTGGCACTTTAAAGAATACCGCCAGCTTTGATGCGCTGAAGCTGCGCATAGCACCCATTTGTAAGCGCACACTGAGGCGGCAGGTTGAAGCTTACGTAAAATACACCAAGCGCATTCCGTTGCTGCGCGAATTCACCCCAAGCACGGATGAAACGGTGTTGTACAACCATGTATCTGATTATCTTAGCCGCACCGAGCTTTTTGCATTGCCGAAAGGCCAGCGACAGTTAATCACCCTTGTGCTGCGTAAGTTGTTGGCATCCAGCACCTTTGCCATCGCGGGGGCGCTAGAAACTATTATCAAACGCTTACAAATTTCTATCGGCGCACCAAGTGAACCCAACATCGACGAACCCAGCACAGATGAAACGTCCCTAATCGAAGAATTAAACGAAAACTTTGAAGGGCTTAACGACATCACGGAAGAAGTAATCGACGACAGCCTTGAGATGCTTGCCGCACAAAATCAGCAACAAATAGCGGCCATTAAAGCCGAAATCGCCGACCTTACTGCCTTCCGCAACCTAGCGATATCTATTGTTGATAACGCCAAAGGCACCGCGTTGCTGCAGGCGCTTAACGTGGCTTTTAGTAAGCTAGCTGAGCTGGGTGCCGCCAAAAAAGCCATTATTTTTACTGAATCCCGTCGCACCCAAGATTATTTAACCGCCCTACTTTCCAAACACCCACAGTTTGGTGCAGATAGCGATAGCGTCATCCTTTTTAATGGCAGCAATACCGACGCCACATCAAAACGCATTTACGCCGACTGGATAAAACGTCATGCAGGCACCAGCCGCATTACCGGCTCGCGCAGCGCCGACACCCGTGCTGCGCTGGTAGAACATTTTGAGCAACATAACGCCAGCAACGGCACCATCATGATTGCCACCGAAGCGGGAGCCGAAGGCATCAATTTGCAATTTTGCTCGCTGGTGATTAACTACGACTTGCCGTGGAACCCACAGCGCATAGAACAACGCATTGGCCGCTGCCACCGCTATGGGCAAAAACACGACGTGGTCGTGGTTAATTTTTTAAACCGCGAAAACGAAGCCGACAAGCGCGTCTACGAACTACTAGACCAAAAATTTAAACTATTTGCAGGCGTATTTGGTGCCAGTGACGAAGTGCTAGGCGCTATAGAATCGGGCGTAGATTTTGAACGACGCATTGCCGAAATTTACCAAACCTGTCGGCAACCCGACGCAATTCACCAAGCGTTCCAGCAGCTGCAAGCCGATATGGCAGGTGAAATTAGCGACGCCATGCTCAAGGCGCGGCAGTCACTGCTAGAGAACTTTGATGAAGACGTGCAAGAACGTCTAAGGCTGCGCAATCAAGACGCAAAAGCCACCCTAAACAAGCTAGAACGCCTATTGATGCGCTTCACCAGCGCATCGCTCAACGGCTACGCGCAATTTAACGCCGATGAAACAGGGTTTGTGCTTAACGCAACGCCCGCGTTTTTGAAAGACGTAGCACTCGATTATGGCCGCTATGAATTACCGCGCAGAACAGAAGAAGCGCACATTTATCGGTTAGGCCACCCCTTAGCGCAAGCGCTGCTGCAACATGCTAAACAATTGCCGTTATCGCCCGCAAAACTCGTTCTTGATTATGCCGCCTACGGTGCAAAAGTTTCAGCTCTTGAGCCCTTTCGTGGGCAAAGTGGTGTGCTCAGCGTGCAATTACTACAAATACGTTCTCTAGGTGCGGTTGAAGAGCATCTATTGGCCGCAGCGGTTAATAACAATGGCACTGCCGTTCTCGACGCATCGCTCACGGAACGATTGTTAAACTTGCCATGTGCAGCCACGCTGCCTATCAATGAAAGCACCGCAAATCAGCCTACAGCGGCGTCACCCATGCTGGCCGAAATTGCACGTCAAAAGAACGTCATCGTTGCTGACCTTGAAAATCGTAATTTAAGCGCCTTCACCCAAGAAGCAGAAAAACTCGATGCATGGGCGGATGATTTAAAAGTAAGCCTTGAGCGCGACATAAAAGAGCTAGACCGCAACATAAAAGAAAGCCGCACCAAAAGCCGAGGCGCCACAACATTGGAGGCCAAATTGGCAGCGCAAAAAGAACAGCGCGCGCAAGAGGCGCTACGTGACAAAAAGCGCCGTGAATTATTTGACCGCCAAGATGAAATTCAAACCAAGCGCGATACATTGATTGATGCGCTTGAGCGGCAGTTGAAACAAGAAATTACCGTATGCACTGTGCTGGCTTGTGAGTGGGAGTTGCTATGAAATTTGAAACCTTCAAGGCGGGTCGCTGGCAGCAGCGCTATCAATATAAAAGCTTCGAGCCTGCGCTAGTGAACCACGGCTGGATTTGGGAAGACCCCACTGTCAACGCACTGCTTGAATCTGCCAATCGCGCCCTAGGTGAATTGAATGCTTTTTCATTGATTGTTCCAGACGTTGATTTATTTATTCAAATGCACATCACCAAAGAGGCGCAGACTTCCAGCCGCATTGAAGGCACTCAAACCGGCATGGATGAAGCATTGATGACGGAAGAAATGATTCGTCCAGAAAAGCGCGACGACTGGCGCGAAGTACGTAACTATATTGACGCCGTAAATACCGCAATTGAAGAATTAAAGACGCTGCCATTATCCAATCGCCTGCTCAAGCACACCCATAGTGTATTAATGCAGGGTGCACGCGGTGAGCGTAAGCAACCGGGCGAATTCAGAACCAGCCAAAATTGGATAGGGGGCTCCAGTCTCACCGACGCAGCCTTTATTCCTCCGCACCAAGACGGCGTGGAGGCACTGATGGGTGATTTAGAGCAGTTTTGGCACAACGAACATATTGTGGTGCCGCATTTAATTCGCATCGCCATTAGCCATTATCAATTTGAAACAATTCACCCGTTCTTGGACGGCAACGGTCGCATTGGCAGATTGCTAATCCCACTCTATTTAATTAGCCATGGATTGCTTGAAAAACCATCGCTATACCTATCGGATTTTTTCGAGCGCAATCGTGGCAACTACTACGATGCGCTAACCACCGTGCGCGTATCGAATAATCTCATTCACTGGGTCAAATTTTTCTTGGCTGGCGTAACTGAAACAGCCAGTAACGGCCGCAACGTGTTCCAGCAAATACTTAGCTTGCGTACCGAAGTAGAAGAAAAAATACTCACTTTAGGGCGTCGCGCACCAATCGCCCGCTTGGCACTTAATGTGCTCTACAAAACACCAGTATTAACCGCAGGCGACTTAGAAAATCATCTAAATATTACCCATCCAACCGCTAATAAGCTCATTAGCGAATTAATTAGATTGAATATTTTGCGCGAAATTACCGGCGCACAACGACATCGGTGCTATGCGTTTGAAACTTACCTTAGCCTTTTTATTAGGTAAAGATAAGCGATTATCTTTACCTTACAAGCTTTATAATGAAAAGTTAGCAGTATGTGCGAACGATCAAAGTAACAAGCCGTGAACTATTCGACCTTCAAAACAAGATTCAACGCAAGCGCAATGTCTTAAAAACAAGGATACTGTGCTGTTTTTAGGGGCGTCGGATCAACTCAACAACGCTAGCTTTAATTCCCTCGAATTCGCAGGAATTAAAATCGGGACACATTAAAAAAAACAAATTTCTTGCTTGTAAACCGTCACACTATGTTCTTCAAATACGCAAAACCGCTTACCGCGACACCATACGAATGGAACTTATGATGACTGAAATTCAAACAAAAGAAGCTACACCGCTTCACTTTGAAGCATTGAAGTAAAACAATGCCCACAACGCTGAATACTGGAGCGCACGCGACCTACAACTAACGCTCGGCTACAGCCAGTGGCGGCGGTTTGAAGATGCGATCAAGCGGGCGATTACTTCGTGCGAAACGTCTGGCAATGACCCTACGTATCACTTTGCCGGCGCCGGCAAACCGATACCTGGTGGCAAAGGTGCGGTACAAGTGGTGGATGACTACCAACTAGCGCGATAGTGAACGAATAAAACTTTCGATGACTGAAATTCAAACGAAAGACAACGGCTCGCTTAACTTTGAAGCATTGAAAAAACAATACCAGCGACACCGCATGTTGGCGTGCACGCGACCTACAACCGACGCTCAGCTAAAGCCCGTAGCGGCGCTTTGAAGGTGCGATCAAGCGGGCGATTACCTAGTGCAACGCATCCGACAATGACCCCACGTATCATTTTGCCGGCGACGGCAAAATGATCGAAGTAGGTAAAGGCGGACCACGGCAAGTAGAGAATTTTCAGTTATCCCCATGTACTCACTAACTTAAATAAATGAATCTAACGATATGAGCGCGTGGCACTGCCAAACCCGCTAAACTCACATGCATAGAAATTACTGGAGACAATCATGGCTAACGGAAAATTGTTGAGGCAGCTCATACAGTCAGGATTAAATGCCGACGTAGGTACTTTCAGAGCAGCCTCAGAAGCCGTAATCGCGGAAGAGCGCAGCAAGAACCATCATCTGCTGGCAAATGACCTTGAAAAAATGTTGTACGGCACACAAGCACAAGGGCTACTTTCGCAATCGCACTTAAAACTCGCTTCAACGATGCCTACAAATAAAGATAGTGGGCTATCTCTACTTGAGTTGCGGCCAGCGGTTCGCGAACAACGCGATATCGTGTTGTCTAATTTCGCGCAATCAAGCTTGGATGACATCATTTTGGAACACAACCGCGCGGACACTTTGCGGTCCTATGGGTTGCAGCCTGCGGGGAAATTACTATTCTGCGGGCCGCCCGGCTGCGGCAAAACACTCGCGGCTGAAGTTATCGCCAGCGCATTGTCGCTGCCTCTCGTAGTTGTGCGCCTTGATTCGGTAATTTCATCTTTTCTGGGAGAAACCGCATCCAATTTGCGAAAAGTGTTTGATTACATTTCCAAGCACCCTACCGTCGCGTTATTCGATGAGTTTGACGCGCTAACGAAGGATCGAGGGGATAGCGCAGACCATGGCGAACTCAAGCGTTCGGTCAATGCAGTACTGCAGATGATGGACGGTTATCGCGGGGAAAGCATTATCATCGCAACGACAAACTATGAGTCGTTGTTAGATAAAGCAGTTTGGCGAAGGTTTGATGAAGTCATTCAATTTGAAGCGCCTAGTATCGAACAAATCAAACGTCTCTTAAGCATCAAGTTGTCAGGTGTTAGGCGTAACTTTGAACCTGATGATATTGCCATTGCATCTTCATTCAATGGTATGTCGCACGCAGATATTGAACGCGTGCTGCGACGTGCTGTAAAGGAAATGGTGCTGTCCGGCAGTGAGTTCTTAGAAGCAAAAAATATTGAGTCGGGTCTCGCTCGTGAACGCCGCGTAAATGCCTAATCTTTGGAGTCAGACGACCAATGCCGCACCAACACATAATAATTAGCCGCGATGAACCCGTAGTCGATCGATTGAGCAAGCGCGCTCCTCTACAAAAGCAATATACAAACGACGAAGCCAAAGCGCACGGAATGGGTTTGAGAAACACTCTACATTTAGCCAAACAAGTAATTGCAGATCAGCAAATTGGCGGTTATGACAATCGACTCCTTCTAAAAATAATCCTACAAGATGGTGCAGTCATTCCTGAACTGGAAGCTATCGCCGGCATCTCTATCGTTAGTCAAGAAGAAAAATCGGTGCTACTTGCTTTTGCAACCGCGAATGGGCTGGCCGAGTTTGAAGCAAGATTAACAACCTTATGTAACACCGGAGCAGCAACGAGAAAAGGCATTTTTTTCGCCATTAAAGGCTTCGATTCTTGGACGCCCGAAAACCGTAAGGGCGCTGCCCTTAAAATGCACGGTATCCCATTGCAAGCCGCTTTTCTTATTGACGTCGAGCTGTGGCCGCTCGGAACTCCATCACAACGCACCGAAATGCAAAAGTCGTTTAAAGCTTGGATTGATGCGCAAGCATTAGAGGTTACTGACCGCATCAGCTATCCCTCCTTAATTATGTTCCGTGTTCGCGCGACAGCAAATGCGCTTGAACTTCTTCTCAACCACCGAGACATACGCACTGTTGATCTACCACCCCAAAGCGGCCTTGCCGTGAGTTTATTAACCGCAGACATCAATCAATTTCCTGAGCTTCCGCCGTTACCCGAAGATCCGCCGCGCATCGGCGTGCTTGATAGCGGTGTTGCCGCAGGCCACCCGCTATTAAAAATTGCGATTGGTGACGCACAAAATTACGTGTCACCTGAGATTGATTCTGCAATGAGTAGCAACAATACTCATGGCACATTTGTTGCGGGTATCGCGTTGTATGGCGACGTGGCAACTAGTATCACGGCGGGGCAATTTATCCCGAGTTTACAGGTGCTGTCTGGCCGAGTTTTTACCGATGACGGGCAAGATCAAACGAAGTTCGTAGAAAAATGCGTAGACGAAGCGGTGCGCGAATTTTATGAAACGTACCAGTGCAGAGTATTTAATCTGAGCTACGGCGACGCCAATAAAATATACGACGGCAAACACGTGCGAGGACTAGCTTATGTACTCGATAAGTTAACCCGTGAGTTAGGGGTTTTGTTTGTCGTACCTACTGGAAATTTATCACTAGCCGAGCTACCCGATGACCCAATCGCGAATTACCCGGCCTACCTTTTAGCGCCAACAAGTAGATTGCTAGACCCTGCATCCGCCCTAAATGTCATCACCGTGGGCGGGCTTGCGGCGCATGATGCAACATTTGACGCCCGACGTCACGAGCACACCATCGAAGACGTCCCCATCGCAAAACCTAATCAACCATCACCTTTCACGCGCGCTGGCCTCTCAATTGGTGGTGCGATTAAGCCAGACTTTGTGGAAGAAGCGGGTAATATTGCATTCGTTGCGCGGCGAAAAAGCACGCGAACGCAGGGGCTTGGCGTCATCTCTCTCAATGCGGGTTTTGCACAAGGCCGCCCGTTTGGAGAAAATCATGGCACTAGCTACGCAGCACCAAAAATTGCGCACCTAGCGGCGAAGCTTGCGCACAAGTTTCCGAACAACTCCATCAACTTAACGCGCGCAATTTTAGCGTGCCACGCAGCATGGCCCGCCGCAAGCGTACAGTTGCTCAATCCTGCAGGCAAGCCGCAAGGGCGCACGAAGCTCCTTCAACTTTGCGGCTACGGCAAAGTGTCTTCAGACGCGCTGTTCGATTCGCTAGATAATGAAATCACACTCTATGCTGAAGACGCTATTGGTGACGGTCGCAGCCAATTTTTCGAACTACCGGTGCCTGAAGAGTTTTGGGGGCAGGGTAAAAGAGAACGTCAGATAGCCATTGCGCTTGCCTACAGCCCAGATGTAAGAACCACGCGCTTAGACTATCGGCATACAAAGCTCTCATTCACGCTCGTCAATGGTACATCGTTAGAAGCTGTTTCAAAGTCATTCACAAAAGGTAGAGATGCGGCTGAAGGATTGAAGGAGATCAACGCTAGCGTCATTGGCAAAAACGCGCGAACTCCCAGCACGCTGCAGCGCTCGTCGTGGAGATTTAAGGTATCGCCAAAAACCAATAAAAAACTATTTGTTGTCATTACTAGGCAAGATGCCGCGTGGTCAGCACAAACGCAGTTAGTCGAACCTTATGCGCTGGCAATAGTAATTCGCGACCGAGAAAATCAGACCATCAACCTGTACGAGCGGGTGGCCGCAATGGTACAAGTCCGCGCCCAAGCCAGCGAACGCGCGCGTGTACGCACATAAGCACAAATTTATAAATGAAAAATCAAAAACTAGAACTCACATGGATTGGCAAGGATGCTCGCCCGAAGTTGGAGCCGCGCATTATACTTGAAGACCCAAACAACAGCTACCACGCAAAGCATCGTGTTAGTGAGGCGGACAGCTTTGATAATCGGCTTATTTTTGGTGATAATTTGCTGGCGTTGAAGGCGCTGGAACAGGAGTTTACGGGCAAGGTGAAGTGCGTGTTTATTGATCCGCCGTACAACACTGGTAGCGCGTTTACGCATTACGATGATGGGCTTGAGCACTCGATTTGGCTGGGCTTGATGCGCGATCGACTGGAAATAATTCGACGTTTGATGGCTGATGACGGTTCCCTCTGGATCACGATTGATGACAATGAATGCCATTACTTAAAGGTGATGTGCGATGAAATTTTTGGGCGTTCTAATTTTGTAGCCACCATGATTTGGGAAAAGCGAACAACTCGTGAAAATCGGAGGGTATTTTCTTTTAATCATGACTTCATTCTGGTGTACGGAAAAAACAAACAATCTTTTGAATCTGCCCGAAACCCCTTGCCATTGAGTGCAGAAGTGTTGAGCCGTTACAAGAACCCAGATAATGATTTGAGAGGGCCGTGGCAATCAATTTCAGCAAACGCTCAAGCGGGCCACGCAACACCCTCACAGTTTTACACGTTGGTCTCTCCTAGTGGCAAGACTCATGAACCACCCAAAGGTACGTGTTGGCGTTTTAACAAGGACAAGATGCAACGGGAGATTGGACTGGGAAATATATGGTTCGGGAAAAGTGGTGACGGCGTCCCAAGAATAAAAAAATTTTTGATTGAGGGGGACGAATCTGGACTTACACCAGAAACAATCTGGAAAGCAGATGCTGTTGGCACCAATGATGAAGCAAAAAAGGGCATCATGGAACTTCTCCAAGATATACCAGTGTTCGACAACCCCAAACCCGAAAGATTGCTGAACAGGGTTTTACACATCGCTACCAACCCTGGCGACCTAGTCCTAGACTCCTTCGCCGGTTCCGGCACCACCGGCGCTGTCGCCCACAAAATGGGTCGTCGCTGGATCATGATTGAATTGGGTGAGCATTGCCACACCCACATCATTCCGCGCTTGCAAAAAGTCATCGACGGCGAAGACAAAGGTGGCATCACTGAATCCACCAACTGGCAAGGTGGCGGCGGGTTCCGTTACTTTTCACTCGCGCCTAGCTTGCTGGAAAAAGACCGTTGGGGCAACTGGGTAGTCAACAAGGAATACAACGCCAATATGTTGGCGGCGGCGATATGCAAGCTGGAAGGTTTTACCTACGCACCGTCCGACACCCACTACTGGCAGCATGGCCACAGCACAGAAACTGATTTTATTTACGTCACCACGCAAACGCTGAATGCCGAGCAATTAAAGGCGTTAAGTGATGACGTAGGGGACGATAAAAGTCTGCTGGTGTGTTGCAGCGCATTTAAAGGTGATGCCAATCGCTACCCAAATCTCACACTCAAAAAAATCCCTAAAATGGTCTTGAGCAAGTGCGAATGGGGACATGACGATTACAGTTTAAATGTGCAGAACCTGCCGATGGCGCAGCCTCAAGCGCAGCCCAATATACGCGAAAATACGGCATCAAAGCGCGCCGCTAAGCCGAGTAATGCCCAGCAAGGCGCGTTATTTGGTGAGGAGGATTGAGAATGACGACGAATAGGGTTGCGCAAAAGGTTGCGCAAAAAGTTGGTAACAAGGTTAAGAAAAAAATTACTACTAGCGATGCAGCCCCCCCTGCTACAAGCCCTATTTACGGCCGTGTACGCGATATTTTGGAAGCAGCGCGTAGCAATGTTGCCCGCACAGTTAATACCACACAGGTGGTGGCGAATTGGCTAGTGGGGCGAGAAATCGTGGAGGAAGAACAGGCGGGCAAACGGCGGGCGGGCTATGGTGATTCCCTACTGACTGATCTTGCCAAGCGGTTGTTGAAGGAGTTTGGCAAAGGCTGGTCTGTGCGCCAGTTGGAGTATTGCCGAAATTTCTATCTTGAGTACCCAGTTCTTCTAGGAGAATCAAAATCGAACGCACTGCGTTCGATTTCTGGCGACGCTGCGGGTCGCAAAAAGATTTCGAACGCACCGCGTTCGAAATTGCCGCCAATCGCGTTGGCAGATGATATTCAATACGCACTGCGCGTGCAATCGTGGCAACCTGGCCAACTAAATCCCAGCTTGTCGTGGACGCACTATCGTATTTTGCAGCGCATCAGCAGGCTGGAAGCGCGTGCTTTTTATGAGATAGAAGCCGTAGCCAATGCTTGGTCTGCCCGCGAAATGGAGCGCCAGGTTGGTAGTTTGCTATTTGATCGCCTAGCAAAAAGCCGAAACAAGAAAGGGCTGAAACAGCTTGCTATTGAGGGCCAAGAAATTTCCAAGCCTATTGATGTGCTAAAAGACCCTGTCGTGCTGGAGTTTCTTGATATACCCGCATCACCGCGATTGGTGGAGTCAAAAATAGAAGCCGCGCTCATTGGCAACCTACAAAATTTCTTGCTTGAACTCGGCAAAGGTTTTGCTTTTGTATCGCGGCAAGAACGTATTACGCTAGATGGCGATCATTTTTATATTGATCTCGTGTTCTATCACACGGTGCTGAAATGCTTTGTACTGATTGATTTGAAAGTGGGCAAGCTCACGCACGGTGACCTTGGGCAGATTCAGTTTTACGTGAATTATTACGATCAAGAGCGCCGCACCAAGGGCGATAACCCCACCTTGGGATTGGTGCTGTGCCAAGATAAAAATGACGCGGTGGTGCAATACACACTGAGCGAACAACAAGGGCGCAATATTTTTACTACACGCTATCAACTGCATTTGCCAACTGTGGAAGAGCTCGAAAATGAACTGCGACGCGAAATGCGTTTCTTAGCGCCAACCAGTGTGAAATCTGCCGAAGCGATTGTGGCAAAAAAACCTAAAAAAGTCGCTGTTAAAAAACGCAAAACACCGGAGCGCGCGCGATGAGTGCCGAAAAAATAGTACGTTCCATTGCCGGACGCTTAAGCCTGCGTCATCCTCAAACCGAAAGCCTTGAAATTTTGCACAACGCATTAGAAACCGTGCCAGCTTTACGTGACCCACACGCACGGTCAGCCGATGAACTCAATGCCATGCAGGCTGCATTAGGCAGCCAGTTTCCAACCCTCACTGATTTTGAACGCGAATTTCCATCGCTGTGTTTTGCGCTGGCCACCGGCGTGGGTAAAACCCGCTTAATGGGCGCGTTTATTAGCTACTTGCATGCGGCATATGGCTACAAACACTTTTTTGTGCTGGCACCTAACTTAACTATTTACGATAAGCTGATACGCGACTTCACGCCCAATACGCCGAAGTATGTTTTTAAAGGCATTGCCGAATTTGCAACTGCTGCGCCTGAAGTAATTACCGGCGAAACCTACGAGCACGCGGGTGATTTTCCGAGTCAAGCATGGGACGCTCCCGTGCAGATCAATATTTTTAATATCGCCAAGATAAATTCCGAAGTACGTGGTGGCAAAGCGCCCCGTATTAAGCGGCTTTCCGAGTATTTAGGCCAAAGCTATTTTGACTATTTAGCAAAGCTTGATGACCTCGTTTTAATTATGGATGAATCGCACCGCTATCGCGCCGGTGCTGGCATACGTGCGCTGAACGAGCTCAAGCCCTTGCTGGGTTTAGAGCTTACAGCCACGCCGTTTGTAGAGCTTACCGGCGGTAAAACTGCGCCGTTTAAAAACGTGGTGATGGACTACCCGTTAGCACGCGCTATTGAGGATGGTTTTGTAAAAGAACCCGCCGTAGTTACCCAACAAAACTTCAATGCCGCCGACCATAGCGCGGAACAAATTGAAGTAATCAAACTCATGGATGGCGTGCGCGTGCATGAGGAAACCAAAGTGCATTTGCTCACCTATGCCGCGCAAACCGGGCAGCCGCGCGTAAAGCCTTTTATGCTGGTAATCGCCCGGGACACCACACACGCAAGCAGCCTACTTGCCCAAATAAAAAGTGACAATTTTTTCAGCGGTAATTACAAAGATAAAGTGATTCAGGTTGATTCAAGCCGCACCGGTGCGGAAGAAGAAGAAATGATTCGTAAACTTTTAGCTGTTGAAAGTGTGGATGAACCTACTGAAATTGTGATTCACGTCAATATGCTGAAAGAAGGCTGGGACGTCACTAATTTGTACACCATAGTTCCCTTGCGTGCAGCCAATGCCCGCACGCTAATTGAACAATCCATTGGTCGTGGCCTGCGCCTACCCTATGGGCGCAAAACGGGCGTGGAAGTGGTTGACCGTTTAAATATTATTGCGCACGATAAGTTTCAAGAAGTAATCGCCGAAGCCAACAAAGGTGATTCGCCCATACGGTTAAAACAATTGCAACTTGCTCCCACCGATTCTGATGGCAATCGCTTAACCAGTGTGACGGCGGCTACTACCATCGATGTGATGTTGGGCATTGCCACAGCACCACCAATTGATGCTGGTTCGGCAACCACGGTTACAGCCGTTGGCGGGGATAGTTACCAAACCAAACGCACAACCTGCGTGCTTACTACCGGCGAAGACCGCAACATTGCCGTGCTGGCCATGCAGGCCATAGCCGAAATTAGCCGCGACTTAGCACTAGCCCCTACCAGTGCTGCATTGAGCGCGCCTAGCGTGCGTAAACACCTTGCAAACCTAGTATCTACGCGCTTGCTCATCGTGCCAAAAGGTCAATCGGGTGAGCTACCAACGCTTGAAGCTGCAAGCGTGGCCGACGTTGAAGCCATCGTGAACCAAACTGTAGATGTAGTGGTGGCGCAAACCATTGATATTCCGCGTATTTCGGTTATCCCCAAAGGGCCGGTTAAGAGCGGTTATCGGGCGTTTACGCTTGATGTATCCGCCCTTAAATTCCAACCGCTTTCAAACACCTTAGAGTCGCATGGCTTGCAATCAAACAGCGTAGTTACCTACGGCGAATCGGCGCTGATTGAAGAAGAGCGCGCTGAAAATTACATCATTCGTGAGTTAATTGATTTTGATGATATTTCCTATGATGAACACGCTGAATTTATTAACGAAATAGCCAGCCAAGCTGTAATCCATTTTCAAAGTTACCTACCCGACCATGCCGCGCTACACAATGTATTGGGCAACTATGCCAAACCCATTGCCGTAGTCATTCATCACCAAATGGCCGCACATTACGAAGAAGAATCAGGAGAATCTGAAGTTAAAGTAAGTTGTGGTTTTGTGCCACTAAAACCCTGTGCGTTTAACGCAAAGGACGATATAAAGCCGCTGCATTGGGCACCAGATGATAAGCGCACCATTGGCAAATATGTATACGGCGGCTTCACGCGCTGCGCCTACCAAGAGCAAAAGTTTCATTCCGATACCGAACGTATTTTTGCCACTGTGCTCGAACGCCAAGCAATCCGCTGGTTTCGCCCAGTGGCAGGGCAGTTCAACATCTATTATCGTTCGACCACGCAACCGGGTACGCAGCCTGAATACGTGCCAGATTTTGTAGCACAGTTGGCAAATATGACCTTGTTAATTGAAACCAAGAAGGCGCAGGAAGTTACCGATGCGCAGGCAAGCGAGACGGATGTAGCCGCAAAAGCCAAACAAGCTATGCTGTGGTGCAGAAACGCGACTGACTACGCCATTGCTAACGGTGGGCGGCCATGGAAATATTTATTGGTTCCCCATGATGCTGTGACCGCAAATATAACGCTGGAAAATTTGGTTACGCGATATGGGCTGGAATAAATCAAAGGCTGCCGTACAAACTAAAAAGTGACTAAAAATGACACAAGACAATAGGGATCGAGTACCATTTGACCCCACAGAGCGGGGCTTGAAATTACTAGATGAGGCGTCGATTACGGCGAGCGAACTCATTAGTGAAATTCGCGCCGATTTGGCTAGAAATAGCGAAGCACATAAAGTCTTCATGCGCGAAATCGAAAAGTTGCGGAAGGCGGCGTGAAGGCCTACAAAAGGTTGATTGAGCCGAGCTATTCGGCACTCGAATTACTCGCCGCCACGTACAAATCTACGCCCTCACCGCCCATCGCAACCGCGCTGGCATCGACCGCGAATTACTGCGCTGTTCTTCTTGCGATGGGCGAATGCAATCCGTGGAGATAGCCGAAAATAAGCCTTCTTCACGGTATTTTTGGAACGCGTTTTCGATCCGTTTATCCTCACCGGAATGAAACGACAGCACCGCGACTCGCCCACCTGTTTTCATACATTTCGGTAAGTCGGCCAAAAAGCGATCAATCACGTCAAACTCATTATTTACTTGAATGCGTAGCGCCATGAAGGTGCGGGCTAGGGGTTTTTTATGGCCATCTTTATCGGGGAAGTCGGCCAAAGAGGCACGCACATTTTCGGCTAATTGCAGCGTGGTTTTAATGATGGTTTTGCTGCGCTTTATGCCGTAGGCGATGCGGGCGGCATGGGGTTCGTCGGCCACGTCTGTTAGCAATTGGGTTAGCTCGTAGGCGCTCAATTTTTGCAGCACGTAGGATGCCGGTGCGCCTTTGGCGGGGTTTAGGCGCAGATCGAGTGGCCCGTCATTTTTGTAGGAGAAACCGCGTTCGGGGTTATCAAGCTGCATGGATGACACGCCGAAGTCGGCGAGGATACAATCGAATCCGGCAGGCACTTCGGGCAGCAGGGTGCCTATATCGGCAAAGTTCATTTCGCGTATGGTGAGCACATCTTCACCGTAGCCAAGTGCGCGTAGGCGGGCTTCGGTGCGGGGGCGTTCGACGGAATCGACGTCGGTGCCAAACAGCCTGCCACCGGGCAGCAGCTTGGGCAATATCGCTTGAGTGTGGCCGCCGAAGCCTAGGGTGACGTCGAGCGCTGTTTCACCGGGTGCGGGTTTTAAAATCGCGAGAATTTCATCTACGCAAATTGGCCGATGGGTGCTCGCAGGCGTTTGCCCGCGCGCGATGACTTTTTGCATATCATCGGCAAATTCTTCTGAGTTGAGTTCTTTGTATTTATCGGCAAAATTACGCGGATGCGCGCCAGCGTAGCGTTTGCGGCGAACGTGCGGTTTAGCTTCAGGAGTGTCTGATGGCATGGTTGGCGCTATCGTAAAAATTGTAAATGTAGGTTGGGCAGGGGTGTTGCCCAACATCGGTGGTAAGCGGTAGAAGCCATCAGTTAGTTAACCATTGCTGTTGGGCAAAACACCTGCCCAACCTACTATAATAAAACCTTGGAGACGCCTTATTTTAGGCCGTTTCCAAGCATTTTATTTACCATTTTTGTAGCCCCTTTGCCCACATACTTCGCTATCCAAGCCAAATATTCCGTATACCAAAGTCGTGAATTTTGCGGCTTTAAAATCCAATGGTTTTCATCGGGAAAGAACACTAACCTTGATGGGACATTTAACGATTTTAAGGTGCTGTAGTAGGCCAATCCTTGTGCATCGGGCACGCGATAATCTAACGCGCCGTGGATGACCAAGGTGGGGGTTTTCATGTGTTTGGCCTCAGAAATTGGGTTTTGCGCGGCGAATTTTTGCGGGTTGTTCCAATAGCTGGTGGTGAGCGAATGGTTGAACCAGTATCCGGCGTCGCCTGCGTACATTGCCCGCCAATCGAAGCAGCCCGCGTGGCACACATAGGCTTTGTAGCGGTCGCCGCCCTTCTGCGCGCCGTTGCGGCCGTTCATCCACGCGACCATTTTGCCGCCGTAGCTGCCGCCGCTGGCAGCAAGTCGATTGGCATCAATATAACCTTGCGCCAACATGAAATCCGTTGCGGCTTCAACGTCGGTGTGTTCTTTGCTGCCGAAGGTGCCGGTGTTTGATTCTAAAAACTTATTGCCCCAGCCGAGCGAGCCATGGTAATTCACGCACACCACCACGTAGCCTGCGGCTGCAAATACATGGTTGTTCCAGCGCTGATGAAAATTATCGCCCCAGTTAGAATGCGGGCCGCCGTGGATGTTGTGGACGAGCGGCCATTTTTTCTTGGCATCGAAATCAGGCGGATACACCACCCACATTTGCACGGCTTCGTTTTTCCAGCCTTTGATACTGAATTCTTTAACCTCACCCAATTTAAATTTTTGCATTAACGCGCCGTTAAAGTCGGCTATTTGCGTGGCGTTGGAGCCGTCCGCCGCCGCCGCAAATACCTCCGGCGGCGCAGACATATTGTTGCGCACAAACGCAAGTGATTCTGCCTTCACGTCGAAGTCAGTTACCGTTCCGCCGGGCGCCACGCACACAGGTTTTTTAGCATCTACATTTAGCCGCCACACGCTTAGGCGACTGGCATCATCAGCGGTGAAGTAAACGCTTTTTGCATCCGTCGCCCATTTAAGCGGTGCGTTGATGTTGCGATCCCACCCACTCCATAGGCTGAAGATGCCCGTATTTAGGGCTATTACAGCCACCTTTAAATCATCATCCTGCGATCGCTGCATATTATTTGCAAGTAACGCAATGCTTGCGCCATCGGGCGCGTACGCGGGTGCGTAGTGCGAATGCGCGGATTTAGCCGTTAAATTACGCACCTTACCGGTTTTAATTTCAAGCTCGGCAATGTGATGTTCTTGATCGCCACGCGGATCGTTATTAGGGTTAAAACAAAACGCGACGCACTTGCCGTCGGGCGATATGTCGTAATCATTTTGGCTCGTATCGAATGAAGGCAAGGCGTAGTTTAAGCCCGCCATTACGTTGCGGCATTTGCCGGTTTTTACATCCACCACATGCACCTGTGGCTGACGGCTATCGGATAGCCAATGGTCCCAGTGCCTAAAGCAAGTATGGTCAACCACGTGCGCTTTAACTTTGTCGGCATCGCGCGCTTGCAGGCGCTTGGCTTGGTCTTTTTCTGACTTTAAATCAGGCCATACCCATGAAACAAAGGCGAGCTGTTTTGCATTTGCAAACCACTTGATACCCGCTACACCCGTCGCTATTTGCGTTACCCGCTTAGCTTCACCTCCGTCTGGAGCAATCAGATATAACTGCGGCACTTTATCGTCACCGCGCTTGGCTACAAACGCAATCGTTGCGCCGTCGGGCGACCATTGCGGCTGGCCATCTTTTTCACCGCACTGGGTTAACTCGCGCCTGGATCCACCGAAGGTAGAAAGCAGCCAGAGGTGCGAAGCGCCTGTGTTTGCATCCATATCGTATTGCGTCACGCTCACGCATACTTGCGCGCCATCGGGCGACAAGGTGGGTGCCGCGGGACGTTTAACTTTCCATAAATCTTCTACGCCAAATCGATTTTTTGTGCTCATATTTTTCGGCCTATTAAGTGTTGATGAATGGATTTTACGCGCAACTGTTTGATTGATGCGCAATACAAATTATTGGCGCATAATCGTGCCACTCAAATCACCAAGGAACCCAACATGGCAACGCCTAACGTACTGAACGTAAACGGAAAATCACGCAACTACGAAGCCGACAGCGGCACACCTTTGTTATGGGTGTTGCGCGAACAGCTTGGCCTCACTGGCACCAAATACGGCTGCGGCATAGCAGCGTGCGGCGCGTGTACCGTACACATCGACGGTGTGCCAGTGCGATCCTGCGTGCGCCCAGCGGCGTCGGTGAAGGCCACAGAAAAAATCGTGACCATTGAAGGACTGTCGGCTAATGATTCGCACCCGATTCAAAAAGCGTGGGTAGCGCTTGATGTGCCGCAATGCGGCTTCTGCCAATCCGGCATGATTATGGCGGCCACTGCGCTCATCAAAGCCAAGCCTGCACCAACGGATGCCGATATTGACGAGGCGATGACCAATATTTGCCGCTGCGGCACCTACAACCGCGTGCGCGCGGCGATTCATGTGGCGGCGAGGGAAATGGCCAGTGGCAAAAAAGCGCCGAATGCACTAAACATTACGCACATAGCCACGTCTGCTGAAGGAGCAAAAGTATGAACACGATATTGAAACCTTCACGCCGCACATTTATTCAAGGCGCTACTGCGAGCACGCTTGTATTCGGCTTCCATATTCCGTTTGGGCAAGACGCTGAAGCAGCCATCGCAACAACGCCTGAAATCAACGCATGGGTGATGGTGCACGCCAATGAATCCGTGGTGATTCGTATTGCACGATCCGAAATGGGGCAAGGCACACTCACTGGCTTAGCCCAACTGGTCGCCGAAGAGCTTGAATGCGATTGGGCTAACGTCACCACCGAATACCCGACCCCTGGCCAAAGCCTAGAGCGTAAACGGCCATGGGGCAGCTTTGGCACCGGCGGCAGCCAAGGCATTCGCGGTAGCCAAGACTACGTGCGCAAAGGCGGTGCAACAGCGCGCATGATGTTGTTGCAAGCGGCGGCAGACGAATGGAAAGTGCCAGTTGCTGAGTGCACGGTAAGCAAAGGCGTCATCGCCCACGCAACCAGCAAGCGCACCACCACTTACGGAAAGATGTGTGCCGCAGCCGCTAAGCTCACACCACCAAAAGATGTGGTGCTAAAAGATGCGAAAGATTGGAAAATTGCTGGCAAGCGTTTAGCACGCTTAGACACCATTAACAAAACCAACGGCAAGCAAATTTACGGCATGGATTTAGTGCTGCCCGGCATGTTGAATGCGGCCGTGATGGACTGCCCCGTATTCGGCGGCAAACTTAAAAGTGTGGACGACGGCGCGGTGCTAAAGCGTGCTGGCGTGAAGCGCGTGTTGAAGGTAGGCGATACAGCGGTGGCCGTTATTGCCACCACATGGTGGCAAGCCAAAACTGCGTTGGACGCCTTAAAAATTGAGTGGGACGAAGGCCCAAATGCCAAGCTGTCATCCGCCACATTTGCAGTGGTGTTAAAAGAGGGCTTAACCGCGAAAGACGCAGTGTTAGGCTTTACGATAGGCGATGTGCCAGCCGCCATTGCCAAGGCCACCAAAACAGTTGAAGCCATCTATTCCTACCCACATCAAAACCACGCCTGCATGGAAACCATGAACGCCACCGTGCGCTGGACGCCAGAGCGTTGCGAAGTATGGGTAGGCACCCAAAACGGCGAGGCGGCGCATGCGGCGGCGGCCGAAGCTGCGGGCTTACCGCCAGCGAAGTGCGAGGTGTACAAAATGCTTTTAGGTGGCGGCTTTGGGCGCAGGGGGGCTACCGATTATGTGAAGCAAGCAGTCAACATCGCCAAGCAAATGCCGGGCACGCCAATCAAGATGATTTGGTCGCGCGAAGAAGACATGGCGCAAGGCAAATTTCATCCAATTACCCATTGCAAAATGGTAGCGGCGCTGGACGACAAAAACGAAATTACTGGCGTGCACATGCGCATTTCGGGTCAGTCTATTTTGGCGGGTTTAGCACCGCAAAATATTAAAGACGGGCGCGACCCTGTGGTGTTTCAGGGCGTGAATACAACTGGCTTAGAAACAGTTATGGGCTACACCTTCCCGAACTTTTTAGTAGACCACGCCATGCGCAACCCGCATGTGCCACCTGGCTTTTGGCGCGGCGTTAATTTAAACCAAAATGCAGTTTATTTGGAATCATTTATCGACGAAATTGCGTATGCTACAAAGCAAGACCCATTAGCGTTGCGTAGAAAGCTAATGGCAAAACATCCCAAACATTTAGCCGTGTTGGAAGCCGTCGCCGCAAAAGTTGGCTGGGACAAACCCGCGCCAAGCGGCGTATTTAGGGGCTTAGCGCAGACAATGGGCTTTGGTAGTTATGTAGCAGCATGTGCTGAAGTATCGGTAAGCAAAGAAGGCGTGCTAAAAATATTACGGATAGTTGCCGCCACCGACTGTGGCCACGCAGTCAACCCACAACAAATTGAAGCGCAGGTTGAGGGATCATTTGTGTACGGCTTATCAGCCGCACTGTACCAAGAATGCACGGTAAAAGATGGCCGCATAGAGCAAACAAATTTTGGTGATTATCCAACGATGAAACTTGCCGATATGCCAAAGGTAGAAACAACTATTATGGCGTCCGGTGGGTTTTGGGGCGGCGTCGGTGAGCCTACGATTGCGGTGGCTGCACCGGCGGTATTGAATGCGATTTTTGCGGCAACGGGGAAACGGATAAGGGATTTACCGCTGAAGAATCATAGTTTGAAGGCCTAGGGTTGAAGATTAAGGTTAAGGTTAAGGTTTGAAGCACTTTCTAAGCAATAGTTTGGTATTTAGTTAACGCTGAATTTTCGCCCGAAGTGCCCCTCTCTCCCCTCGAGGGAGAGAGG
>JAYUOW010000231.1:0-32369 GCA_043760555.1 Betaproteobacteria bacterium
CTGCACATCCAATACTACGTCGGTAATTTTTGGTTGCGGTAATTTTTCATACGCCAGCAATTGTTTTTCATAGTCAGCTTGCAGCTGCTCACGTTGCGGTTGGGTACGATAATCATTAAGCACATTGGTGTTGTAAAAAATAAACGCGCCAACACCAGCCCACACTGCTGCTGCACCACAAAATAACACAGCAGGCGCACCGGTAAATCGGCTGCGAAGCCGCTTAAATCGGGGCATTAGCCGAGTTTCAGCACCGCGCCGCCACAGCAAATGGGTCACAACCAACAGCATCAATCCAAAGGCCAGCCAATACGCTTGAAACCACGCACGGCCGACCCAAAAACGGCCCATGCCGTTCATGTCGGATAGCGGCACCTCACTGGCGCCACCGTAGTTGTAAAGGTTATGTTCAAAGCCAATGGTGTTAAGCGTAATGGACGCCACCAAATACACCAGCATCACCGCCCAGCCCATAAATTTATGCGGCACCAAGGCCTGCACAAACACCGCCAACATGGCCAACAGCAATGCTGAAATTACACCCGGCACAATAAACCACAGCAAGTACGCCATCGGTTCTAAATGGGTGTAGCCGTGGAATAGCTGAAACAACATTGACGTTGCCACCACCACCACATAGCTCGCCATCAGCACCAAGGTAATGGCCAATACTTTAGGCACCACAAACGCCCAATCAGGTGCTGCGGTGGCGTCCACAATTTCATGCACACGGCGGTCGCGGTCGCGCCACACCAGTTCGCCCGCATAGTAAATGGCGATGATGACCGGAATGATGGAAAACGAACTGGTCAATGCATCGATCAAGGCGCGGGTGACCGGAAAGGTCGGCGTGCCCCTAAATTCAGCCGTGTCCGTCATTGCGGCAAAGGCGTTGAATCCACCAATGGCTAACAACACAAAAAACGCAGGGCTTTTAAACACAAAACTCATATCAAAGCGGGTGATGGCAAGCAGCTGTTGCCAGCGAGTGCTGGTGGCGGTATCGGTAGCGGCAAGCGGCTTCATGGCGGGTGGGGCCGCATCCACTACGGTTGCCGCTTTTTCACCCTGTTTTTTGCCAGCCACTTCAAATTTAAAAATCGAATAGGCTAACCCAAAGAATACCAAGCTAATGCCCAGCCACAGCAGCCGGTTGTACAACATCAACCCAGAAATAGCGGGCAACATGGTGTTGCGATCGGCTGCTGTCCAGTATTTTGTGGTGCTGCGCAGCGCACCGATACCGAAGGGATCAGATAAGGCGCTAAAGGTGTCATAGGCAGGGTCACGCAGCAGCAAGCGTGAGGTGATAAACAGCACCAAAAATCCGACCACGCCCACGTAAGTCCACATCATCGAACGGGTGGCGGTAGCAAGCGAAAAAAAGCCTGCGCCCATCACCACCACCGTGGGTAATCCAAAAAAGAACAGCGCGTACAGATAATGTAGCGCCATGAAGCCGCCCACTTTTTCTTGGTCAATCCACGGCATCCACGAGCCAATTAAAATGCCCAGCGGCACACTGGCTGTGACTAAAAACGCCACCGCAATAGCGCCAATAAATCTGCCCACCAAATAATCGAACTTGGTCACCCGCGTGGCACGCAGTAGAGGTGCAAAGCCGGTTTCGTCATCGCGTATCACCACGTTGGCCACGAAAGCGGTGACCACAAAAAGTGCGAACACATTCATGATGGCAAGCGTTTGCAAAATAGCAAACGGCGCGTTTAAATTGACATTGCCCCGCCCGCCAATTTGTATCTGCTCAATGGTGGTGGCGCCAAAGGCGAGCAAGAAAAATATTGAAAAACCTACCACAAACAAAGGCGAAAATAGTTGATACCGCAGCTCAAAGCCCGCAATTTTAGTTAGCATTATTGACTCCTATGCGGCTAGCTTGGCGACTAATTTAGCGCTATTGCGGGTTTGCGCAATAGTGGCAAAATAAAGGTCTTCTAAGTTACCCTCAACTGGCTCGAAACCCGCTTCTGGCGCGGCATTAGCCATTACATGTATCAGCGTTTCGCCACCGCGCAAACGCGTTGAAATTACATTCATTTGCGCCTGATAATCTGGGAGCGACGCTTTGGCAATCGTGCGCCGCCACACCCGACCATCAAGATTTTTAACCAACTCATGCGGCGCACCGGTTTGTACAATTTTACCGTTCACGATGATTGCCGTTTGCGCACAAAGGTCGGTCACGTCCTCCACAATATGGGTAGATAAAATCACCACCACGTTCTCGCCAATTTCGGATAATAAATTATTAAACCGATTGCGCTCTTCAGGGTCTAGGCCTGCCGTAGGTTCGTCCACAATAATGAGCGACGGGTTGCCAATAAGCGCCTGCGCAATACCAAAGCGCTGCCGCATCCCGCCCGAAAAGCCGGCCACTGCCTTCTTGCGCACAGACCATAAATTAACTTGGTTGAGCAAGGTTTCAACCGTATTTTTACGATCCGCTTTATCACCAACACCTTTTAGCACTGCTAAATGATCCAACAAATCTAAGGCCGACACACGCGGGTACACGCCGAAATCTTGCGGCAAATAGCCAAGGGTTGCGCGCAACTTTTCCGGCTGCTGCACCACATTTATATCGCCAAACTGAATTGTTCCAGCCGTAGGCGTTTGCAACGTAGCAATGCAGCGCATCAACGATGATTTACCCGCTCCGTTGGGCCCCAGCAAGCCAAACATGCCCTTAGGGATAGTAAGCGTGCAATCGTCAAGCGCCTTGGTGCCATTGGCGTAAATGTGGGTAACAGCATTGAGTTGCAGCATAAAGGGCTCCCTGATAATTTTGGATGAAGATGAAAAATTGCGCAGGATGCATTAAACCGGCTTGCCGCTCAAAAGGGCAGACATAAGCGACGAACTGCGGATTTTAGGGAGTGAATGCGGGCGGCGGGGCTTAGGAGCGGGCGGTGGCACGGCAACCGTCGAGCTATCAACAGCAACCAAAGTTATCAGGTGGATTTAAGCTCGAAGTGCATCGTTGAGCAGCGTTGGAAAGGAATCAATCAACGAAGTGCAGTGGTTAAAAAGAGTAGGTCGGGTTAGGCGTTTTTTGCCGTAACCCGACGTATTCACCACCGCGTCGGGTTACGGCGCAAACACCGCGCCTAACCCGACCTACGTTTCCACAAATCATCAACCAGTGCCGTAGTTTGCGAACTGGTGGCATGAAAAAATTGCACTTCGATTTCTAATCCAAGTCGTTTTCTTAGGAAAAAATGCCTGAAGACGCCCTAAAATAGGGCTTCTTTAGGCATTTAAACAGCTCAAAAATCTAACCACCAGCGTCGCCACCCCGCTCCGGCAGCGCACCAAAAAACTCCGCATGTACCAACTTCGTCGCGCCTGCAAACGCACTATCTTCATCCGGCACCTGCCAACGCAAATACCGCCACGCGCGCGAACTAGCGGCAATCACTTTGGTGGAGTCGCCGTTGGTGGTGACGTATTGCTGTTCGGGTAAGTTCGACATTATTTGCAAGCATTCGCCGGAGCCTGCATGCCAAAGCCGTATCGTACCTTCATCGTCAGCGCTTAACAGTTGCCGACTTTGGGCGGAGTCTGGGGCAAAAGCAACATTCTGCACACCGCCCTCGTGCCCCTTGAGCTCCTTCAGGCATTCGCCCGTGCCCACATGCCAGAGCCTTAATACTCCGTCATGCCCACCACTTAGTACTTCCCGGCTTTGCGCGTAATCGTGAGCAAAAGCTACACTCAGCACGGTGCCCTCGTGCCCCTTGATATCCTTCAGGCATTCACCCGTGCCCGCGCGCCAGAGCCTTAGTACTTTGTCAAGCCCGCCACTTAGTAGTTGCTGGCTTTGCGCGTAATCTGGGGCAAAGGCAACACTCATGACCCCGGCTTTATGCCCCTTGATCTCCTTCAGGCATTTCCCTGTAGACACACACCATAGCCTTAACGTTCCGTCACCACTGCAACTCAGTAGTTGCTGGCTTTGCTCGTAGTCTGGGGCAAAGACAACATTCGATACCCAGTCTTTGTGCCCCTTGAATTCCTTCAGGCATTCTCCTGTAGACGCATGCCAGAACCTTAAAGTCCCGTCATGACTGCCACTCAGTAGTTGCTGGCTTTGCTCGTAGTCGGGGGCAAAGGCAATACTCGTTCCTCCCTCTTCGTACACCTTGAGCACCTTCATGCACTTTTCCGTGCCAGCATGCAAGAGCCGCATATTCCCGTAATAGTCGCTACATAGCAATTGCTGACTTTGCGCGTAGTCTGGCGCAAAGGCGACACTCATCACTGCGTCTTGATATCCATTGAGCACCTTCAGGCATTCACCTGTCGATGCACGCCAGAGCCTTAGAGCTCCGCCATTGCAGCCACTTAATAGTTGCCGACTTTGCGCATAGTCTGGCGCAAACGCAACACTCCACACTCCTTCGTCGTACCCCTTGATCTCCTTCAGGCATTCGCCTGTGGACGCATGCCACAACCTTAAAATCCCATCATCCCCGCCACTTAGTAGTTCCTGGTTTCGCGCGTAGTCATGAGCAAAAACAACACTCCGCACTGTGCCTTTGTGCCCCTCGATATCCTTCAGGCATTCGCCAGTGCCCGCATGCCAGAGCCTTAAGATCCCGTTGTCACCCCCACCGAGTAGTTGCTGACTTTGCGCGTAATCTGAGGCGAAGGCAACACTGTGCACCCAGCCTTCGTGCCCTTCAAACTCCTTTACGCACTCACCCGTGCTCGCATGCCAAAGCCTTAGGGCTCCGCCATCTCCGCCGCTAAGTAATTGCTGGCTTTGCGCGTAGTCTGGCGCAAAGGCCACACTCCACACCCAGCATTCATGCCCCTTGAGCACTTTCAAGCATTCGCCTGTCCCGCCATGCCAGAGCCTTAAAGTCCCGTCTTCGCCTCCACTGAGTAGTTGCTGGCTTTGCGCGTAGTCTGGCGCAAAGGCAACACTCAGCACCCCTTTTTCATGTCCCTTGAGCTGCTCTCGGCATTCGCCCGTGCCCGCATGCCAGAGCCTTAATATCCTGTCATAGCCGCCGCTCAGTAGCTGCTGGCTTTGCGCATAATCAGGGGCAAAAGCAATACTCATCACCACGCCTTTGTGCCCCTTAAGTAACCTCTGGCATTCGCCCGTACCCGCATGCCACAGCCTTAAAGTCCCGTAATAATCGGCGCTTAGTAATTGCTGACTTTGTGGGTAGTCTGGGGCAAAGGCAACACTCGACATCTCGCATTCATGGCCTTTGAGTATCTTCAGGCATTCACCTGTAGACGCATGCCAGAGCCTTAGGGCGCCGTCGTCGCATGCCGCCGCATAATGCGTTCCGCAGGGACTACAGGCCACTGAACTAATACCGCCGCGATGCTTTGGCTGTATCAATTTTGCATCCGATAGCGAGCGTGACGATAGTAATGATGATTTGTTGTTAGCGACGCCTTTGGAATTAATAAAAAGTGCTTCTTTTAAGTGCGCTTTATCAAACTTTGCCTGCTCCAAACTCACACACCGAAATACCGCCCCTCCCAATTTTGAGTTGCACCAATCGGTTCGGTTTCCCGTGCCATATTCCACAACGCCGCTTTCAAAATTAGCCCCTGAAAAATTAGCGCCATTCAAATCACAATAAACAAATTCAGTCTGCTGAAGCTGCGCACCTGAAAAATTAGCACCGCTTAAATTCAGCAACTTACCCCGCTCACCGGCAAACACCTTACGCCGCATTGTGATGCTCGGTAACTGCACACCCGCAAGGCTTTGCGCGGGATAGCCGCGCGCGCTGTGCTGATGGGCATGTAGGGCGTAGGCCAGCGCTAGCTCACTGGCTTGCGGGGTGTAGGCGTCGCGGATAGCACGCAAGGTTGCCATTGCGCGGCTGGCATTTTCAGGTTTTTCAAGATGCAATTCAGCGAGCATTTGGCCTAAAAAATCGAGGGTTTCAATATTTACTTCAGGCATAGCCCAGCGCTCTTTTAGGCTATCTCGCAAGGCTCTACACAAATACGCAGCTAAAAAATATTCTTGCAATGATGAGTGCGCAAAACGAAATTGATCATTGTCTTCGTTCACTACAAAAGTTGCGGTGCGAAAGTCGGACTTTAAGCTTTCTTTAGCGTCTTTATCGTAGTGAAAGGCTAGGCGCGGATTATCGTATAAAAAATCCATCAGCCATTGGTCAAGGTCATCCACTGCAAAGCTGCGCTGTTTTTTTAACCACAAAGTAGCGCTTAACTGTTCCATTAGTTGCAATTTGTGTTCAAGGGTAAAAGTATGTTTACCCAAATCACGCTCTAGCCAGCTTGCGGCAAAGTGCGCATAAAGCGTTACGTTTGATACCGTGCGGCCTTGCGCTTTCCAGCGTTCAATTTGCGCAATTTCTTGCACCAACAAGCTCAAAGTGTAAGGGCGGCTAGCAATTTCACTTAGGTTATGGACACTTTCAACAAGCTGCATAATTTGCTCGCCGTCACGCTCTGGCAGGGTGAGCGCAAAGTATTGTTTGATTTGATCGCGCGTGAAAGGCAGTAAGGTGAAGGTGCGGAAGCTGTCGGCTTCTTGTGCTTCGTCGACAATGTTTTCGCTGTTTTTAATGCTTGAAGACGCCCTATTTACGGGCTTCTTTAGGCTTTCTCTATCGCCTAGAGATAGAAAGCGACGTTGCTGGCGCAGGGTGCGGAAATAATGGGTGCGGCAAGTGAGCACTACGCGACCACGTTTTTCTGTGCTTTTGTCGCCTGTTGAATTTGGCAACGGTGGCGGCAAAATACGCAGTAGCTCGCGCACGAATGCTTGGCCGCTACTTTCATTATCGAGGTGTACCAGCACCTCATCGAGGCCATCAAAAATTGCCACCGCACCCTCGTGCTGCACCATGCGGATAACATCTTCGGCCACCACAGCGTTATCGGTCGCACCTGAACGCCAAATGTTTTGCCAAAGTTTGGTGATGATGATTTCTAAAGTGAGCGGCGCTTTTACCGCGTTGCGCAACAGGCGTAAATCCATATACAAAGGCTGTGCGGTGGTTTCACCCGCTTTAAGTTTTGCGGCGAGACGTTTTGAAAATTCTTTGACCGTGGTGGTTTTACCGGTGCCGGTTTCGCCTAATACCGCGCAATAGTCAGGGCCATTTTTTTCCGCAAGCCATGCATCCATGCTTTCGAGCACATGCACAGTGCCGCTGGTGCCTTGATCAGTGTGATCTGCCGAAATAGCGAAATTTCCGGTGGTGCCGTACGTTTCTACAAACGGCATACTGGGCGCGTTGCACAATGCATCGTTGATTTCATCGGCTGCTTTAGTGTGTTGCTTCTTTTCTTTTGATTCTATACGCGGTAGTTGACGTTTCGACGCGTTATTTACGTCCAACTTAGGAGGTGAAAAGCGCTTTTTCAAAACTTGATGGATGCGATCTACCAACTGAGCTGCAAATTTTTCCCTCTGTTTACGCCCGATGACCATTGACCAAGGCTCAGCTTTTTCGCCTTTAAATATCTGCAGCGCTTGCAGACCGCGAAGGTCGGTGTTGTCATTTAAAATATCATCTAACGCAACTGGAATTGCACATTTTTTTGGATTGATGTCGTCGTCATTGGCAGCTACAAAATGCGGAAGCTCATGATCTCTGATGTAGCTGCGCGATAAAAAGCTCTGACTCACCAGCAGCAATCCAAACGCACTGGTGGCAATTGCGGCTTGCACCTCGTCGTGCCATTTATCACCCGGCAAAATATGGTCTTTGTCGCGCCAAGGCACAAAGGCGTATTGCGGCGAGTTTTTTAACATCACGGTTACCATGTCCAAGAGCGCTTTTGCAAGCGGAATGTAATCAGCCTGCGAATAGCTCAAGAAATAACGAACTACTGGCTTGCCGTTTTGCTGCTCAACCCCCAAGAGCCCTATGCTTCGGGCTTGTGCAGACTGTATGTCATTCAAATTAGCGATATGGTTGCGCTTTACATCGCTGCCTTCAAACCAACAAGTGCGCTCATTCGGCGGGCGCTTGGTGGCGGTGTCCACCTTCAATTCAAACGCTAAATTTGCGTGCTCTTTGACTCTTGCTTTTAGCGCAGAACGGAGCACGCGAAAGTTATTGAGCGCATCATCGACTGAGGCATTTGGGTATAGCGCTTGCAGCACTTTGCCTAACGACGCTTGATTGTCCGCGCCTAACAATGCAGCGAGGGTTGCCAGCCGTTCGTTATCGGTGCGACCAAGCTCGGGGGCGAGTTTATGCAGGATTGGCGTGACTAAAGCAGCGGGCAGCGGCAGGGCGAACTTTTTCATATTTGGCTTTCGGATGGACTTAAACCAGTTATTTTTGCTTAATTTAATGTTTATTTAATGCATCATATCAAATAAAAAAGAAGTTTGCACTTCTCTTTTACGCCAGCTACTTCGACTATTCACCTGCGATAAATTTCCGATTTATCAACCGCCCTAGCGTACGCGTACCGTCTGGCGCCACTTGCACGATCAACCCCTTGTTACCTGTTGCTGCCTCGTAAACCATGCCGTGCTGCGCGCTAATATCTTGTCGCGTCGCCACTGTTCCCGCTTCGCTAAACGCAAAGCCTAACGCCTGCTTCAACGCGGCGGTACTTTCAGACGGCTGCAATACAGCTAACTTGCGCAAATCAGCATGGCTTAGCGCCATTTCAGCTTTTTGCCCCAAGCGCGCCCAATATTCTACCTGTCCGGTTAAAGACCGCTGCGAAAGCGCGGTTTCAGCGCGCGCTTGCGTTACTAAATCATCGGAAAGCTTTACGGGTAATCCCATTACAAAAACCTTAGGGTTGCATAAAGTAGCAGTTTACTACCTTATGCCCGGCAATTGCAATACTCATAAAACATCAATGCTCCTACACACCTTAAACCACCAACGTACCACAGGCAGCCGTCCCGCGAGCCGAGAAGTTGTGGTGAATTATTGCGGGTGAGAAACAACACTTTAAAACGGAGTGTGGTGTAATTTATTTTCGACGTCGGCGTGGGCAGATAAGGCGTTACCCACCCTGCAAATGGCGGCTGAAGACGCCCTAAAATAGGGCTTCTTCAGGCATTTTCTCCAGCAAAAAGCCCTGCAAATATTGTCGCTATTTGCAGGGCTTTAGGCTTGATACGGACGCGCGAAACTTACTTCTTAGCTTCGCGTTCTTTTTTAATTTTTTCTATAAATTCATTGTAATCAGCGGCTGCCGCATTGGCGCTAGCGATGTGGGCGCGGGCGGTTTGTTGGGCTACTTCGGTGTATTTGCTGATGCATTCGCGGAAGGTTTCGAGATCATTTCTAAAACCTTTTTGCGCTGCCGCCGTGGCTAGCTTGCCTGGTTCTTCAGGCCCTTTGCAGCTGTGCTTTTCTACTTTAGCGAGAATGTCTGCGGGTACAGCGGCAAGCTCGGTGGCGGCGCTGCTGGCCGTGGGTGGTGGGCGAACTGCCAGCGCAGCAGCAGCTGGCGTAGCGGCTGTGGGTGCAGCAGCAGGGGCGGCTTTATCTTGTGCCACCGCATTGCCGATAAATGCAGCGCATACAAAAATGCTGGTGCTAGTTAAATTGATGAGGGTTGATTTCATTTAGGTTTCCTTCGAACTAAAAAATTAAACGACTAAAAATTAAACGACGACTTTAAAACCAAAAACCTTAAGCTTGCGCCTTTTGCTGCGCAGCTTGGGTGGACAACCATTTGCGAATACTTGCGGCCACACCTTCTTTATTCAATCCGCAATCCGCTAACAATACCGCCGGATCACCGTGTTCTACATACGCATCGGGCAAGCCCAAATGCAGCACTGGCAGGTGAAGGCCCTGTGCGGCTAGGCTTTCGCTTACGGCACTTCCGGCACCGCCCATCACTACGTTTTCTTCTACCGTTACCAAATAATCATGCGTGGTGGCAAGCTTAAAAATAAGTTCGGCATCAATTGGTTTTACGAAGCGCATGTTAGCAACGGTTGCGTTAAATTCGTCTGCTGCGTCGCGTGCGGGTTGCACCATAGCACCAAACGCGAGAACTGCCACGCGGTTGACCGTGCCTAGCGCGCGGTTCATTTCACGCACGATTTCGCCTTTGCCCATTGGCACTGCTGTCATCGCTTTTTGAATTTCAACACCTGGCCCTGTACCGCGCGGGTAGCGCACCGCCGTGGGGCTATTAGTAATGCTGGCGGTGTACAACATTTGGCGGCATTCGTTTTCATTCGACGGCACCATCACTGACATATTGGGGATGCAGCGCAAATACGAAATATCAAACGCACCGTGATGCGTGGGGCCATCTTGCCCCACCAAGCCGGCACGATCAAGCGCGAACATCACCGGTAAATTTTGCAGTGCCACGTCATGAATTAGCTGGTCATAGCCGCGCTGCAAAAACGTGGAGTAAATCGCCACGCAGGGCTTCATGCCGTCTGCAGCCATGCCTGCGGCAAAGGTGACTGCATGTTGCTCGGCGATGGCGGTATCAAAGTAACGGTCAGGATAGGTTTGGCTAAACTTAACCATGCCCGAACCTTCGCGCATGGCGGGTGTGATGGCGACAAACTTGGGCTCGATGGCTGCCATGTCGCACAGCCATTGGCTGAACACTTGGGTGTAGGTGGGCTTAGGCTTACTACCCGCAGCAGGGGCAGGCTTAACAAGCCCAATTTTCGGGTCAAAGCGTGATGGGCCGTGGTAGTTAATCGGGTCGTCTTCGGCTAATTTATAACCCTGCCCTTTTTTGGTGACCACGTGCAAAAATTGCGGGCCTTCAAGGTTTTGGATATTTTTTAGCGTGTCGATTAGTACATCAACATTGTGGCCGTCGATGGGCCCCGTGTAGTTAAAGCCGAACTCTTCAAACATGGTGGAGGGCGTGATCATGCCCTTGGCGTGCTCTTCTACCCGCTTGGCGATTTCTTTGAAAGTTGGCGTAGCGGAGAGAATTTTTTCAGCCGTTTTTTTAGTGGTGGCGTAAAAACGTCCGCTCATTAACTTGGCTAAATAATTGTTTAACGCGCCGATGGATTCGGATATCGACATGTCGTTGTCGTTTAAAATCACCAGCACTTTTTCGCGGCCGACGTTGTTCATGGCTTCAAACGCCATGCCTGCTGTCAGCGCGCCATCGCCGATTACAGCGATGCTATGGCGTTTGATATTTTGCAAACGCGCGGCAACGGCGAAGCCTAATGCCGCTGAAATTGAAGTGGACGAGTGCGCGGTGCCAAAGGTGTCGTACACGCTTTCTTCGCGACGCGGAAAGCCCGCCATGCCACCTTTTTGGCGCAGTTTGGGCATGCCGCCTCTACGCCCAGTCAATATTTTATGGCCGTAAGTTTGATGGCCTACGTCCCACACAATGCGGTCGTCCGGCGTATTGTAGGCATAGTGCAAAGCGATGGTGAGCTCTACCGTGCCGAGGTTGGATGAAAAATGGCCGCCAGTTGCAGATACCGACTCAACAATGAATTCACGCAGCTCTTTTGCCACCGCACCAAGCTGATCGCGACCCAATTTGCGCAGGTCGCGCGGGTCGTCAATGGCTTCTAATAGTGGATAGTTATTCATGGGACTGCCCTTTCTGATGGTTGGGCTTAACTGCGACTTAATTACTACGGGAAACGATAAAATTGGCTAATTCGCGCAAATGATCGGCGCGTGAATCAAATATTTTGAGTGCATTTTGTGCATCGGCTAATAGCTCCGCTGCAAAAGTTTTAGCTTGGCTCAAGCCCAGTAAGCTTACATAAGTTGGCTTGTTCGCATCTTGATCTTTGCCTGCGGTTTTGCCTAAAACTTCGGTACTGGCTTCGCAATCTAAAATATCGTCAACCACTTGAAACGCCAAGCCCACACATTTTGCGTAATGGTCTAACTTGCTGTAGGCGGCTGTATCTAGGGCTTCTCCACACTGCGCACCTAATAAAACACTAATGCGAATTAACGCACCCGTTTTTAAAATATGCATATGCTCAAGCTCAGGCAAGGTAATTTGCTTACCCACATTATCAAGATCAATCGCCTGCCCGCCCGCCATGCCGCGCGAACCGCAAGCGAGTGCAAATTGGCTAATCATTTTTAGCTGAACGGACGGAGAATCAGCCAACATATTACCTGCCATTAGCTCGAAGGCCTGCGCCTGTAGGGCATCTCCAGCCAATAAGGCCGTGGCTTCATCAAACTGAACATGGCAAGTTGGCTTACCGCGCCTAAGCACATCATCATCCATACAAGGTAGATCATCATGCACCAGTGAGTAAGCGTGAATCATCTCGATTGCCGCTGACACAATTTGCAAGCGCTCAGGTGCTGCATTAGTGACGGCACCAGCCGCGTACACGAGCATAGGGCGCACGCGCTTGCCGCCGTTTAGGCTGGCATAGCGCATGGCGTCGTGCAGGCGCGTGGGCGCATGATCGGCAGCTGGCAAGGTGCGGATTAGGGTTTGTTCAACTTCACTTGCGACGTGGCGCGCGAAGGATGCAAAGTCAACCATTAAGCGGCACCTTCATCGACGGTGCTTGATTCTGGTGTTTGATAATCAACTAGTGCGCCGTCTTGCAAAACTTGTACGCGATGCTGCGCGTGGGCAAGTAATTTTTCGCAATGGGCAACTAGCGCCACGCCGCGTTGATAGGCGGTGATGGATTCTTCCAACGGTAAATCGCCATTTTCCATGCGTGAAACTAGGGTGTCGAGATCAGCTGATGCGGCTTCAAACGTGAGTGCCGCGAGCGCTTTTGCGTCAGCAACGGTATCAGTAGTTTTTGAGTTTTTTGCGGCCATAAATAAATTAAGCAATGCCTAAACAGAATAGAAAAACAGCGCACATGCACCGTAACCCTATATTTTACCAAATATGGCTCACTTATCGACAAAATCTGTAGATTGGCTAATTATGGCTATTCGTGACCGGAATCGGCTGTTTTGCCGCGACCCGCCTTCACATCTGAGCGCGTTTTTTTACCCACCAAGCGGCGCTCTACCGCAGCACGGCTAGGCTTGGTTTTGTGCCGCGTTTTGGGCACGATATTCAGCACTTCTAGCTTTTCAATTAAGCGATGAAACGCAGTTTCTTTATTGCGAAACTGCGATGGCGAATCTTGGCTTATCACCACCACGCCTGACGGCAAATGCGTTAGCCGAATGGCGGAATTGGTTTTGTTAACATGCTGCCCACCCGGCCCACTGGCGCGATAGACGTCGATATTGACCTCCGCTGCGACTGTCGCGCGGTCGGTTGCGTAGGGCGGGGGAGCGAGCGGTTCGGTCATTTACTTAATTCGCATTCCCGGCACCGCACCCGCATCTGGCGCCAGCAAATAAATGCTGGAGCCATCTCCTGCAGCCAGCACCATGCCCTGCGATTCGCCAAAACGCATTTTGCGGGCGGCCAGATTGGCGACCATGATGGTCAATCTGCCGACCAAATCATCAGGATTATAGGCCGCACGAATGCCGGCAAAAACAGTGCGGCGCTCAATGCCTAAATCAAGCGTTAAGCGCAGCAATTTATCTGCTTCAGGCACTAATTCTGCGGTTAAAATTCTGGCTACCCGCAAGTCAAGTCGCGCAAAATCATCAATTGAAATAGTTTCGCCAATTGGCGCTATCACCACGGGTTTCGGCACTTCCGGCGGTACCAACACAAACTCAGCGGCAGCATCCGGCGCAATAATAGCAGCGGTTTTTGCACTGCCTTTTGCGGGCTTGGTAGCCACGGGTACAGCCACATCGGCGGGAGAATCTGGTGGCAATAGCGCATCCATTTGTTTTTGCTCCACACGCGCCATTAGATGTTGATAGGGCTTAATTTTATGGCCGGCTGGCAAGGGCTTAAATGCATCGCGCCACTGCAAATCACCGAGCTGAAAAATATCTTCAGCCTTAGCGGCCAAGGTAGGCAAAATAGGTTTTAAATATAGCGTGAGTTCGCGGAACAACGAAATTGCTGTTGAACATACGATGTGCAGTTCTTTTTCTTTACCTTCAAGCTTTGCCAATTCCCACGGTTTATTTGCATCCACATATTGATTTGCAATATCGGCCAACGCCATAATTTTGCGCACGGCTTTGCCAAACTCACGGCCTTCGTAATAGCCCGCAATTTCATCGGCAGCGCCGCCGAAGGCTTCTTTCATTTCGGCTGACAATTCAGCCTTGGCCAATACACCATCAAATTTCTTAGTGAGAAACCCGGCGCAACGGCTGGCGATATTGACGTATTTTCCGATAAGGTCGCTATTCACCCGCGCTAAAAAATCAGCGGGGTTGAAGTCAATGTCTTCAACCTTGTCGTTTAATTTTGCTGCAATGTAGTAGCGGAACCATTCAGGATTTAAGCCCAATTCTAAATATGCGCGCGGCGAAATACCGGAGCCGCGTGACTTGCTCATTTTTTCGCCGGTAATCGTTACAAAGCCGTGGACATACACTTTATCCGGCACTTTATAGCCAGAAAACTTCAGCATCGCTGGCCAAAACAAGGTGTGGAAATAAATAATATCTTTGCCAATAAAATGGATTTGCTCCATCGCCGGGTCAGCCAATAGCGCGTCAAAATCCATTTTGTTTTTAGCGCAATAGGCTTTAAGTGAGGCCAAATAACAAATTGGGGCATCGAGCCAAACATAAAAATATTTGCCCGGCGCATCGGGAATCTCAATACCAAAATACGGCGCATCACGCGAAATGTCCCAGTCAGCCAAACCCGCATCACCTTCTAACCATTCACGCGCTTTGTTGGCCACTTCTGGCTGAAGACGCCCACCCAGTGCCCATTCCCGCAAAAATTCTACAACGTGCGGCTCAGAAATTCTTAAAAAATAATGCTCCGATTCTTTTAAAATTGGCTTAGCACCTGTAAGTGAGGAATACGGGTTAATGACATCCGTCGGCGCATACACCGCACCGCACACTTCGCACGAATCACCGTACTGATCTTTAGCGTGACACTTTGGGCATTCGCCTTTGATGTAGCGATCAGCCAAAAACATACCCTTGACCGGATCGTAAAATTGCTCGATGGTTTTGGTTGTGATGAGCTTATTGGCTTTTAATTTGCGATAGATGTTTTGGCTCAGCTCGACGTTTTCTGGTGAGTCCGTGGAATGCCAATGATCGAACCCAATATGAAAACCATTCAGATCATGCGGGCGCGTAGCCGCTGTGTTGGCAACCAACTGTTGCGGCGTGATGCCCTGCTTTTCGGCCATCAACATAATCGGCGCACCGTGAGCGTCATCAGCACAAACAAAATGCACCTCGTGCCCCTGCATACGCAGAAACCGCACCCAAATATCAGCTTGGGTGTATTCCATAATATGACCAATATGAAAACCCGCATTGGCATACGGAAGTGCGGTGGTGACAAATAATTTTCGTTGTTTCATCGTCTTATTTTCAATTCTATATTGGCTATTTTTTTAGCTTGAGCCGTGGATTGTAGCAAGCGGCAACACGCTTGCATATAATTGATTCGCCATTGCGGTGCAACATCAGTCCAATGGGCTAAAATTACGCCTTACATAAAAATATTTTTGGATAAAAATGTCAGTCACTGTAGAACAAATTCAAAACGCGCTACGCGAACTTATCGACCCTACTAGCGATGACAATTATATCGATGGTAAAAACGCAAAAAATATCACCGTTGAAGCGGGGCATGTAGCACTTGAAATCGTACTGGGTTATCCAGCAAAAAGCGTGATTGAAGTAATTCGCCAAACGGTGACCGCGCGCTTAAAGCAAATTGCGGGCGTGCAATCGGTGAGTGTGAACGTGTACAGCAAAATCGTTTCGCACACGGTGCAGCGCGGCGTGAAGCCGATTGCGGGCATTAAAAACATTATTGCAGTGGCATCGGGCAAAGGCGGTGTGGGCAAAAGCACCACGGCCGTCAATTTAGCGTTGGCACTCGCAGCCGAAGGAGCTGTCGTTGGCATACTAGATGCCGATATTTACGGGCCTTCGCAGCCGATGATGCTGGGCATAACGGGCCGCCCAGATTCGCTCGACGGTAAAATTATGGAGCCAATGCAGGGCCATGGCTTGCAAGCGATGAGCGTGGGGTTTTTGGTTGATCCCGAAACGCCAATGGTATGGCGCGGCCCGATGGTGACGCAGGCGCTTGAACAATTGTTAACCGAAACTCGCTGGAGCGAACTTGATTATTTAATCGTCGATATGCCACCGGGCACCGGCGATATTCAATTAACACTGGCGCAAAAAGTACCGGTCACGGGCGCGGTAATCGTGACCACGCCGCAAGACATCGCGCTGCTAGATGCGCGCAAGGGCTTAAAAATGTTTGAGAAAGTGGGCGTGCCCATCATCGGTATTGTGGAAAATATGGCGATGCATTTGTGCTCTAAATGCGGCCATGTTGAACATATTTTTGGCACCGGTGGTGGTGGCCGTATGGCGGCGCAATATAACGTGGAACTATTGGGGAGTTTGCCGCTAGATTTATCCATTCGTGAAGACACCGATGGCGGCAAGCCCAGCGTAGTAGCCAACCCAGATGGCCCGATAGCTGCTATCTACAAAGAAATTGCGCGTAAATGTGCGGTAAAAATCGCCAAGCAAACGCAAGACCGCTCGGTGCTGTTTCCAAAAATTGTTGTACAAAATACTTAAACCTTGTGGACAACAAACTACAGCGGGCAATAGCACTAAGGGCGGATGGCCAACATACCGCCGCGCTTTCGTTGCTGCAAGATTTAGTGCGCGCGCAGCCTGATGATTGCAATGTGCATTATCAGCTTGCCTGCACGTATGACAACGAAGGTATGGAAGACCGCGCCATCGACCATTATGAAGCCTGCCTGCAAGACCCAAGCGCGCTAACGCCCGCCGATAGACGCGATGCGCTGTTAGGCTTAGGCAGCACGTATCGCTGCTTAGAACAATATGGCGATGCGGTGCGGGTGCTAAATCGCGGCTTGCAAGAAAATCCAAGTGCTGAAGAGTTTCGCGTTTTTTTAGCCCTTTGCCATCACAATTTAGGCCAGCATCAAGACGCGGTAAGTGCATTGCTGCACCACATTGCCCAATTTAGTAGCCATGCCGACACCGCAAAATATCGTCGCGCGCTGCATACCTACGCCAATCAACCCGACCCACCTTACGAAATTTAAATTTTTCTGAAAGCTAATGATGAGCATTAAAAACGATAAATGGATTCGCCGCATGGCCGAGCAACACGGCATGATTGAGCCCTTTGAGCCCGGCCAAGTGCGCGAAGTAAACGGTCAAAGGATAGTTAGCTACGGCACGTCGAGCTACGGCTATGACATTCGTTGCTCGAATGAATTTAAGCTATTTACCAATATTAATTCAACCATTGTTGACCCAAAAAACTTCGACAATAATTCATTCGTGGATGTAAAAGCCGATTTTTGCATCATCCCGCCAAATTCCTTCGCGCTGGCGCGCACGGTTGAATACTTCCGCATTCCACGCAATGTGCTCACCATTTGTTTGGGCAAATCTACCTACGCCCGCTGCGGCATTATTGTGAACGTAACGCCCTTTGAGCCGGAATGGGAAGGCTACGTAACGCTGGAGTTTTCAAACACCACACCACTACCCGCAAAAATTTACGCCAATGAAGGCATCTCGCAAGTGTTGTTTTTTGAAGCGGACGAAGAATGCGAAACGTCGTATAAAGATCGTGGTGGGAAATATCAGGGGCAAAAGGGTGTAACGCTGCCGAAGATGTAGATTGCTTTTTTGGCTTTACAATATGGCTGGAGACGCCCTATTTTAGGGATTCTCCAGCTATTTTATTGGATTGAAAATGCCACTCTGGCGGCATCTTCCAAAAATTTCATTGCCTGCCGATACGGATTTGGCCCGTAGCTAATCCTTGCTACACCTAAACCGCTCAAGCGTTGCGTAGCCGGTGATGGCGTTGCCACCATAATATTTACCGGCAACGGGCAGGCTTTACACAGCGCTGCAATCAAGTTTTCATCCACCAAGCCCGGCGCAAAAAAGCCATTGGCTCCCGCAGCCGAATAGGCGTGGGCGCGCGCAAGCGCTGCTTCGACCAAAACCGCATCGTGCGTGGCTGGTGGTGCTTTTAAGAACACATCAGTGCGCGCGTTGATGAAGGCTGGCACGCCTGCCCCATCTGCCGCTTGGCGCGCCGCTTTGATTCGCAGCGCTTGCTCGGCGATGCTGTACAAGCCAGTGCCACCCACTATCTGATCTTCTAAATTAAAGCCAATTGCGCCCACAGCAATTGCCGCTGCAGCCGCGCGGAATATGGCTTCTGGCGCATCGCCATAGCCTGATTCCAAATCAACCGACACTGGCAAAACCACGTTTGCGACGATGCGCGCAAGGTTTGCGATTGCCAAGTCAAACGACAATTTTTGACCATCGCCAGCACCATGCGCTGCGGCAACTGACCAGCTGCCGGTCGCGATAGCCGCAGCACCCGCGCTGGCCACCGCCTGCGCGGATCCTGCGTCCCATGCGTTGAACAACACCAAGGGTTTGCCCGCGACATGAAGTGCGGCAAAAGTGTGTGCTAACTCGTTTTGCGTTGACATTTTAATTCCTCATTATTGAAAATTTAGTAAGTGTCCACCCACAACGGGCGACCGTGAAAACTCAAGCTTTAGCAGCGCTTGCTTACGCGCAAGCCCGCCCGCATAACCGGTAAGCGCGCCCGCGGCACCCACCACGCGATGGCAGGGAATTACGATGCCTAGCGGGTTTTTGCCCACGGCTGCGCCCACGGCGCGGGAAGCGCTTGGACTGCCGAGCTTGGCTGCCAACGCACCGTAACTTACCGTTTCGCCCTCTGCAATTTCGCACAGCGCGCGCCACACTTGTTGCTGAAATGGTGTGCCTATACACAGGTCAAACTGCAGCCCATCAATGGCTGGAGGCAGCCTATTTGCAGCTAAGGGGGCTACCTTCGAGTTGTCAGGCGTCTTCAAGGCATCTACTCCATCAAAATAGGCAATAAACCATAGGTGAAGCGCGTGCAGATGGGCGTTGTCGTCCACGTCAATCCACGACGCACTATTATCCACTGTCGGTTCATGCTTCTGCCCTTCAAACCACGCACCCACAAGGCCGTCATCGCTTGCTGCCAGCAGCATTAAACCAAGTGGCGAGGCGTAAGGTGTGGTGTAGATTTTTTTAACTAATGTTCGCATAAAACTCTCCGATAACGTAGCCTGAAGACGCCCTAAAATAGGGCGTCTTCAGGCACTATTTATTCCGATTTCGTAACGCCTAATCCCGCCCAAGTACGTAGTACCGCATAGCTGCGCCACGGCCGCCACGCCTGCGATAGCGCTTCGGTTTCGCGTGCGGCACGGCTACTTTTTTCAACACCCAATAATTTTTGCAACACAATATCCCCAGCCGGAAACGCATCCGGCCAGCGCAACACCCGCATCGCGATGTATTGCGCGGTCCAATCGCCAATGCCAGGACATTCCAGCAAACGCGCGATAGTTTGTTCGCGGTGCGCGCTGCCACCGTGCCCAGCATCATCGGCATCAAGCTTAATTTCACCACTGGCTACAGCCTGCGATAACGCCACAATCGCTCGTTGACGTTGCGACACGATACCCAGCGCGCCAAGCGCATCGCCTGTGGCTTGCGCCAGGGTTTTAGCATCTGGAAACACGTGCGTTAAGGTTGGTGCCAATGGGTCAACATAGCCAAGTGATGTGCCAAATCTAGCAGCAACCCGAGCTGAAAACGTGCGTGCCGCAGCCACCGTAACTTGCTGACCCAAAATTGCCCGCACCGCCGTTTCAAAACCATCTAACGTGCCGGGAACCCGCATACCTTGGGCGTCTTCACTTGGAAATTCCGCGCCTAAGCGCTGATTGATGGCCGCAATATCAGCTTCTAAATCGAGCATGGCGCGCACTCTTTGCACAATTTGCGGTAGGTGGTTTTGCAAGCTGTCACTCAGTTGCAAAGTGCACCACGGCTCACTTTCATGAAACTCAATGCGCACACAACCTACGCTGCTTGTCAGGCCGCCGGCGTGGCCGATGCGCAAGGTTTTTTGCAGAGTGCGCGTCACTACATCAACGTGCTCCACACCCGGAATCGCGCGTTGCGCAAAAAACTGCAGCATGTGCGCAACGTTGTAAGGCGGGCGGGCGTAAAGCTTGGTGCGCATGGTTAAGTTGTCGATGGGATTTTGTCCAATATTCTTGCGTTTAAGGGTAGTGGGGTTTAAGCGATAGCGCGCTAAAAACACCGCGTTAAACTGCCGCACACTGCCAAAACCCGCCATTTTAGCCACGGTAGCAACGGCAAAGTTTGAATCGGCCAATAGGCGCTTGGCGTACAGCAAGCGTTGCGTGGTCCAATATTGTAGGGGCGACAAACCAAATTGCACTTCAAAAATACGCCGCAAATGGCGGGTGCTAATACCTAATTTGGCACTTACCACTTCGGGCGAATGCGCTGTTCCGTCACTGCTCACAATTTGCGCAAACAGCCGTGTTGCTTGGCTTCCCAGCATTTTTGTGGCGTCCGTTGCGTTCCACAAACCGGGTGCTAATTCTGGGCGACACAATAAACACGGGCGAAACCCGGCATTTTCGGCCTGCGCTGCGTGCGCAAAAAAGCGGCAGTTACGCGCTGCGGGCACGCGGGCGCGACAAACCGGCCGGCAATAAATACCGGTGCTGGTGACGGCCGTGAAAAATACGCCGTCAAATCGGGCGTCTCGGGCACATACGGCTAAATAAGCGGCTTCATCGTTGAGCATGGACGTATCTTACCCAATTACTGCGCTGACACTAGCGGTTTCCGGACACGCTCATCGGCAACATCGACACCACACTTTGTAGCAGGCAATTACACCAAGCGTCACAACACTTTTTACGATGGCGGCGCTGTTTGTCCTATAATCGATTTGGCTGCACATTAACAAAATACAGCGCCCCAAACTCGAACTAAACTCGACCCAACATAAGCTACAGGATAAAAATGAAATTTCGCTTCCCCATCGTTATTATTGACGAAGATTTTCGCTCAGAAAATACCTCCGGTCTAGGCATTCGCGCGCTCGCTGCTGCGATGGAAAAAGAAGGCATGGAAGTGCTGGGTGCCACTAGCTACGGCGATCTTTCGCAGTTTGCACAGCAACAAAGCCGCGCTTCCGCCTTTGTGTTGTCCATTGACGATGAAGAATTTACGCCAGGGCCAGAGCTTGATCCAGCGGTATTAAACCTGCGCAAATTTATTGAAGAAATTCGCTTCAAAAATTCCGAAATCCCAATTTATCTTTATGGCGAAACTAAAACGTCCCGCCATATCCCCAACGATATTTTGCGTGAGCTGCACGGCTTTATTCATATGTTTGAAGACACGCCGGAATTCGTGGCGCGGCACATCATTCGCGAAACCAAAAGCTATTTAGATTCTTTGGCGCCGCCGTTTTTTCGCGCACTCGTACACTATGCGCAAGATGGTTCGTATTCATGGCATTGCCCCGGCCACGGCGGCGGCGTGGCGTTTCTAAAGTCGCCTATTGGCCAAATGTTTCATCAATTTTTTGGTGAAAACATGCTACGCGCCGACGTGTGCAATGCGGTGGAAGAGCTTGGTCAATTGCTCGACCACACTGGCCCCATCGCTGCATCTGAACGCAATGCTGCACGTATTTTTGATGCCGATCACTGCTATTTTGTAACCAATGGCACGTCCACTTCTAACAAAATTGTCTGGCACGCTAACGTGGCCTTAGGCGATATTGTGGTGGTTGATCGTAACTGCCACAAATCCATTTTGCACTCCATCATCATGACGGGTGCAACGCCTATTTTCTTGATGCCAACGCGCAATCATTTGGGCATTATTGGGCCGATTCCACTCGAAGAATTTAAGCTTGAAAACATCCGTAAAAAAATTGAAGCCAATCCGTTTATTAAAGACAAAAACGCGCGTATCCGCATTCTTACCATCACCCAATCTACCTACGACGGCGTGCTCTATAACGTAGAAACACTAAAAGGTATTTTAGATGGAGAAGTAGACAATTTGCACTTTGACGAAGCATGGCTGCCGCACGCGACCTTCCACAAGTTTTATCGCGACATGCATGCTATTGGTCAGGATCGGCCGAAGCCAAAGAAGTCGATGATTTATGCCACCCATTCCACGCATAAATTGCTCGCTGGTATCTCACAGGCTTCACAAATTTTGGTGCGCGAACCGGAAACGCGCAAGCTTGATCGCCACTTGTTTAACGAAGCCTATTTGATGCACACGTCCACCTCACCCCAGTACGCGATCATCGCAAGTTGCGATGTGGCGGCTGCCATGATGGAGCCCCCGGGCGGCACGGCGTTGGTCGAAGAAAGTATTGCCGAAGCGCTGGATTTCCGTCGTGCCATGCGCAAGGTGGATGAAGATTTTGGCCTTGATTGGTGGTTTAAAGTGTGGGGGCCAGATGATTTGGCGCCCGAGGGTATCGGCTCGCAAAGCGATTGGATTTTAGGTGCTAATGACGACTGGCATGGCTTCGGCAATTTAGCACCGGGCTTTAATATGCTTGACCCAATTAAAGCCACCATCGTCACGCCGGGTTTAGACGTGTCCGGCAAATTTGCAGCGCAAGGAATTCCCGCCAGCATCGTTTCAAAATTCCTGGCCGAGCACGGCGTAATTATTGAGAAAACGGGACTATATTCCTTCTTCATTATGTTTACCATCGGCATTACCAAAGGCCGCTGGAACACCCTCCTTACGGCCTTGCAGCAGTTCAAAGATGACTACGACCGTAACCAGCCGATGTGGAAAATTTTGCCTGAATTTGTGGCGAACCATCCGCGCTACGAGCGCGTAGGCCTGCGCGATCTATGCCAACAAATTCATGACATGTACCGCAAGTTTGACGTCGCAAAGCTCACCACCGAAATGTATTTATCGAGCATGGAACCTTCAATGAGCCCATCGGAAGCGTTTGCCAAAATGGCGCATCGCGAGGTAGACCGCGTATCCATTGATGAGCTTGAAGGCCGCGCCACTGCCGTGCTGCTCACGCCCTATCCGCCGGGCATTCCGCTGTTGATCCCTGGCGAACGCTTCAATAAAACCATTGTGCAATATTTAGAATTTGCCCGCAGCTTTAACACCGCCTTTGTTGGCTTTGAAACCGACATCCACGGTTTGGTGAAAGAGGATGTGAATGGCGTCGCGCACTATTATGTTGATTGCGTGAAACAGTAGTCACGACAATGACAACCCCTGCCCAAACACAAAGACTCGCGCTGGTAGTGGACGACGACGATACCGTGTCTGAACACGTCACCAAGCTGTTGCGGACGCGCGGTTTTGAGGTGGTACAAGAATTTGACGGTATGGCCGCGCTGCAACGCTGCCGCACCGAAAAATTTGATGTTGTGGTGTGCGATATCCGGATGCCGCGATTGACCGGCATCAGTTTTTTGCGCAATTTGCGGCAAGCTGAAGCCAATACCGCACAGGGCATCACGCCAATGACGGTCGTGATGATGTCGTCGCTCGGAGACAACGCAACCAAGCGCGAAATTACCGCCGCTGGCACACCATATTTTTTGCTTAAACCAGTAAGTGGGGACGCGCTTGACGTATTGCTGTTGGGTTTGGGCTTAGCAAAATAGCGTCAAGCCGCCGATGTTATGGAGCGAGATTTAGCCTACCCGCGTTAGTCCGCAAAATAGCAATTTTTAGTCCTAGTTTTGGCAATTCTCGCATTCACCGGCATGAAGTAACATTAGTTTGCGAAACAAAGCACCAAGATGCGCTATAAATGAGGGTCGCGAGAAAATCAAAGTCAATACCCTTCTCGCTATTGGTTTGTTGTGCTTTTGGTGTGCGACAAACCCGCCACGCGGTGCCCAATAATTTAGTTCTCCGCTCGTAAACATTCCTAATAACAATCGTTAGAAATCGAAACTAAGACCACGATGAGCAGGCTTATAGATTCCCTTCGAGATGCAGAAAAATTGCGTGCCCAGCAGGATGGGGGTAGCAGCGAACTTAACGCGTCTGGAGAAATTCCTAAAGCCACTTCAAGTGTTACTGCAAACGCGACTGAAACCAGCCTTGATGGCGCAGCGGCACCGCCGACTGCCACACAAATTAAAAAAATGTCCAGCACCGGACGCTTGAAAAAAATTTCATCCTCAACCACTAATGCCGAGGCTGCAGCACAAGCGTTATCCATGCCGGACGCCGAACGTGATGCAGCCCTCGAACGCGCGCAGAGCTTTCATGAAACCGCGCACCAAGCGAATGCCAAGCTAGCGGCCGAAGAAATCCAAATTGCGGCCATTGCGCTACGCAACGCGGCCGAAAACGAAGCGCGCACCGCTGCGCAAGACCGTATTCGCGCCGAACGCCTATTGCGCGAAAAAGCCGAAGCGCGGCTCGTTGCCGAAGTAGAATTAAAGCGTTTAGCCCAAGCGCGCTTAAGTGAAGAGGAAGCCGCTACTGCCGTTGCGCGTGAGCGTGCGCAAGCGGAAGCGCGCGCGGAGGAGGCGGCTTTAGACCGCAGTCGGCTAGACACAGCCGCTGTTGCGAAAGCCATCGATCGGCAACGTGCGGAGCGCGAACTACTCGCGAAGGCAGAAGCAAAATTGCAAGCGGAAACCTTGCAAAAAGAGCAAGCGGTAAGCATGTTTTCAGCCGAGCAAGAAAGTGCCGCACTTGCCATTTCACGCGAGCGTGCCGAGCGTGAATCATTGGTGTTGAGCGTACAAAATTTAGAGCAGCAAAAAAAAGTTGCGGCCATAGCCGAAGCGCGTATTGCCACTGAAGAGCGCGCCATTTCCGCAGCGATTGCCAAGCAAAGCGTTGAGCGGCAACTGATTAATGAATTAAAGCGCATTAAACAGCTTGAAGAAAATGAAGTGCAAAAAGCGCAAATGCGTCAACAAGCCGACCGCGAAGCCCTAGCCGTAGCGCAACAACGCGCCAACGAAGAGCAAGCGGCATTGGCGGTGTCGAAACGTAACTTGGCCGCAATCGAAACCGTGACATCAGAAGCAGTATCGGCGCGTGCGCTGGTACAAGCGGCCACACTAGCGGCACAACAAAAATTGGTCGTAGATTTAGAGGCTAAACAAGCCGCAAAAGATCAGCTAAAACAAAAGAACCTAACCCTTGCCGCCTTGGCCGAGCAAGCCACTGCTGACGCGCATCTGCAAGATGGCGAAACCGCGCGCATGGAGGCTGAAGCTGAGCTAGTGGAAGCGCAGCGCGGTATTGCTGCTTTAGAACGCCAGAAGCTGGAAGCGGCCGAGGCCAAGCGCGTTGCGGCTGAAGCGAAGCTCGCCAGAGAAAGTATTAAACTGCGCGCCGAGCAAGCCGCCATTGCGTTAGCAAACGAACGCGCCAAGGAAGAACAACTGGCCGAAGAAGCCGCCAAAAAAGCATCGGAAGCGGAACGTGTGGCGCTTGATGAAGCCCAAGCGCGCATACGCGCAGAAGCTGCATTAAAGGCATCGGTAAACTCGCGCAAATTAGCCGAAAAACAGCACACCGCCGATGCCCTCGCGCGAGCCGAAACAGATCAGCTTGCAGCAGATAGCTTGCGACTACGCCTACAAGACGAAGCCCATGCGGCAATTCGCATCGAAAACGATGCCATCGCTGAAAACCAACGCCTAATGGCAGCAAAGGCATTACTGGCCGTAGAACAAGAAGCAGCCGCTACCATTCAAGCGCGGATTGCGGCAGAAGAAAAAGCCACGCAGGCCGCGATTGAAGCCGCAAAAACCGAATCCATTGCCGCTGAAAAAGCCACACAACGCGCGCAGGCCGATGAGCTATTGCGGCTTGCCGTAATAGCACGAGAAAGTGCTGAGCAGAAAAAGTCAGAACAGGCCAGCGCACGTGCAAAAGCGGATCTATTGGCCACCCAATCCGAAAACGCCCGTGCCGCACAAGAAGCACTAGCGCTAGCGCGTATTCAAACTGCAGCCGCCGCACATCAACAGCGTTTAGACACGGCTAAGCAATTGCTGGAAGCCGAGCAAACGGCAGCCGCCAACGCCAAGGCGCGCCTTGCAGCAGAGCAGCAAGCACTTGAAATAAGCGCAGCCGCAGCGAAGGCAGAAACAAGCGCCATCGCCGCCGCAAAAGAACGCGTCGCTGCTGAAGCACAATTGCAAAGCGCTGCCGCCGCGCGCGAACAAAGTGAGCAGAAAAAAATTGCGGAAGCGTTAGCGCGAGTCGAAGCCGATAAGGCGGCAACGTCCGCATTACAAACACGCATTGTTCAAGATGACTTAACACGCGCAAGCCATGAAAGCGCTGCCGCCATCGAGGCGCAGCGCATTGAAGCTGCCAGCGCCAAACTAGCGGCTGAGCAGCGCGCGGCTGAAACCGCAAAAGCGCTCATTGCGACAGCCGAAGCCGCTACTGCCGCCGCTAAGCGCGCATCAGAACTAGAGCTTGCCGCCATCGCAGCGGCAAACGATCACACCGTACTGACCGCTGCTGCAGAAAAAGCCAAGCTTGCACAAGCCGCTGCGGAACAGCAACAAATTGCCGATGCACTATCGCGTGCGCAAGCCGATAAAGCGCGCGCCGCCGCCGAAAAACTACGTGGCGAAAAAGAAGCGAAAACGCTGGTGCGCTTAGAAGGCGAAGAAGTGGCAATGCGCGCGCGCCGCGAAGCGGCATTCTCACTGTTGGCCGCACAAAAAGTGGCCAAGGACCGCATGGATGAACGCGTTGCAGCCGAAGCGCGAATGGCGGATTTAGCGTTACAAACTGAGCAAGCCGAGGCCGAAGCACAAGGCTTGGCAGACGCGCGCGCTAAAACCGAAATAGCGCTATTGGCTGCCACACAAACGAAGGTTGAAGCTGAGTCGCGCGCTGTAAAAGCCGCCGAGGCTCGCATTAAAGCTGATGAAGCCCTACGCAATAAAATGCTCGCGCGCAAGCAAACAGGCCAGCAACTTGCAGCCAGCCAAGAGGACCGTGAGCGCTTGGAATATGCGGCCACTGAATCTACCGGTCGCATTAAAGTACTTCAGCAAACCAATGCGTTTGAGGCCTTGGCTATCGGCATGGCCGAACACAGCGCCGTAGCAGATGCGCTAGAGGCCGAAAAACAAAGGCTTCGCAACGTGCATTTGCAGGAACAGCAAAAACTGTTAGCTGCCCGCGTGCAAGCTGAAGAAGCAAGCGCGCAAGCGATCGTGGCGCGGATTGAAGCCGAACAACAAGCCGAAGCCGCCGCTGATGCGCTGGCCGCAAGCGAAACCGCGCTAGCCGAAAAAGCGGCCGCCAGAGTGCTTGCCGAAGCTGCACTTGCTGCTGCAGCCGCAAAAAGAATCAAGGCCGAAGAAGCCGCATCGCATCGCGCGTTGACGCGCGGTGCCGCAGATGCAAAAGCCGCTGCTGCCGCGCGTGAGCGCGAAAAAGTTGAAGCGCTTGCACGTGATCACGCCGAAGCGCGTGCTAGCGCTGAACGCGAAGCGTTAGCCGCTGCAGAGTTACGGGCAGTCGCCAACAACGCCGCGCGCGACATGACCCGCGCGCGCGAAGAATCACAGCGCTTGCTCAACGACATTTCCGGCGAACGGTCGCGCATCGATAAGCGCAATGTGGCCAACGCAGTACCAGAAACTGCGCCCAACAAAACGGGCAAAAATAGTGGCAAAGCGCCGGCACACCCAGGTGTGCAAAAAATTCTGAATGTGCCCACTGCCCCAGTCACATCAACCACAGCAGACGCAGCTATTGCGCCTAGTGACGCCGCAAATGACACCGCCGCAGAACCCAAAGATGCCATCGCCAATTTAAGTGCAACTGGCGACGCGACGCTATCACTTGAGCTGCCTGTTGGTGCGGACAACGTGGCGGCTGCTGAAGCCACCGAGGCCGCAGAAGCAACGTCGACCAACACAAACGCAAATGCAGAAAACGCAACCGTGTTGGCGGCATTCGCGGCGTTAGAACAGGCGGCGACTACCCAACAAAACGATATGCAGCATCAAAATCTGCCCGTTGCCAGCGCAGCAGTCCCGTTTAATTCGCTCTACCCCGAACGCAGGCTGTCGCAAATTAGCCAGTACAGCGCATCGCAGAACGCCACTACCAGTCGCAATATGCACTGGGCAACGGTGGCAATGCTGTGCGGCGTTTTAACGGGCTTGGGTATTACGTTAGGGCACTGGCTGAGCAATAATTCAAGCAATACGGCAAATGCAACGGCCAACATTGCTGCTGGCTCCGCAACCAAAGCCATCACATCTAGCGCACTGCGCCCAACGCTGCCCATTTCTGCCACCATCGCGACGCTCGCACCTACCGAGGATGAATCGCCGCTGGTGCTAAAGTTATCGCCGGTGTTGGAATCCAGCGTTCAAGGTTTAGTGCGCCCGCTAAAGCGCTAAAAACGCGCTAAAACTACCGCAGTCGACCCACGCTGTAGTTAATTTGCGTAAAAGGAGCGATGCCATTGCATTGACTAGCCAGAAGCGCTTTCCTGCTCAACATTCTCTTGTGCACTACTTATAAAAGGACTTCGTTCCGTGCAAAAAAACTACTCAGCTTCGCCGTTTTGTTCCGACCAGCGCAACAGCTTCGCGACGCGATGCCTTGGTGCTGTCGCTATTGTTACTGTCGCTATTTCATCGTCAACCGCACTCGCGACAAACTTGGCACCCAAACCTGCAAGCGCCGCGACATTGAGCTACAGCGAACTTTTGGCTCAAAGCAAACCTGCTGATTGGCGGGCGCTAGACTTAGAAAACACGCTAGTCATGGAGCTTGATACCTCGCCTGTGCGCCGACTGATCATCGAATTAGCACCCGCGTTTGCGCCACTGCACGCGGTGAACATCAAAAAATTAGTGCGCGATAAATATTTTGATGGCCTGCAGATTTTGCGGTCGCAAGATAACTACGTGGTGCAATGGGGCGAAGCCGATGCTGACGCTGCAGCCGCAGCCACAGCAACGACAGCGCCAGCCCGGCCTAAACGCGATTTAAAGTCCGCCGCCCGCACGCTAGCGCCAGAATTCACCCGTCCCTACAGCGCGCAGCCGGGTTTCCCCGCCTATGCCTTCACCAAACTGCCAGACGTGGACGGCTACGCCAAAGAAGTCGGCTTTAGTGCAGGCTTTCCTGCTGCGCGCGATGCCGTGCGTAAGCAGGCGTGGCTAACGCATTGCTACGGCATGGTTGGCGTGGGGCGCGATAATGCGCTGGATAGTGGCAACGGCAGCGAAATGTATGTGGTCACTGGCCATGCACCGCGACACTTAGACGGCAATATCGCCGTGGTCGGTCGCGTGGTTTCAGGCATGGCGGATGTATCTAGCCTGCCCCGAGGCACCCGTGAAATGGGCTTCTACGCGACTGCCGAGCATCGCGTACCGATTGCTACTATTAGAATCGCCGCCGACTTAGCCAAAGAAGCACAACCGCGATTAGAAATCATCAACACTGAATCAGCGCTGTTTCCTAAGCTTGTCGATGCGCTTAGAAATCGCGGCAAGGGCGTGCCGAACTCATGGTTTACCGAACCTGCAGGGCATGTGGAATTATGCAACGTGGCATTGGCAACGCGCGAAAAAAAGTAGGGGTGCGCCTACTCTGATTTTATGATGAGTTTGAGCGACACCGTGGTTTTACCGTCGCTCAACATAATTTCGCCATCTTGAATGGTGGCCGATATTTTCATGTACTTGTCGGCTAATTTTTCTAGCCCATCGTTGGCTTCAAACGGTACTTCGACCACCGTCAAATTTTTAACCCGCGCCAAATCAGCCCTATTTTGCGCCCACCACACATCAACCGCCCTACCACCATAGGCGACCAGCGTTAGGCGCGCAGAACGGCCTGCAGCGCGGCGTAACAGCCTATCGTCGGGCAACCCCAGCTCAATCCAGTGCAGAATATTGCCAGTTAAATCGCGCGTCCATAATGCTGGCTCATCTTCAGCCGAAATACCGCGTCCAAATTCCAGCGTTTCTTCCGCAAACGCCGCAAAGGCAGCCACGCGAATCATCATGCGCAACGAAGTTTCTGACGGGTGCCGAGCGATGGTGATAGCGTGCGTGCCGTAATAGCCACGGTCCATGTCGGCAACGGACAACTCCAGCTTGTGAATCGTGGCTTTAAGTGCCACGACTACGTCTTACCTTTTGGCTTCACAACGGCTTTTGCGAGCGCTTTGGCTAGCGGCTTGGCGATTTTCTTGGCGATTGGCTTGGCGGGTAACTTAGCTACCAACTTCGCAGCAGGCTTAGCCACTGTTTTGCTTGCTACTTTAGCTTTTACAGTCACTGCCGGTTTAGCAACGGCTTTTGCTACGACCTTTGCCACGACTTTTGCTGCCGGCTTAACTACTTTAGCAACTACTTTTTTAGCGACCGGTTTGCTCGCAACTTTCGCCTTCGGCTTGACGCTAGCTTTAGCCACGGCCTTCACCACAGGCTTCGCCGCTACTTTTGGTGACGTTTTTGCAACCGGTTTTGCAATCACTTTTTCAACCGCTTTCGGGCGCACTTTTTTAACGACTTTCACTTTGGGTGCCAGCTTAACCACAATCCTTTTTACCACTGGCGCCACCACTGGTTTTAGCACCGGTTCCACAATAAAATCCGCTAAGTCACGCGTTAAAATTTGCGCGACCACATCCTGTGAAGACGCCCTATTTTCGGCTGCCTTCAACGATATTGCAGTCACCAAGTTTAGCGGTAACTTAATCGCAAATGGCACCAGTCCGGCAGCGCGATCAACCGCACGTTGCTCGCGTTTGCTCAACACTACGGGCGCTGTGACTGCAAAACGGGATGCGCTCATTTGCGCCTTTAAATCTCGCGCTACCTGCGAGGCGATGCGTTTATATAGCTGGGTTCTTTTCATGTTCTTTTCCTAATTCTTAATTACCAAACTTCGCACGACGCTTCGCATCCACCTTTGCACCGCCGCGCGACACGCCTTTGTTGCCAGCGCCCGGCGTCAAGGGACCGGTATTTTTTGCGGGCAATTTGGTGCCGAATTTTACGCCCACTTTTGGTGGCACCGCAGCTTTAGAAGTAGCAGTCCCCGCACGCGGGCGACGCTTTTGGGTAGCGGGCGCTAAGGGCTTAGCAGGCGGTTTTTTCGCTACGACAGGTTTGGGTTTCTTGGTGACGACACCCACAACCTTCGGCGGACGAATTCCCGTTGACGCGAGCGTGACTGAAATGCCCACTTCTTTGTAGCGCACCATCATGCCGGGGCGAATTTTGCAGCGCATCCGCAGCTCTTGCTCGCCATCTACAAACACCGCGCCGCTGGCAACAATCACTTTGCCTTCGCCACCGCTTAAGGCCTGTCCAGCAAGCTTTAGCAGGTGATTTAGCTCAATAAATTCGGTGTCAATTTCAACGGGAATAATTTCCATTTGATTCTTCTTTCAGTATTTTTGCAGCGTATAAATTATTGGGATTGGAACACTTCCAAAAACTGCGTTCCATATTGTGCTAGTTTACGCGACCCAACACCACTTATCTGCGCCATTGCAGCTAATGTTGTCGGTTTGATGGCCAACATCTCGCGCAAGGTAGAGTCATGAAAAATCACATAAGGCGGCACACCCTGCGCACGGGCAATATCCATGCGGGTTTCGCGGAGGCGCTGCCAAATTGGCGCATCTTCTTCAGCGATGCCTGCCATGTCGGCCACGGTGCGCGATCCGCTGTTTGATGCACGAATTTTGCCGCCGCCGCTTTCCAAATCATCGTGCACCGAACGACCACGGCTTTTCGGCAGTGCCTCTTCGCGCATCGTTACTGCCTGCTGGCCTTTGAGCACCGCGCGGCTCGATTCAGCCAACATCAAACCAGAAAATAATTGCCCTTCAATTTCATTGGGCAACAGCAAACCACTGGCGACAAGTTGGCGAAACATACTTTTCCATTGCACTACTGAATAGGATTTGCCTACGCCAAATGTCGGCAATTGATCATGCTGAAATTGGCCTACTTTTTCAGTATTAGTGCCGCGCAAAATATCAATTAAGTGCCCAGCACCAAAGCGTTGCCCGGTGCGATACACCACCGATAAAGCCATGCGCGCAGGCTCAGTGGCGTCCCACGTTTGCGGGGGCGTGCGGCAGTTGTCGCAATTGCCGCAGGGTGTTGCTAAGCTCTCACCAAAGTAGCGCAATAAGGCTTGACGACGGCACGATGACAACTCACAAAACCGCAACAGCGCATCGATTTTGCCAAACTCTACTGCCTTGCGCTGGTTGGTTGCGTCGCCTTGTTCCACCATGCGTTTAAGCGACACCGCATCGCCCAAACCGTAGCAAAGCCAACCCACTGCGGGCTGGCCATCGCGTCCGGCTCGTCCCGTTTCTTGGTAGTAGCCCTCCATACTTTTAGGGCTTTCCATATGTGCCACAAA
>JAYUOW010000232.1:0-3672 GCA_043760555.1 Betaproteobacteria bacterium
AAGAACCTGATGCCTCCGTAGGGGCGCATTGCATGCGCCCTCGCAACCAAACCCCGATGGCCACAAACCAACCGCGCTTGCCGCCAAGTTATTTGATGAAATAGGCTGCAAATGCCCTGAATAAGAACCTGATGCCTCCGTAGGGGCGCATTGCATGCGCCCTCGCAAGCAAACCTCGATGGCAACAAACCAACCGCGCTTGCCGCCAAGTTATTCGATGAAATAGGCTGCAAATGCCCGGAAGAAGAACCTGATGCCTCCGTAGGGGCGCATTGCATGCGCCCTCGCAACCAAACCCCGATGGCCACAAACCAACCGCGCTTGCCGCCAAGTTATTCGATGAAATAGGCTGCAAATGCCCTGAATAAGAACCTGATGCCTCCGTAGGGGCGCATTACATGCGCCCTCGCAACCAAACCCCGATGTCCACAAACCAACTGCGCTCGCCGCCAAGTTATGCGATGAAATAGGCTGAAGACTCCCTAAAATAGGGCATCTTCAGCCAACATCGCGCTAAAATTTACACCACTCCCACGCACAACGCACCAACCCGAACCCCCCCCCTTTAACGCAAAACCACAGCGATCATCCCGTAACTGCCGATTTTCGGGTCATCACCCCGAATAATCATGCAACGTTCTTTCATAACCCAGCGTACACTAAATGCTTACCATCATATCCAGCGTGCCCACCGATTTTGAAAGCCTCACATGAACGCAACGCACCACCTGCGCACGATAGAAAAAATATTTAAGCGCTCGCGTTACCCCGTCGCTACCGCAACATTTATGGTCGAATTGGGCATATCAAAACCCACCCTACAGCGCCTATTTAAAAGGCTTCGCGATGATTTTGACTGGGAAATTATTCATCATCGTGAAGGCGAGGGTGGCTACACCAAAACCAAAGGCGAAAGCATTCTAGACCTGCAGCCTGATGTGTACTTTTCAAAAGACCAACTTGTTGGCCTAGCCGTTATGCACGAGCTACTGCTAAAAGCTGAACCAACCCTGCTAGCCAAACCGCTAGCGCCAATCCGTAAAAAACTAAACGCGCTATTAGCGTCAGAAAAACTGGGTGCCAAAGAAATTCCCCAGCGGATACGCATACTGCGCCAATCTGACCGCGGTGCAGGCAAGTGTTTTGACGCCATCAGCCACGCGCTACTGCAACGCCTGCGCCTAAAAATATTGTTTAACCCCCGCAATGGCAGCGCCGAAGACTGGCGCATCGTATCGCCCCAGCGTCTCACCCTGTATCGGGACAACTGGTACCTAGACGCGTGGTGCCACCTGCGCAAAGAATTGCGACGCTTTGGCGTGGATCGCATCACCCAAACACAAACCAGCACAAACGCCGCGCGCCCCGTAAGTGGCAAAAGCTTAGACGCCCACTTTGCCACCGCCTACGGCATATTTGCCGGCGCGCCCGTAGCCAACGCCCGCTTAACATTCAGTCCAAGACTAGCCAACTGGGTAGCCAATGAACGCTGGCACGCCAGCCAAGTTGGCGTCACTTTGCTAGACGGTAGCTACCAGCTAGACGTGCCGTATTCAAACGAGATCGAGCTAATAATGGACATACTAAAATACGGCGCTGAAGTGCAAGTGATGGCACCAGACAGTCTGCGATTGAAAGTAATTGACGCGCTGAAAGCGGCGCTTGAAAAATATATGAATGGCTGAAGATGACCGTATTTAGGGTTCCTTCAGCGCATCATGGAATGAGGCAGGGGGTTGGTATGATAATTGTAGTCAGTAATTTATTGGTAACTTAAAAAGGTCAGCGTTTGAGTAATTCAAAATTGATTTTTGTCTACTGGGGCAAAGCCAAACCCGTTGACGCCAATGGCGCGTCATACCATTTGCTGGTTTACCACAGCCTGGATGTGGCGGCCGTTGGCGTTGCCTACCTTAGACAATCGCCGATGTTGCTCAGAACATTTTGCGAATCGTTCAAGTGTTCCGAAGAGGCTTTTTTAAGTTTCGTCGCGTTTTTGCTGGCGCTGCATGATTTAGGTAAATTCAGCGAAGCATTTCAATCACAACGCGCCGATTTAGTTTTTGAGTTGCAAGGGCACGAGCCGAATGCAACGAAAATTTATAGCGAGCGCCATGATTCATTGGGTTTTTGGCTATGGAACGGCTGTTTAGTTGAAGAAGAGGAGATTTTAGAAATTGTCGGTGTTCCGAATAACTCCAAAACGCAACGTGCGTGGCGCAGCTTAATAGGCGCTGTTACCGGGCATCATGGCATGCCACCAAAGCCACAAGGCGAAGCCAATAAGTTCTTTACGAACGAAGACAAAGAAAACGCCTTGGCATTCGTTAAAGAGGCCGCAGAATTGCTGCTCACAGAGGAGGCGAAGCAAATAATCACCGCGTCGCCTGAGCTAGAGAGCACGACGAGCCTGCTATCTTGGTGGTTCGCAGGTGTTGGTGTTCTGGCGGATTGGTTGGGTTCCAATACCCAGTTTTTTAAGTATAAAAGTGAACCGGAACCCCTAGCGCGTTATTGGGAAGACATCGCTAAAAAACAAGCCGCTGTTGCACTTAGGCATTCAGGTGTGCTGCCAGTCAAAATAGAAGCTGGCAAACAATTAACAGATTTTTTCGCCCACATAACTGAGCCATCGCCGCTACAGCGCTGGGCTTCGGAAGTTGCCATGCCATTAAGCCCGCAAATTTATTTGCTTGAGGACGTAACCGGTGCTGGCAAAACAGAAGCCGCGTTAATGCTGGCTTACCGTTTGATGGCAAAGGGCTCAGCTTGCGGTTTTTTCATTGGCTTACCCACGATGGCGACTGCTAACGCGATGTACGCGCGGGTCGCCCTAGTGTATCAAAAGTTATTTGAAGGCCCCGCTAATTTAGCGCTAGCAAATGGGTTTAAAAATCTAGTTGAAGAATTTGCTAAATCGGTACTTCCAACTGACATTCCGGAAGGCGATGCCGAGCAAAAAGATGAAACTGCAACAGCACGCTGCACTGCTTGGCTTGCGGATCACAATAAACGCGCCTTGCTGGCTTCGGCTGGTGTTGGCACGATTGACCAAGCGCTCTTAGCGGTATTGCACAGTAAGCATCAATCACTTCGCCTTTTGGGGCTGTTTAACAAAGTGCTTATTGTGGATGAAGTACACGCCTGCGACGCCTATATGCAGGGCATCTTGAAAGTATTGCTTGAATTTCATGCGCGGTCTGGTGGTTCGGTGATTTTGCTGTCTGCCACGCTCACTAACCAAATGAAATCTGAACTTCTACAAGCCTACGCGGCGGGTCGTAACCAAAATAATGTGCTAGCCCCAGCTGCGAGCGCTTATCCGCTGGCTACAGCGTGGTACGAAGGTGTTATGCAACCGCAGGAATACGCACTAGCATCGCGCGCCAATGTGTCACGCACGGTGCAAGTGCATTACGAGACCAATGAAGAAAACGTGTTTTCGCATGTTTTAGCGGCGCTCAAACGGGGCGAATGCGTTTGCTGGATACGGAATACCGTTTCTGACGCAATGGCCGCATACAGGCGCTTTGCAGAATCCGTACCGAAAGAAAAAATTACCTTATTTCACGCAAAATTTGCGGTGCAAGACCGGCTAAACAAAGAGCAACTTGTGCTCATTAATTTTGGTGATAAAAGCACAAGCATTGATCGTTCAGGCCAACTTTTAAT
>JAYUOW010000233.1:0-3661 GCA_043760555.1 Betaproteobacteria bacterium
GAGTCAATATGCTCGATATTGACGTAAAAAATAGGCAAAATCTGGCTCGGCGCAGCCAAATTTTGATTCCGATTGCCACAGTCCGACAGGCTGCTAGCCGCACGTTTAACCCAAGCCAAATCAACTCGTTTTTAAAGAGACTGTTATGAATTTTATGGATCCCGCTTTTTTGGCGGCTTTTATCGCCATTATCGGCTTTGACATTATCTTGTCAGGCGACAATGCCGTGGTGATCGCCATGGCTACTCGTAATTTAAAAGGTAAAGAGCGCACCCGCGCCGTATTGTGGGGGTCAGCCGCCGCGATTTTGATGCGAGTGATTTTTACCTTATTTGCGGTGAAACTGCTGGGTTTCCCCTACCTAAAAATTGTTGGCGCGGTGCTGTTGCTGTGGATTGGCATCAAATTGATGGTACCGGACGATGAGGAAGAAGAAATCGTTGGCCAGTCCGGCTTGTTTGCGGCGATTAAAACAATATTGATTGCAGATTTAGTGATGAGTATCGACAACGTCGTGGCAGTGGCCGCTGCAGCCGACGCCGCGCCGGAGCAATACAAAGTGTTGTTACTGTTTTTAGGTTTGGCAATTTCGATTCCGCTCATCATATTTTCAAGCGCAATCTTGCTAAAATTGATGGATCGTTACCCGGTAATCGTGGTGATAGGCGCGGCGTTGCTCGGCATCGTCGCGGGGCAAATGCTAGTTTCTGATCCGGTCACAGTCGGCTGGGTAAAGGCAAACGCGCCGTGGTTGCGTTATGCCGTGCCAATTGTTGGCGCTATTTTTGTAGTGGGATTAGGTAAATATTTAGCCAAAAAAGCACGATTGGCAAAGCCCAAATCGACATAATTAGAAAACGTAAATAAACATTGAAAACGCCCGTATATCGGGCGTTTTCAGCTTATAGAAGACACGTTATTCGACGATATTATGTTGGGTAGATTCGCTCTCTTTCCCTGTCTGGAACAAAACATCACAGTATTCCTCGATGTTACCGCTGTTGGTCAGATATAATTTAGACTGACTAACTAGGGGGAGCATTTTTATGCAATTAAATATTTACGAAGCTAAAGCAAAGCTTTCGAATTTGCTTGATCGCGCCGCTGCTGGTGAAACAATCGTCATTGCCCGCGCAGGCGAACCAATGGTTCGGCTGGTGCCAATTAAAAATAACCGCTCGAAAAGCGGTGTCACCTTTGGTGGGCAATTGCAGGGTAAGCTCAACCTTGCGGAAGACTTCTTAGAGCCAATCACCGCAGCCGAGTTACTTGGCAAATGAAGCTCATGCTCGATACGCATTGCCTAATTTGGTTGCTGGACGATGCGCCATCGCTTACCGCTTCTGCGCGACGGTTGATTGGCGATGCAGAAGAAGTATATTTTTCGGCAGCCTCCATTTGGGAAATTGGCCTGAAGTGGCGCAAAGGCAAAATTGGTGTGGAACCACGGTTAATTGCGCAAGCGGCACTGGCGGCGGGACTTCACGAGCTTGCGCTCACAATGGAAGCAATGGTAGTTTCATCCGAGCTTAAAAGTAAACATGGTGACCCCTTCGATCGGCTGCTTTACGCACAAGCAAAACTGGCAAAATTAAAATTAATGACTGCAGACCGCGAAATTGCAAAGCTGGGAGCGAATGTAATCAGCATTTAAATGAAAGGCCGGGTGTCATGAAACATCGCTCAAAAGCGGCTCAAAGCGTCCGAAACAATGCTTGAAGAACGCCTAAAATAGGGCGTTTCCAAGGATTCCACTACGTTAACATGTTTATACTGCAAGTGACGCTAGCTTCGCTAACAGCTTCTCATGCACCCCGCCAAAACCACCATTGCTCATCACCACAATATGGTCGTTCGGTTGCGACATTTCAGCAATCGCTGCCACCATCGCATCTAAATCAACAAAAATACCGGTTTTCGTGCCGATTGGTTGCATGGCGGCTGCTACATCCCAGCCGAGATTATTGGCGTACACAAACACGGTATCCGCATCGCGCAAACTATCCGGTAGCAGCGCGCTCAAAACGCCCTGCTTCATGGTGTTGCTACGCGGCTCGAGCACCGCATAAATTCGCCCTGCATCGCCTATTTTGCGCCGCAAGCCGTTTAATGTGGTGGCAATAGCGGTGGGATGATGCGCGAAATCGTCGTAAACCGTCACGCCGCGCACCACGCCGCGCACCTGCATCCGGCGTGCCACACCTTGAAAATTATTCAGCGCATCTACCGCCACTTTTGCGGGCACACCCGCGTGACGCGCAGCGGCGATGGCGGCCAGCGCGTTCATGGTGTTATGCGTGCCGGTTAAGTCCCAATTGACGGTGCCGAAGGTCTTTTGTGCCATTTCAGCTCCCTGATAAAGCACATCGAATTGACCTTCAACACGATCCACGCCACGTTTAAAATCCCACACCTGCCCCGGCCCAAAGCGCTCAATGGGCGTCCAACAGCCGCGCTTAATAGCGGTTTCCAAGTGTGCATCGGTGCCGTTAGCGACGATTAAACCGTTCGCCGGAACTGTCCGCACCAAATGATGAAACTGGGTTTGAATCGCCTCGATATTCGGGAAAATATCAGCGTGATCGTATTCCAAGTTATTCAAAATCGCGGTGCGCGGGCGATAGTGCACAAACTTTGAACGCTTATCAAAAAATGCGGTGTCATATTCGTCCGCTTCAATGACAAAAAACGGCGAATCACCCAAAGGGGGCCTTGCAGATATGCCAAAATTACCCGGCACGCCGCCAATCAAAAACCCCGGCCCTACGCCCGCAAAATCCAAAATATGCGCCAGCATTGAGCTCGTCGTCGTTTTGCCATGCGTGCCTGCCACAGCCAATACCCAGCGCCCACGCAACACGTTTTCACCCAACCATTGCGGGCCGGAAGTGTAAGGCAGCCCGCGATTTAAAATCTCCTCTACAATCGGCTTTCCCCGCGACATCGCATTGCCCACCACATACAAATCTGCTTTAAACGTATCCAGCTGCTCTGCATCAAACCCAGTGTGCAAGCCGATGCCTAGGGCTTCTAGCTGGTTCGACATCGGCGGATACACATTGGCATCGCAGCCCGTCACTGTATACCCCGCCTGCTTGGCTAACGCCGCCAAACCGCCCATAAATGTGCCGCAAATACCTAAAATATGAATATGCATAAGTTGCTTGAGACCCTAAAATTAAATGAATAACTGCATTTTACGCCAAGCTTTGCCAGCGTGGCTTGTTAACCCGATAAGTGCCTGAAGATGCCCTATTTACGGGCGTCTTCAGGCACATATTTGAGCTAAAAATAGTGCCGTGCGACAAGGGTGTAAACTGCTGTCGCTAAAGTGCCACCGCAGTGTGACTTACGCGCAACAACTGCGCATCTTCTAGCCAGAATTGGATTGTGTTTTTGGCCAATTGGTAGCAAAGTGGTGTGCAGTGGTATTTGTTTGGTATGTACGTTATTTCCAAATGATTCCAGCCCTAATTTATCCTTAAAACTTTCGAGGCCAGTTCATGAAATTAAACCGTAAACCCTTATCTGCCGCCGTTATTTCGGCACTAGTTTCGTTGACCGCGCCCGCGTATGCGCAAACGGCAGCCCCAACCGCAGCGCCAACATCAGCCGAAGTAGCCGCCGCCGCTAAAAAAGCCGAAGACGCCAAAAAAGCAGC
>JAYUOW010000234.1:0-10553 GCA_043760555.1 Betaproteobacteria bacterium
GTTTGCATCACCACCGCTGCTGGGCTTCGCAAAGGCCTCAACCCAACCTACATTTCTATTCGCGCACCACCGCTCATGTAGGGGCGTGTTGCACACGCCCAAACGGTAGCAATAACACCGGCGTGTGCGTTTTCGTTCAGTATCACGACGCCACGGCTTGGGCGCATGCAATGCGCCCCTACAGGAAACAGCGGAGATAAAATTGCGCAGCCAATTATTTCTTATGCCGTTTGGGCACATGCAGTGCGCCCAAACGGTTTAGACGGCACTACCGCACAATATGCGTCAACGCGGGCGTTGGCGTTTTGTTGGCGTCGGTGATGGCGGGGAAGTTGTATTTATCGCCACTGAAGCTCACGGTTATTTTATGTTGGCCTACGCCTAAGGCTTGGGTGTTGCAACTAGCTTGGTAGTAGCTGTCGTCTAGGCCAAAGGCTAGGGTTAGCAGCTGTTGCTCGCAACCGGCAATGATGATGTCGTCGGCGTAGAAGCTAATAAACACGGTGCTTGGCGAGGTTTTGTTCAAGCCTACTACACCGACTGCTTGACGCATCGTGGCGGTAAAGGTGGCGGGTTTATCCACTTCACTGGTGCTGATGCTCGGTGTGGCGTTCACGGGCGTGATGGCGTTAGTGCCCGATACCGTGATGGTGGGTAATGCGGCGACGAAGTTGATGACAACCGTGCATTCTCCACCCACTTCCGCCGTGCGGTAGATGTTGCTGCCCGCACCTTGGGGAACGAGTGAAGTTGAGGTGATGACTCTGCCGCCGCAGGTGCCGGATACTTGGGCTAGATAGCGTGGGTTTGCTGTGATGGCAAGGTCAACTGTGGCGTTTTGCGGTACTTCTAGCACGCCGCCTGCGCCATTGGTGCCATCCATACCGTTAGGACTTACCGTGCCGTTGGCGGCTGTTGGATTGCTGGTGGTTTGCGGTAGGGCAGCAGGTGCTGTCATGGGTCGTAAGGTGAGCGTGATGGGCGGCAGGCTGACGGGCACATTGGGTGTGGTGGTGGAGCCAGGAGGCACCATGACTGGTGGTACGATGACGCCACCCGGCGGTACAAACACGGGTGGCAGCACCACTGGCGGTGGTGGGGCTCCCGCTGCAATGATGACGTGCCGCAACGCCTGCACAGAGCTGCTGGCTGTGGGCACGGTGCTGGTGATGGCTGCGAAGTTGTAGTTATCGCCACTGAAAGCTGCGGTGATTATCTTGGCACCAAGGCTTAAGTTTGTTGTGGTGCAGGTGGCGCGGGTGATGGTTTCGTCGGCTACGAAGGTGCGGGTGATGGGTTGCTGTTCACAGCCTGCGATATTTACCCCATCGGCTGCAAAGGCAATAAACACGGGTGTGGGCGAGGTGTTGTACAGGTTTAACGCGCCAATTGCGCCGCTTAAATTAGCCGTAAATGTGGCAGGTGCACCCAACACGCTGAAGGTTTGCGCAGGTGTTGCACCCGTGGCTGTAGGCGTTGCGCTACCCGATACCGTGATAGTTGGCTTCACGGCAATAAAGCTTGCAATGATGGAGCAATCAGCGCCGATGCTGTCGGTGCGGTAGTTGTTGCTGCCAGCTCCTTGCGGTACGAGGGCTACGGACGAGGTGATGCTGCCGCCACAGGTGCCGCTCATGCGGGTGACGTAGCGCGGGTTGGCTGCGACGGTAAGGTTAAGTACGGTGTTTAGGCGTAGTTCGGTTAGGCCCAGTTGGGTGATGGTGCCTAGGCCTTCGCTACCGGGGGCGATGCTGACGGTTACTTTGGGTAAGTTTTCTACGATGTTTAAGCTGCGGTCAACCAGCGTTGCTGCGGAGTAGCTTGCGTTGCCTGCTTGATTGGCGCGGATGGTGCATAGCCCTACGCGTAGCACGGTGATGGCTACGCCATTGGTGCCACTGGTGGTGCAAATTAGCGGAGTTTGGCTTGCGAAGGTGACGGGGTTGGGGGATGCGCCACCGGTGGCGGCAACGGTGAAGTTGCCTTCGTTTAAGAAGCGGCTGTTAATAGGGTTAAAGGTGATGGTTTGGGTGGCGACGGCCAACGTGATGGTGAGTAGGTTGCCTGATACCGCTTGCAGATAGTTAGTATCTGTTAGCTTGGTGGCTGTGATGTCACAGGTGCCTGTGGCGGCATTGGCGGTGAGGATGTTGCCTGCGATGGCGCAACTGGCGTTGTTTGAGGCAAAAGTGACTGCCCCCGTTCCTGACCCGCCCGTTGTCGAAAGCGTAGACGTGCCGCCAAACCCGACGGTGAGGGTTGTGCTGGCGGCAGTTAGCGTGGCTTGTGTGGCTTGGTTAATGGTAACGGTGATGCCCGGCGAGGTTACGGCGGTGAAATTGGTGTCCGCTGCCTTGGTGGCCGTGACGGTACAGGTTCCGATTGCGGCGGCGGTCAAGGTAGTGCCGGCAATGGTGCAGTTAGCGTTGTTGGACGCAAAGGTCACAGCACCTGTGCCAGAACCACCGGTACTGCTAAGGGAAGTTGTGCCAGCAAAGCCTACGGTTGACGGCGTGCTGACCGCCACCAATGCAGCTTGGGTTGCTTGGTTGATGGTGACGGTGATGCCAACCGAGGTGGCAACGGTGTAATTGGTATCGGCTGCTTTGGTGGCTGTGACGGTGCAAGTTCCAGCGGCAGCTGCCGTCAAGGTTGTGCCAACAATGGTGCAGTTAGCGTTGCTTGAGGCAAACGTTACCGTGCCTGTTCCAGAGCCACCGGTACTGCTTAAGGTGGTTGTGCCGCCAAAATTGACTGTTGATGGGGTACTTACCGCAACGAGTGTGGCTTGCGCGACTTGGTTGATGGTAACGGTGATGCCTGCCGAGGTGGCAATGGTGTAATTGGTATCGGCTGCCTTGGTGGCCGTGACGATACAGGTTCCAGCGGCCGCGGCGGTCAGGGTGTTGCCTGCGATGGTGCAGTTAGCGTTGCTTGAGGCAAACGTCACCGCACCAATTCCTAAGCCGCCGGTACTGCTTAAGGTAGTTGTGCCGCCAAAGTTGACTGTTGACGGGGTGCTCACCGCAACGAGTGTTGTTTGATTACCCTGCGCCACGGTAAAGCTTTGATCAACATTTGGTGCGGCTGTGTAACTCGCATTGCCCGCTTGAGACGCACGGATGGTGCAAGTGCCGACGGTAACAATGGTCACGGTTGAACCGTTTGTGCCAGTGGTTGTACACACCGCCGTTGTTTGGCTGGCGAAGGTAACAGCGTTGCCAGACGCACCGCCCGTTGCAGAAACGGTGAAGGCCGCGTCGCCAAATGACTTACCAGCCAGCGCACCAAACGTGATGGTTTGGGGGGGCAATGCGGATACGGTCAGTTGCGTTGGCACCACCGCATTGGGTAAGGCTGGGTCGTTGCTATCGATACAAACATTGCCGTTGTAAACGCCAGGTACCAGTGCACTGGCATCGGCGGTGAATGAAGTCGCTTGTGTTGCCGCAGGGATTAGCGAGCCCGATGCAGGTGCAACTGTGCCCATCCACGTTGCACCGCAAGCGTTGGTGCCGGTCACACGCATCGCGAGCCCCACAGTAGAGTTCGCTGCCCACGCGCCTACGTTGCTGGTGTCAATGCTGATGAATGCGATGCCATCGCTGCCATTTGATGTGGTGGTTTGGCCATGTAGCCAACGGTTCGCAAAGTTCGATTTTGCACTCACCACAAGCCAATAGCGCGCCGCCGGTAGGCTTACCGTTTGTCCTGCAGCGGCGAGATCAAGGGTGATAGATGCGGTTGCGCCGTCTACTAAGGAAACGCCGGTGGCCGTTGGGAGGGCGCTGTAAGTCCAAACGACAGCGCTTGGGTTTGTGAGCGGATTACCAGCCGGCAACCCGCTGGCATCGGGGTAGATACTCCACGTAATGTCAGTGAACTTAGAGGCGAGTGTCACTCCATTCAGCGTAAATCCCTCCACGTAGAGCGATTTAAGTTGAAGCGTCTGTGTAAGCGTGAAATCATCAGCCGCGTATTGCGCGTTATTGACTGCCGTGACGGGGTCGGTGTAAGTTGTATTGCGGAAACCTGTACCAGCATTAAAAGTGGTGTTGACGACATTCAGGGGAGTTTGGCTGACAACGCTATAGTTAAGGCCACCACTACCGGTGTTCCCGATGTTGAAGTTAATTGGGGTGGTACTGCCGGTCGCCACCGTGCCGGTAATGGATGCGGGTAGCGATATGGCGGGAGGGACTTGCGGGGTAACGCTATTGGAAGCCGATGACGCCGCACCTGAGCCAACTGCATTACGCGCGGTGACGCTACAGTTGACTGGCGTGCCGTTGGCAAGCCCCGTAACAATAATAGGCGATGCCGCTGCTGTTGCAGTTTGTGCGCCGCAGGTGGCGGTGTAATCAATAATGGCGCTACCGCCGTTCGAGCCGGGAGCGGTGAAAGCGACCGTCGCTTGGGTGTTTCCAGCTGCTGCTGTGCCAATGATGGGCGCACCGGGAACCGTTGCTGGCGTGACACTATTAGAAGTACCCGATGCTGCGCCAACCCCCACCCCGTTTGTAGCGGTCACAGTAAACGCATACGGCGTGCCGTTGGCAAGACCTGTGACATTGATGCTAGTACAAGGTGCAGCGCATGTGCCCGTAAAAGATGGGGGATTGCTGGTCGCGGTATAGGTGGTAATCGCACTGCCGCTATTGATGGCTGATGGCGTGAAACTGACCGTAGCTTGGGCGTTTCCAGCCGTTGCTGTGCCGATTGTTGGTGCGCCGGGGGCGACTGCATTGACCGTAAAGCTACGAGAAACTTGCGGTGCCGCGGCAAAAGACGCGTTGCCAGCTTGATTGGCATTGATGGTGCAGCTGCCCGGGGTGACGAAGGTTAATGCCCCGCCTGAAGTGATGGTACACACGCCCGTCGTGCTGGACGTGAAAATCGGCGTGAGGCCTGAGCTGGCCGATGCCGTCAATGTTGGGCTAGTGCCAAAGTTTTGTGCGCCGGGGTTAGTGAAGGTAATGTTTTGCGCATTTGGAACATTGCTCGCGGTGATGCCGTTGCCAACTAGATCTGCAACGACGATGGCGAGATCTGTACCCGCCGCCCAATCTTCTGCGGCCGCAAGTCTGTAGGGAATCGTGCCAACCGAGCTTGTACCATTTTTATTGATTCTGGTTGTTAGCGCGGCTTTATCGGTCGCGTTGAGCGTGACAGCAAAACTGGTTGCGCTGGTAATTTCTACGCTTGCCGACGTTAGCTGATAAGCAGTCGAATCACCCACGATAGTCAGCTTTGAAATATCGACATCATTATTGGCGCCGCTACGGGTGGTTAAACTGGTTCCTGTGACGACCAGCATACCCGCGTTGGCGTCGTACGTCGCGCTGGTGATGGTGGGTACCGGCACGTTGCTAACGGTAATGCCGTTGCCCGTTAAGTCTTGGATGTTGCCGCCTGTGATGACACTATTCCAGTTATCTGCTGCGGCGAGATTGTAAGTGGTGCCGCTGGTGGAGCTACTGCCGTCTTTGTTGAACAAGGCTTGCACACCATCAATGTCTGCACCAGCCAATGTGATCGAAAAACTGGCGGCGCTGGCGATTTCAACATTACCCGTCGTGCTCAATGTGCGTGTCGCGCCGCCTTCGCCAGTGATAGTGAGGGCGGAAACGGTAACGTCGTTGGTTGCACCAATCGTTTTGACTAGATTTGTGCCTGTTACTGTCAGCACATTACTGCTCGCATCAAAGGTCGCGCTGGTGATAGCGGGGGCTGCCACATTGCTTACTATGATGGCATTACCCGTTAAATCCGCCGATGATGTTCTAGTTTGATTCCAATTGGCGGCGGCACCCAAATTAAAGGTGGTGCTGTCTACAGCGATAGTGCCGTTATTGTTTAGTAAACCGTTTACCACGCGTTTATCAGCGGGGTTTAGGGAGACTGAAAACGCGGTGCTGCTGGTGGCGGTAACGACTGCGCTCGTTAAAGTATAGCTTCCCGCTTGACCGGTAATGGATAGTCTGGATACATCAATGGTATCCCCACCCACGCTGTTTATCATTGTTACTGACAGTATGCCCGTGCCGGCATCATAGGTGGCGCTTTGAATGCTGGGCTTCGCATTGTTCACGCTAATGCCGTTGCTGGTAAGGTCGGCAATATTGCCGTCAGTGATGACGCTATTCCAATCGTCGGCTGCGGCTAAGTTATACGTATTGGCACCGGCTGAGGTTGAGCCATTTTTATTGAGCAGCGCGTTCACTGCCGCAATATCAGCACCTGCCAAGGTAAAAGCGAAACTGGTGGCACTGGTAATTTCTACATTGCCGGTGGTGGACAATGTACGCGTAGCCCCGCCCTCCCCCGTGATGGTAAGTGCGCTGATGGTGATGTCATTGGTAGCACCGATGGTTTTAACGAGGTTAGTGCCGGTGACGACAAATACATTGGTAGCGCCATCGAAGGTGGCGCTGGTAATGGTAGGCGCGGATACACTGGAAACCGTAATGGCATTGTCGGTTAAATCGGCGGCTGATGCAGTATCTACGTCCCAATTGGCTGCGGCGCTCAAATTGAACGTGGTGGTGTCAACGGCTGATGTGCCGTTTTGATTCAGCACGCCGTTTACGCCGGCTCGATCAACCGCATTTAACGTAACCGAAAACGCCGTAGCACTGCTGGCGTTAACAATGCCCGAAGTTAAAGGGTAGTTACCGCCTTGGCCGGTAACAGAAAGTTTGCTCACATCAATGGTATCGCCAGTGACCATGTTTACCGCGGTAATGTTCATGGTGCCAGTGCTGGCGTTGTAGGTGGCGCTGGTGATGGTGGGCGGGGGCGTGAAATTGGTGTTGGTCGAGCCGCCGCCTGTGGTGGAAATGGTTGTCGTGGCAGCTCCCGCAGGACCACTCATACTGCCAGGCTTTGACGCAATACCGCCTGCGCCAGCCGCACCAGTATTTCCGGTACTTAACGATGTGTTGGTGGACGCATCGAGGTTTACAGTACCGCCGGCATTCCAGATGCCGCCTACACCTGAACCACCGGTGCCACCATGACCAGAACTAGCCGAACCCGGGGCAGCTCCGCCGCCGCCGCCGCCGCCCGCAGCAATATTGTTCGTAATCGCGCTTCCCGTAATGGTCAGCGTACCGGTGTTGTGAATACCAGCCGATGCGTTTCCGCCTGCGCCGCCGCCGTAGGCGTATCCTGCGCCGCCGCCGCCGCCGCCGATTCGGATCGTGCCATTGTTGGCTAAGCCGCCATTGCCACCATTGGTATAGCCACCGTAAGCACCGCCCGCTCCAGCAGCTCCAACCCCAGTTCCACCGCTACCACCGCGCCCCCCCATTATGCCACCACCACTAAAACCAGCTCCCGTTCCGCCTGTTCCAGCACTAGCAGCTCCCGCAGTATGGGTCGGATTGGTACCCCCGGCACCCCCAAACGCTGTTCCGAACCCGCCGCCGCCGCCGCCCGCACCACTGCCGCCGCCTGCACCGCCGCCGCCGCCGCCGCCGCCAGCCGCCTTGTTGGCCGTGATGGTGCTATTGGTGATGGTGAGGGTTCCTGCATTACGGATACCGGCACCCAGAGAAGAACCGCCAGGTAGCGCTACGGCATTTCCGGGAGTATTGCCACCATTCCCGGTCAAAAAACCATTCGTAATGGTGAGGTTGTTGATAACGACGGTTCCGCTTTGTACATCAAGTACGCGCGCTAAATTAAACCCACTTAACGTAAACCCGCCGCCCTGTATGGTGATCGTGCCGCTCGAGCCAGTGCCTGAGATGGTGATCGCATCTACCGCTGAGGCAAAGGTAATGTTGCCCATCAGCGTGATGGTGTCATTTGCCATGTCTGCTTCGGCTGCGGTAATGGCCGCCTTGAGTTGTGCCACGGTACTGACTGTGGCCGTATGCGCATGTGCAATTGTGGACGCCCCACCGAGCGCTAAGGCAAACGCAATGCTGGCCGCTAAAGGGCGCGCACGGAAGCTGCGGGAATTTTTTTGGCTTGTGGCGGTAATGATTGTAGTCATGGCGGAACCTATATTGGGTTTGGCGGTAAATTAAGAAGCGGTGATAACGTGAGCGCGACTATTTTTAGTATCTTGCCAAAAGCGCATATTGGCGTAGTTGGCAAAAAGGTCAGGCGGTAAAATTGTGGTGCGCGGCTCAAAGGCCACTTTGCTGCGCACTTTATGCATGCCAGGTAGGCCTAGATTAGCATCGAATTGGGGGGTGTCAAAGGCTAAATTGCTGAAGTCGTGCGTAAATTGCGGCTCGCCGATAAATTGATAAATTAGCGGCAATACCTTCTCTGGCGTTTTGGCTAAAAGCTCATACTCCACCACCAGCAATGACGCCGCTTGTTCGCCATAAAACGCTTCTTTTAACGCGCTCCACGCATAGCCCACCAAGCGATTGCGCTGGCCAAGGGTATCTACACGGCTAAACACGGTGTTGCGTTCAATGTCGTCGTTAAATAGCTTGGTGTTTTCATACGGATCAGCGCGGTAGCGACGTTCTAAACTATCCATTACCCACGCCACATCGCGCACACAGGCAATCACTTTTGATTGGGGAAATAAATCTGCCAAGGCAGGCATTTTTGCGCACCAGCCACGACTGGTGTCGAACACCACTTGGCTTGACGGTAAATCTTGATAGTAGCTATCAAACAAACCACGCACCATGTTGCGCCGCTGGGCGGGCGTAACCGTAGGGCCAAATTCCCCGCCCGCACTCACGGTATTGAGCACGTTGGATACAAAGGCGTTCACCGGCGAAGAAATATCGGCATGAAACCGCGGATTTTGGCGCAATATGGCCGACAACAGCGTAGAGCCCGAGCGCGGTAGGCCAGCGATGAAGTGATAGGTTTGAGCTTGATGTGGAGTGGGCATCGTGGGGAGGAGTGCGTTGGCGTTTAGATTTTGGGTGAGCTGAATATCAATCGCAGTATATCGAAAACGTGTGACAAAGGTGTAACTATAAATTGCGTAGTCTACGCGTTTAGCACGCATGAGCCCATACGACGAAAGCCGTAGTGATGGTTAACAAATGTAAATTTAAATTCGCGATTTGACCCAATTTTCAGCGACAAAATACCTTGGAGATGCCCTATTTTAGGTCGTCTTCAAGGTATCGATAGAGACGAACAACACCACGATTCGTAGGTTGCGTTGGTGTTTAACCCAACATCGGTGTTTGCATCACCAGGAGCGTTTGCATCACCACCGCTGTTGGGCTTCGCAACAGCCTCAACCCAACCTACAGCAATGCCTTGGAGACGCCCTATTTTTAGGATGTCCACAAGGCATCGATGGTGACGAAAAACGCCACGATCCGTAGGTTGGGCTGGTGCATCATCAAGCCCAACATCGGTGCTAACTTCACCACCAATATTGGGCTTCGCAACAGCCTCAATCCAACCTACGGGCGGGCAATGGAGATGCCCGAATTTAGGGCGTCTACAAAGACTTAGCAGATAATATTTTCATCGCCCAGCTACACATTTTACGGTCGCGGGTTGAGCCAATTTTCAACCACCAAGTTCGGATAATCCTTAAAATCAGCCTCGTTATTGGTGACTAATATTGCGCCGACGCTTAGCGCATGCGCGGCGATTAGCCTATCCATGGCGTTACGATTACGATCACGCACAGCGGCTCTCAGTACACCAAAATAGTGCGCATCTGTTTGGGTGAATGGGAGCACCGGAATTTTCTCAACCAGCAGCGCCAGCACTTGCTCATCCTGGCTACGATGTACGCTTTGCATTTCCAAGCCCGCGCGTAATTCGGCATAGGTCACCACAGAAATTACAGCGTCGCCTTGGTTTAGCGCCTGCAACCGTTTTAATACCTCTGGTGGGTGATTTTTGATGAGATAAATGCAGATATTGGTATCGAGCATGTAGCGCATCAGGGCTGCCCATCCGCAGGCGCGCGAAGCCAATCCCGCTCATGCTCTTCATACATATCGCGCCCCTGCGCCATAAAGTCTGGGCTAAACATCGCGAATACATCGCCAATATTGCCTAAGGTTTGCTGCGCCACGGGGCGCAACACCAGTGTATTACCCACCCGTTCCACCTCAACGTCTTGCGCAGCGTCGACAAAATTCAGCTCTTTCGGTATGCGCACGGCCAGTGAATTACCGCTCTTAAAAACTCGCGTTAGCATAGTTTGGCTCTCCAACTCAATAAAGTATATACAGTATATACTAGTGCGATTTGCTGCACAACACAACAGGTAAAATGCCTCGTAGAGGCCCTATTTTAAGGCGTCTCCAAGGCATTTATGGTGACAAACAATGACACGATCAGTAGGTTGGGTTGGCGCATCATCAAGCCCAACAGCGGTGTTCACTTCACCACCGCTGTTGGGCTTCGCAAAAGCCTCAACCCAACCTACATTTCTTCGTTGTGACCATCGACTACCGCACGATATGCGTCAACGCTGGCGTTGGGGTTTTGTTGGCATCGGTGATGGCGGGGAAGTTGTATTTATCGCCGCTAAAACTCACCGTTATTTTATGTTGGCCTACGCTTAAGGCTTGCGTGTTACAGCTGGCTTGGTAGTAGCT
>JAYUOW010000235.1:0-10522 GCA_043760555.1 Betaproteobacteria bacterium
TCATGTGGAATGGTTGCGCAACTTTTTGATTGCGCTAGCCGCTACTTTGGCGCTGTGGATTGCCTTGGTCAGCCTTGAGCAATGGGTGGTGCGACTAAATTATTTTCAGCGCTTTCCGTTTTACGTGTGGCTTAGCGTGCTCACGTATTATTTGGGCACCGAAGGGTATCGCCACGCACGGCATCGTTATCCGCTGTGGATTGAGGGCGAGAATATGCCCGAAAGCGTGGCCACCCTGGTGCGAGATATTGCACCCGCACCCGCACCCGCACCCGCACCCGCACTCGCGCCACCACCACCATTGCGCGACTGGCAGCAGCAAGCGCAAACATGGCGTACCAAAATTATTGCGTCAGATTGGTGGCAGGACCCAGAAATTACCTTGGCTAAGTTAGCCCGAAAACTTGGCACCAACACCTCCGATTTATCTCGCGCCATTAACGACGGCTTGGGGCTTAACTTTAATGAGCTCATCAATCGGCTGCGGGTGGATGCAGTGAAGGCCGCGATATTGGCCGCCGACCCGAGCCAAACTGAAGCCAACCTGCTAGACATCGCCTTTGCCGCTGGATTTAGTTCTAAAGCCAGCTTTAACCGGTCCTTTAAGCTCTACACCGGGCAAACGCCCAGCCAATATCGTGTGCAAGCGGGTCTCAAATCATAAAAAAGCACAAAGAGACCCTATTTTGCGACGCAAACGCCGCTTTGGAAACCTAAACTAGCATTTTATTTTCGTCATCCACAGGAGTTTTCAATGCGCGCATTTTTAGGTTCTTTCATCATCACAGCGGTTTTATTGTGCTTGCCGTTTTGCGCACAAGCGCAAACGTCGTTAAGTACAGACCAAGCCGCGCAAGATACACGGGTGCTCAAAACCACCTTGGCCGCATTGCATCCGGGCTTAACCAAATACCAAACGTCAGCACAAATGGATGCCGCCTTTGCGCGCTTTGAAGCCCTTGGTAACGCGGCACGCAGCGCCCCAGAAATGTATCTTGCCGCCGCCGAATTGGCCGCCGCCATCCGCTGCGGCCACACGTGGGCCAGCACTTACAATATGACACCCGCCTTGCGCGCCACCTTGTTGGACGCCGCCAATAAATTACCGTTTTGGATGTTGTCAGCTGAAAACCGTTGGCTGGTGATTGCCAGCGCCGATGATGCCGTGCAAATTGGTGATGAAATCATCAGCCTAAACGGTGTGCTCGCTGCTGAAATTATCGCTAAAATGTTGCCCTATCAGCGCGCTGATGGCAGGTCTAGCGACGCGAAGCGCATCCTGCAACTGCACCACGGCCGCAATGCACCCAGCATGATGGACGTCATATGGCCGCTATTATTCGCGCCCCAAAATGGTCGCTACAACGTGCTGTTAAAACGAGGTGGCGCAACACTTGATGTGCAACTTGCAGCCACCACGATAGCGCTACGCGATGCCGCAATCGCGGCACAAGGCGTGAAGCTGCCTAGTGCCGCGTGGGCGTTTAAAATTGAAAACAATATTGGTGTGCTCACCCTGCCGACGTTTTCATTTTGGAATAGCAAATTTGATTGGAGCACATTTTTAGTCGATACCTTTGCTGAACTTAACGCTAAAAATATTCCGCATTTAGTGATTGATATGCGAGCCAACGAAGGTGGCAATGGTGCCATCAATAATGCCCTGCTTTCCTATCTGCTACGCACTCCCTATTCGTCACCGGTAATTCGCAGTGTAAGCGCCTATGAACGCGCACCCTACCAGCTTGCAAAGCACCTAGATACGTGGAACTACGGATTTTTTGATCGCACCGGTCAGGTTGAAAAAACAGCGGATAGCCCACCGCGATTCATCATCAAATCGACACAAAATAATGATGCTGCGATTAAGCCCAGTGCAAGCGCTTACAAAGGTAAAACTACGGTTTTAATCGGTGCTGAAAATAGCTCCGCCACGTTTCAATTAGCCGAAATACTGAAGCAAACTGGTGCTGCTACCTTGATTGGTCAAGCCACCACGGGCAACAAGCGCGGCTTAAATAGCGGGCAAATCGCGTGGGTAACGCTACCTAATTCCGGCGTGGCCGTAGACATTCCGCTACTTTCAGCTGAGCCCGTCGCAGCGCAGCCCGATGCGGGCGTGATGCCTGATGTCGCGGTGCCGCAAACGTTTGCCGCGCGCGTTGCAGGCGCAGACTTGGAAATGGCAGCTGCGTTGAAGTGGATTGCGAGCGGTAAGTAACAGAATTTTGGGCGAAAAAAATGCCTGTAAATGCCCTAGAATAGGGCGTCTACAGGCACTCAACGGAGGAGATTATAGGTGTTACAGCGCCAATGTTTGCGAATTACGCTTCTTTCTTGCAATTGCTCGCTACAACTTTATCTTTATGCATCAAGCTTAAACCGCCTGCTGTTTTTAATGTCCAGCCGTCACCTTTAAATTCGCCACTTTCCGCACGATCTAAATTTACCGAGCCTTCATGGGTGCGCACACGCACGCTAGAAAAATCATCTGCTGCACGCACGCTAATATCTTTGCCTTCGCAGTCATAGCGCACCAGTTTTTCTGTTTCTAATCCACCCACAGCAGGGTTCGTCGTGGCGCAGCCGCCAGCGAGAGTCAAGATAGCAATTGCTGCAGTGGCCGTATAGATTGTCTTCATATTAATTCCCCAAGTTTGATTGATGTGAATCACGAAGCTTAACGCTGCAATATGACGGTTTGATTGCAGCTTCATGCGCGCAAAGTCGCGGTGATAAAAGCTGCAAAAACACCTTGCAATACGTTTTTTATTTCTATATTATTGGAAATATGGAAACTAAATACATCGTACAAGCATTGGGCGCACTGGCACAAGAATCGCGATTGGCGATATTTCGATTGCTGGTGCAAGCGGGCGCCGATGGCATGGCTGTCGGCGCGATTGCGCAGGCGCTGGGGCTGGCAAACGCCACCTTATCGTTCCACTTAAAAGAGCTCACCAACGCGGGCTTAACAACCGCGACGCCGGTGGGTAGATCAATTATTTATGCCGCTAATTTCGTCACGGTTGCACAGGTGCTGACCTACCTTACTGAAAATTGTTGCCAAGGAATTCCCTGCGCCAGCAATGAAGTTGCAAGCGTTGTCTGCAAGCCAAAAACACGATCAACCGCAGTTTAAATTTACCGGAGCCACAAAATGAAACGCTTCCACGTGCACGTAGGTGTCGCAAATTTAGATCAAAGCATTCAGTTTTACGCCGCCATGTTTGGCGCAGCGCCCACAGTTCAAAAGCCGGATTACGCCAAATGGATGCTGGAAGATCCGCGCATTAATTTTGCCATTTCCGCCCGCGGTGCTGCCACCGGTATTAACCACCTTGGCATGCAAGCTGAATCTGCCGACGAGCTTGCCGAAATACATACACGTTTGCAGGCGGCCGATAGCGCGATAGTGGCTGAAGAAGGTGCTAATTGTTGCTATGTGAAATCGGATAAATATTGGGTGCAAGACCCATCGGGTATCGCGTGGGAAAGCTTTCATTCTTTAGGTACTGTGCCGTTTTTTAATGGTGAGTCGGCGGCTGCATCCGCAATCGAAGTGAAGCCTGAAGTAGCGGTATCAGCAAACGCATGTTGCGCGCCGAAAACCGTTGCAATTGCGATGCCTAAACTAGCTGCAAAGCCCCTAAATACGGGCTTTTGCAATGGTTGATGGGGTTGTCAATGTGCTGTTTTTATGCACCCATAATTCTGCGCGGTCAGTAATGGCAGAAGCGATTCTGACCATGTTTGGTGCGGGTCGCTTCAAGGGTTTTAGCGCCGGTAGTTTTCCCAGCGGCAAGCCTAATCCCTTCGCGGTGGAACAAGCTGTGGCGGTGGGCTATCCGTTGGCCAACATCCGCAGTAAATCATGGGATGAATTTAGCGCAGAGGCCGCGCCAAAAATGCACATCATTATCACCGTTTGCGATAACGCTGCCAATGAAGTTTGCCCCATTTGGCTAGGTCACCCAGCAACCGCGCACTGGGGTTTTGCCGACCCTTCCACGCAAGGTAGTAACGATGCAGAACGGCGCGTGGCATTTGCTAAAACTTTCGGCTTAATTAAAGTGCCGATCATGCAGTTAATTGCGTTGAGTGATGAAGAACTTGCCGCGCCAAGTTTAGCAGACAAGCTCGCTACATTTGCCCCAACAACCCCAGCATGAAACACGGGTATTCGTCTGGAAGGCGCTATTGTGCCGAAGCGCTGGGCACCGCAATGTTGCTTTGCATTGTAGTGGGTTCAGGCATCATGGCCGAACGCTTGAGTGGTGCACTAGCAGTGCCGCCCGTTTCCGGAGCCGTGGCCATTGCGCTACTGGCAAATGCCATTGCTACCGGCTGCGGCCTCTATGCTTTAATTTGTCTTTTCGCGCCCATATCCGGTGCGCATTTTAATCCAGTAGTCAGCATTGTCGCGTGGCGGCAAAAACAGCTGAGTGGCCGGGACGCCGCTATTTACGGGTCGTTACAAACTATTGGTGGCATTGCTGGGGTGTGGTTAACCCACTTGATGTTTGCCTTGCCGGTGCTGCAATTTTCTACCCATCAACGCAATAGCAATGCTGAAATTTTGAGTGATGTCGTCGCCACGTTTGGGCTAATTTTAGTCATATTTCAGGGCAGCAAAACGGCGGCCAAAGCGGTGCCCGCGATGGTTGCTTGCTACATCACCGCCGCCTACTGGTTCACCGCATCGACCAGTTTTGCCAATCCGGCAGTCACCATCGCCCGTGCGTTTAGCAACACCTTTGCTGGTATCGCACCCGCCGATATTGCCGGTTTTGTGGCCGCCCAATGCGTTGGGGCGGCTTTGGCGTATTTTTTGGTGCGCTGGTTTAATGCGGATGACGCGCGCTAGGCAGGGCTTTTTATCCCGTTTTGCAGGCTGAAGACACCCTATTTTAGGGCATCTTCAGCCTTCCCTATTTGTGCCAACGCGCCGCTTCTTGCGCTTCTAAAGCAGCAAATAAACCGAGCTTGTGCAAACCAACACAATGCTTACGCACACAGCGCTCAGCCGTTGCATAATAAGCACTTATCGAGTTCCAAATTTACAACATAAGAGAGTAGCTCACCATGCAAAAAACCACTCCCCACGCTACCGCAGACGCATCAATGTTGCGTAGCCAAATTGAACTTTTAATGGCTGACCGCGTCCATCTATTGCTGGTAGCAGGTGCTGCTGCCAAGCTGGTAGAAAGCACCAATATCGCGAAGCTGCCAATGTCTGCCATTCCCTTGGCTGAAGCGGTGGCGGCTAGCGTGAATGCGTTGTCGGAAGATACGTTGCAAGAGGCGTTACAAGCAGTAAAGCAAAGCAAGGCTTAAGGTGCGTTGAAGAGTGGCTAAATAATGGAAACCACACCAAGCACCGGTCAGATTCTATCCGCGCACCCACCCTTGCAAGCGGCAACGCGCCATTTGCCGGTGTTCACGGCGGCGGAGTTTAAATACCCAGCGCAGTTGCCGCGCGGCAATCGGGTGGTGTGTAAATTTATTGGCCGTACGGTGATGAAAATAGTGGGTTGGCGCGTAGCAGGTTCGTTGCCAGATTGCCCGAAAATAGTTATTTCTATTGCCCCTCACACCACTAATTGGGATTTTCCGCTCGGTGTGATGGTGATGTGGGCGCTAGATTTACGGCTGACGTTTGCGGGCAAGCACAGTTTGTTTTTTTGGCCGTTTTCAGTTTGGCTAAAAGCCATCGGTGGCATTCCGGTTGATCGGCGTGTTGCAAATGGTTTAGTGGGGGCATTGGTGGCGGAATTTGCCGCGCGCGATAAACTTATTTATGCCCTGTCGCCTGAAGGCACGCGGACACTCACTGCGGGGTTTCGTTCTGGCTTTCTGCATGTGGCGCGGCAAGCAAATGTGCCGATTGTGTTGGGCTATTTTGATTTCGAACAGCGCGTAATTGCGTTTGACCAGGTTTATATCCCGTCTGGTGCAGCACCTGAGCAAGTGGCGTTTGATTTAGCACAAATGGTTAATTTTTATCGGCCTATCAAAGGCAAGTATCGCAAGCAATGGCAGCAATAATTGCTTTAATTAAAATGGCTACAAACATGAATGCGCACAAATTTATATTGAGTTTAGCAGCTGTTGCACTTACTGCAACAGCCGTAATCGCCGCGCCTATTAAGCCGAAAGACGGGGTTGCGCCTACACAAATTCAGCTTGATTTTCAAGCCGCCAGCACCGCGTTTCAAAAGCAGGATATACCAACCTTAAACAATCTGCGCACGAAGTTTAGCGGCCATTTGCTGGAAAGTTACGTACAGTATTGGTGGCTTACCGCACAGCTTACGCAGAAAGCAGCATTTGCCCAAGATACGTCGGGCCAAATTAAAAAATTTACCCAACGTTTTCCAGATTCTCCTTTAAGCGATTTGTTGCGACGTGATCAATTGCGTTTGTTAGGCCGTCAGGGTGAGTGGCAGCAATTTATCGATGAGTTTCCGCGATTGCAGCAAGAAGACACGGAGGTCAGTTGCCTAAATTGGCAACGGAAATTGCTGCTTAATCCGCAAGACCGCACTATGTTGGCCGATGTAAAAGCGTGGTGGACTAGCGAAAAAGTAGGTGCGGATGCTTGTTACGCGGCCACTAAATTGCTAGCCAGTAATGGGGCTTTCCCTACCCAAAAAGAAGTGTGGCAACGCGTGCACGCGCTGCTCAATAACAACGCCACCACCGACGCACGTAAAACTGCGAGTGTGCTAAAAAATGACTCGCAAGCAGAACGATTTAGTCGTCAGCTTGATGGCGCAATGGGTGATGCGGGTGGTTATTTGGCGAAGCAAAAAGGTGCAATTTCTGCCCCTGAACAAGTAGCGGCAACGATGTATGCCCTGCAACGCCATAGCCGCGTAAAGCTGGAGCCCGCAGTGGCATGGATGACAAAGGCGTCCGGCCAATTTAGTGATGCTGATAGCGCCCAAGGCTGGGCAGATTTGGGCTTGGCGGCGGCCATGCAACACGACCCGCGCGCGGTAGGGTTTTATAAGCGTGCGAAGGCCACTGATTTAAGTGACACCCAAGCGGGCTGGAAAGTGCGTGCCAGTTTGCGTGCGCTTGATTGGGATGGCGTGCTGGCGGGCATCGCCGCGATGACTGAGCTTGAGCAACGCGAAAGCGCGTGGCGTTACTGGCATGCGCGCGCGCACTTGGCGCAAAATCACGCCGCAAAAGCCCAGCCGTTATTTGAAGAATTAGCGAAAGAAAATAATTTTTATGGCCTGCTCGCCGCCGAACAAGTCGGCCGTATGCCCAGCCCTACGTGGCACGCACATGCGCATGCGCACTCAAAAGCGGATGTTGATGCGATTGCTGCCCGCGCCAATGTGCAGCGTGCGTTGCAACTCTATTATTGGGAATATAAGTCAGAAGCCTTGCGTGAATGGGCGTTTGCGATGCGTGGTTTGACCGATGTAGAAATTCATGCTGCCGCCGATTATGCGGTAGCCATGCAAGCACCAGATCGCGCCATTGCAGCGGCAGAACGCACCGCAACGGTACATAATTTTGCCCAGCGCTTTCCTATTCCGCATCGCACTTTATTGCAGCCTTTGGCGCAAAAATACAGCATGGAAGAAGCGTGGGTGTATGGCCTAATTCGTCAAGAAAGCCGCTTCATGCAAGAAGTAAAATCACGGGTGGGTGCTATGGGGCTGATGCAGTTGATGCCTGCGACCGCCACGTGGGCGGCCAAGCAAGCGGCAGTGCCTAACTTTACGTTGGCACGCACGGTTGATGTGGACGTAAATTTAAAGCTTGGCATTTTTTATTTGCGTCATGTGCTCGATGATCTAGGTCACCCAATTTTAGCCACTGCAGCCTACAACGCGGGGCCAGGTCGTGCGCGACGCTGGCGCGGTGAGGCGCCGATGGAAGGCGCAATTTATGCAGAAAGCATTCCGTTTAATGAAACGCGCGATTATGTGAAAAAGGTTTTTGCCAATCAATGGTTTTATGCCAATCGGCTGGCGCAGTCCGCCAATGGGGCATCTACAGCGTTGAGTATCAAGCGCATGGTGGGCACCGTGCCCGGGCGCAGCGGTGCTGGTACATCGGCCTTGGTGGAAGTGGACATGCCTGCAGTAGCTGCGGTTTCGGTATCCACTACGGCACCTGCGCCCAATGCGTTGAAATAGGGTTTATATGCAAATTAAAAAAATACTTATTTTAGGCGGCGCGGGCTTTATCGGCAGCGCCATTGCGGAGCAATTTTCTAAGCGCGGCTTTGAAATTACTGTGCCCACGCGCAACCGCGATCGCGCCAAACATTTGACGATGTTGCCCGCCTGCGACGTGGTGACGGCAGATGTGTTTGACCGCGCCACCTTGCAACGCTTAGTCGCCAATGCCGATTGCGTGGTTAATTTAATCGGTATTTTGCACGGTGATTTTGATCGCGTGCATGTGCAGTTTCCAAAAATGGTAGCCGAGCTTTGCGCGGCCAGCAAAACACCCCGTTTGTTGCATATGAGTGCGCTGAATGCGGACGAAAATGGCGTCAGTGATTATTTAAAGTCACGCGGCAAAGGCGAGGCAGCGGTGCGCGTAGCGCTCACAAAATTTACCGCGCTCACCGTGTTTCGCCCGTCGGTGGTGTTTGGTGAAGGCGATGCCTTTTTAAACTTATTCGCCCGCATGTTTGCGGTGTTTCCATTTATTCCACTGGGTTCGCCCGATGCGCAATTTCAGCCGATTTGGGTCGAAGATGTAGCGCACGCAGTGGCTGAAAGCGCCCTAAATACGGGCACCTTCGGGCAGTTTTATAACCTTTGTGGGCCGGAAGTTTGTACCCTAAAGCAGTTACTGCAGTTTGTGGCAGCTACGCTTGGTAAGCGTCGGTTGGTTATTGGTTTAGGCGCTGGTTTGTCAAACTTGCAGGCGACTATTTTTGAACATTTGCCGGGCAAAGTAATCACTCGCGACAACGTAAAATCAATGTCGCTACCCAACGTAAGTAGCGCGCCGTTTCCAGCCGTTTTTGGGTTTACGCCAAGCGCGCTTTCAAGCGTGGTGCCGACTTATTTGGGTGCCGCAAAAGATCGCATTTCGGGTCGCGCGCGGTATCAAAATTTACGTAACTGCGCGGGACGCGAGTAGGTATCAGCATGGAAGTTTATGAAGTGGGTGGTGCCGTGCGGGATGCACTTTTGGGTCGCACAGTGCAAGACTATGATTACGTCGTCGTCGGTGCCACGGTAGAAGAAATGTTGGCGGCAAACTATCGCCCCGTTGGTGGTGATTTTCCTATCTTTCTGCACCCCGAAACCCACGCCGAATATGCCTTGGCGCGCACTGAGCGCAAAACTGCACCCGGCTACAAAGGCTTTGTTTTTCACGCCGCTCCAGAGATTACGCTAGAGCAAGATTTAGCCCGTCGCGATTTAACCATCAACGCCATTGCCCGCGCCAAAGACGGCACTCTGATTGATCCCTTCAACGGCGCTGCCGACATTAAAGCCGGCGTGTTGCGGCATGTGGCGCCGGCCTTCGCCGAAGACCCAGTGCGTATCTTGCGCGTCGCCAGATTTGCCGCGCGTTTCGGTTTTGAAATTGCGCCGGAAACCATGCAGCTGATGATTTCGATGGTGCAAGCAGGTGAGGTTGATGCGCTGGTGGCCGAACGAGTCTGGCAAGAATTTGCCAAAGGCTTGATGGAAGATCAGCCTTCGCGCATGTTTGTCGCCTTACGTGCCTGCGGCGCGTTGCAGCGCATCATGCCCGAGCTTGATTGTTTGTGGGGTGTGCCACAGCAGCCAAAACCGCACCCAGAAATTGATACCGGCATCCACATTATGATGGTACTGGATTACGCCGCCGCGCAGCACTATCCTTTGGCCGTGCGGGTGGCTGCTTTGCTGCATGACTTAGGCAAAGGTTTAACGAAGCCAGAGCATTTGCCCGCGCATCCGGGGCATGAGGCCACGGGCGCCGAGCTAGTAAAAACACTGTGCGCGCGCCTGCGTGTACCCGCCGACATTCGCGACGTTGCCGAGCAGGCCGCCCGCTGGCACGCGCACGTGCACCAGGCGCGTGAGTTGAAAGAAAAAAAGTTGGTCGAGCTACTTAACGCTACCGATGCAATACGCAGGCCAGATCGCTTCACGCTAATTTTGCAAGCTTGCGCTTGCGATCATTTTGGTCGCTTGGGTTTTGAAGCCACACCGTATCCACAAGTTGAGTATTTGCAGGGCGCATTGCGAGTTCTGCAAAGTTTGTCGGTACCAGACATCATCAAAGATTTACCCCCCCCGCGTATCCCTGAAGCGATTCATACGGCCAAGCTTCAAGCCATGCGCGCCTACATAAGCTAATTCTTAAAGGAGATTTACATGACCTACGCCATGCGTATTCACCAACACGGTGGCCCTGAAGTAATGAAGTGGGAAGAAGTTACGGTAGGCGAGCCCGCAGCTGGCGAAGTGCGGCTTAAAGCCACCGCCATCGGCCTTAATTTTATCGACACCTACCATCGCAACGGCACGTACAAATTACCTCT
>JAYUOW010000236.1:0-10496 GCA_043760555.1 Betaproteobacteria bacterium
TTGGCATCGTCAAAGCTATCGCCAAACAACACCACTTGCGCGCCGTGGCGCTCCGTCATATCCACTTTTACATGCGGGGTATTTTGCGGCATGACGATGACCGAAGGTATGCCTAAACGGGTAGCGTGATACGCAACGCCTTGTGCATGATTGCCTGCAGAGGCAGCAATTACGCCACTCTTGCGCTCTTTATCAGTTAAAGAAATAAGCTTATTGAGCGCGCCACGTTCTTTAAAGCTGGCAGTAAATTGATGGTTTTCAAACTTTAAATAAACTTGCGCACCGGTAATTTCAGACAAGGTGCGCGAATACTGACACGGCGTATTTTGCACATGGCCAGCAATGGCGGCGTGCGCCGCTTTAACGTCCGCGAGTGTTACTGGCAATGTGTTCAAGGCTTATGATCCTAAAAATTCGTAATCTACATTCGGTTTTTTACCGCTCATTAAATCAGCCAAGGCGCGCGAGGAGCCGCAGCCTTCAGTCCAGCCCAAGGTGCCATGACCGGTGTTTAAATATAAATTTTTAAACTTTTGCGTGCGACCAATTAGCGGGCAGTTTGACGGTGTGGCGGGACGCAGGCCAGTCCAATATTGCGGATTATCGTAGTCCGCCGCACCGGGGAAAAGCTCGCGCGCGCGCTTTACCAACGCCTCGCAGCGCACCATGTTTAGCTCTGTGTTGTAGCCCGCGAGCTCGGCCGTGCCCGCGATGCGCATGCGCTCACCCACACGGGAGAACACAATTTTATAGGCGTCGTCGGTCAAGCTAACTGACGGCGCGCCGCTGAAGCCTGCGGTAGACAATGTGGCCGAATAACCTTTGGCAGGATACACCGGAATATTTACGCCTATTTTATTTAAGGTCAAGGTGCTGTAACTGCCCAAAGCACACACAAACGCATCGGATTTTACGGTTTCAACAGCTTGATTTTTTTCAGCCAACACCCGCACACTAAGCACTCTATCGCCTTCGGTATTGATGGCTTCAATGCTGGTTTCATATCTAAATTGCACGCCTGCTTTTTCGCACAGTTTGGCTAGCTCCACCGTGAATTTATAGGCATCACCTGATTCATCATGTTCAGCATAAAACGCACCCACCAATTGGCTGCGGATGTGCGCCAATGCGGGTTCTATCTTCACTGCAGCATCAGCTGAAATCTCTTCACGTTCAATGCCAACTTCACGCAACACAGCAGTAGCACCGCAGGCGTTTTTGTATTCTTTTTCGTCGGTATAAAACTGCAAAATACCTTTGGTGAGTTGATCGTAATCAATGCCAGTTTCATCGCGCAGTTCTTTTAAAGATGATCGACTGTAAAGCCCTAAATTCACCATTTGCTGAATGTTGTGCCGATAGCGCGCACTGGTGCATTCACGCAAAAATAATAGCCCCCACGACAATTGATGCCAACTTAACTTAGGCCGAAACAGCAGCGGTGCATCAGGCTTAAATAACCACTTCAGCACCTTAAATGGCGCACCGGGAGCAGCCCATGGTTCTGATTGTGAAACTGAAATTTGTGCGCCGTTAGCAAAGCTAGTTTCAAGGCCTGGGGCGGGTTGCCGATCAATCACAATCACATCGTGACCCTGCTGGCGCAAGTACCACGCCGTGGTCACGCCGAGTATTCCAGCACCTAAAACAGTTACTTGCATAGTCATTTCCTTAGATCAAAATTTCATGCCATATCTTGGGCGCGGTGTTTTTGCGATGGTCTCGCGCAGATCATTGAATTTTAGCGCATCCACGCGCCGCAGCCCGAAACGCGTGCTAATCTGATCGCCTTGCTAATGACTAAATTGCCCCGTGGATCCCGTCGTATTATTCTTTTTATTAGGTGTCGCCGCCAGACTCGCCAAGTCTGACCTAAAGCTACCCGAAGCGTTGTATGAAACGCTATCCATTTATTTACTCTTGGCCATCGGCTTAAAAGGTGGCGTTGAGCTAGCACGCCAACCAATAATGCACGTCGCACCGCAGGCGCTAGGCGCGATTTTAATGGGCTGTGCGTTGCCGTTGCTGGCTTATCCGGTATTGCGGCGTTTAGGCGGCCTATCGCAAGCCAATGCGGCATCGATTGCGGGGCACTACGGCTCAGTTAGCGTCGTCACTTTTGCGGTGGCCACCGCGTACTTACTTAAAGCGGGCGTCGGGTTTGAAAGCTATATGCCGCTATTTGTGGCCCTGCTGGAAGTGCCTGGCATTGTGGTGGGTATTTTGCTGGCGCGCTTGCACCAAAAACGCGACATCTCGTGGCCTGCATTAGCGCACGAAATATTCTTAGGCAAAAGCATTGTATTGCTCGGCGGTGGATTGCTCATTGGCTGGATGAGCGGGCCTGAAGGCATCGATCCCATGCGCGGATTATTTTTTGATTTATTCAAAGGCGTACTGGCATTATTTTTACTAGAAATGGGTTTGGTAGCGGCCAGCCGTATTGCTGATTTACGCCGCGCAGGTTGGTTTTTACTGGGTTTCGGTGTGATTGTGCCGATTATTTTTGCGGCCATCGGCGTGTGCGTAGGCCGCGCAATGGGCTTAAGCGTGGGCGGCATGGCCATTATGGGTGCGTTGGCCGCTAGCGCATCCTACATCGCAGCCCCCGCTGCTATGCGTATCGCGATACCGGAAGCCAATCCGACGCTATCGATTGGTGCGGCGCTGGGCATTACGTTTCCGTTTAATATTACCCTTGGCATTCCGCTTTATCTGCAATTTGCCAATTGGCTTGAGCAACTTTTACCTCGATAATTGGCTAAAAAATACGTGCGTTCATGCAAACATTCGAAAAAAAATTATTAGTCATCATCGGTGAATCCGCATTAGAAAAATTTCTAGTGCGCGACATCAAACAATTCGGCGCACACGGCTACACGGTGATGGACGTGCGCGGCGGCGGTGCGCACGGCACGCGCGAAGCCGACTGGGAAGGCAATCGCTCGATACGCATGGAAATTATTTGCACCAATGATGTAGCAGAGGCCATTGCTGAGCACGTGCTCAATCGATACTGCGCTAATTTTTCAGTAAGCATGTTTATTGCGGATGTCGCGGTGCTGCGGCCGGAGAAGTTTTGATTGCTGCCAACACGGTAAGCAGCGCAATATCATGAGCGCCCTAGCTTTAACTTTAGTCGTCTGCGCGGCCATGTTGCATGCGTGTTGGAATTACTTGCTTAAAACCAGCGGTGGCGGAATCGGCTTGGTGACATTAGCGTCCGGCATCAGCACCGCGCTGCTCACCGCACCTGCGCTATACATTATTTTCTACACCAACTACACCCCACAATGGTCGCACGTCGGCATGATATTAGGCTCTGCCATCATCCATTCGTTTTACTCTGAAATGCTTGACCGCATGTATCGCGCAGGCGGAGATTTATCGGTGGTGTACCCACTAGCCAGAGCCACTGGCCCGTTGCTCACTATTATCGTCGCCTGCACATTTTTCAACGAGCGCATGAGTGCAATAGCAGCTGGAGGCGCCCTATTGATAGGCATCTCCGCCCTATTCCTTACTGGAGACCCACGCAAACTACGCGACTCCAAAGCCGCCCGCAGCATAAAATTTGCCCTCATCACCGGTGCCTTAATCGCCTGCTACACGCTGTGGGACAAGCAGGCCATCGCGGTGTTTTTAATCGCCCCCATCGTATTCGATTGGGGCGCAAATTTAATGCGCGTTTGCATGCTAATGCCCTACGCCGCCAAACGCGATCCGGGTGGCATGAAACTCGCGTGGCAAAACCAACGCCGCGCTGTGCTGGGCGTAGCCATCATGGGCCCGCTCGGCTACATTTTTGTGCTGTACGCAATGCAAATGGCACCGATTAGCTACGTGGCACCAGCCAGAGAATTATCGATACTTTTTGCAGCACTTTTAGGCACCACATTACTCGGCGAAAAAGACCGTAAACGCAGATTATTCGCGGCTTGCGGCATGGTGGCGGGGTTTGCGGGATTGGCTGCGGGGTAGGCGTAAGATTTATCCGGTACACTAACGTTAAACCCATGAGATGAAGGGATAAAAAATGAGTGTAAACCCAGAAGCACTGTTGCCCTTCGCAAGAAAATACGTGTGGTGGAAAACACCGGAGGAAGCCGTTGCGTACCCTCAAAAAGTCATCGCGCAAGTGATGAATATAGGTGAATACGATGATGTGTTGACGCTAACCGAATTAGTCGGTGAAGCCGCATTGCGTGGTGCAATTCAAACGGCAGAAATTGGTCAATTTAGCCCAAAGTCTTGGCACTTTTGGCATTATCGGTTGAATCTCGCGGAGATTGATTGCGTACCGCCGATGCCGGTGCGGCGGGTGGAGTGATGACAAATCAAGCTGTTTTTAGCCCGCGCACGGAAGTTCTTCCGTCCGCACAGCAAGCGCTCTGGCCGCAACTAAGCGCCGCGAAAGAATTGGGCTTCGTGCTGTATGGCGGCACCGCGATTGCGTTGCGCCTTGGCCACCGCACATCCATAGATTTCGACTTTTTTAGCGAAGCACCACTTAACAAAACGACGATCAGTGCGCAGCTTCCTTTCATGACAGCTGCCACAACGATCCAAGAAGACAAAAACACCCTCACCGTGTTAGCAAGTATCGGCAACGCGCCACCCGTGAAAGTATCGTTTTTTTCGACAATCGACTTCGGCAGAATTGGCACGCCCCAAATGACAGCCGATGGCGTAATGCTAGTCGCTTCGCTAGACGACCTGATGGCGACTAAACTAAAAGTAATCATGCAACGCGTGGAGGCAAAGGACTACCGAGACATTGCCGCGATGTTAGCTGCAGGTACCACCCTTTACGACGGTTTAGGCGGTGCCAATGCATTGTTTGGTAAGCGCTTTCAACCCAGCGAATGTTTAAAAGCCTTGGTGTATTTTGAAGGTGGTGACTTGAGCAATTTATCACCGGCTGAAAAATCGATGCTCAAAACAGCGGTGGCAGAATCACGCCTGATATCGAAGGTTGAAATTATTAGCCGATGCTTAGGATTAGAGAAAGAACGCTAGTGGGCATAAATTTGACTGCCTGAAGATGCCCTAATTTAGGGCGTCTCCAGCCATCAAATCTGCATCAAACCCTACCGCTTCGCAATCACAAACACAAAATCTGCCGCCGTCTCCACGCTAGAAATCAGCGCGTTTCCTGTCTGCTTACAAAAGGCCGCAAAGTCCTTCACCGAGCTTGGATCGGTTGCGGTTACTTTTAAAATCTGGCCGGATTCTAATTCGGATAAGGCTTTTTTCGCGCGCAAAATTGGCAGCGGGCAATTTAGGCCTTTTACGTCGATTTCTTTGGTTATTTCTTGAGTCATTTCGATTTCCAATTTCTATTTCGTTGGGTTTAGCATGAAGCTCTATTTTAACAGCAGCCGCTATTGCACCGCGTCGCGATTTTCTTCTTGCTGCAGGCGCCACATTTGGGCGAATTTTCCGTTTTGTGCCATTAGACTTTCAAAGTTGCCGCGCTCGATGATGCGGCCGGCTTCCATCACTAAAATTTCGTCTGCGTCCACAATCGTGGATAGGCGATGCGCGATGACTAAGGTGGTGCGGTCTTTGGCGATTTCTCTTAATTCGGCTTGTATGGCTTTTTCGGTGTTGGAATCGAGTGCGGATGTGGCTTCGTCAAATATAAATATGGCGGGGTTTTTAAGTAGGGTGCGGGCAATGGCCACGCGCTGTTTTTCGCCACCGGATAGCTTCAAGCCACGCTCGCCTACCGTGGATTCAAATTTGTCTGGTAACGCTTCGATAAAGCCCAATACGTGGGCTCTGCGCGCTGCTTCTACCACTGCTTCACGCGTAGCTTCAGGCGCGCCGTAGGCGATGTTGTAGAAGATACTGTCGTTGAACAGTACCGTATCTTGCGGCACGATACCGAGTGCTGCGCGTAAACTAGTTTGGGTGACGTCGCGAATATCTTGGCCGTCGATCAAAATTCTGCCACTGGCGATTTGTAGCTCAGCATCGCTTTTGTCGACGCCCATGCCCACATCGTAAAACCGGAACATCAAGCGCGATAAAGTTGATTTACCCGCGCCGCTAGCACCCACTACCGCAACAGTTTTGCCTGCAGGCACTTTAAACGAGATGTCGTGCAAAATTTGGCGGCGGCTATCGTAGCCAAAATTAACGTTGTCAAACTCAATAGATGCCCCGCGAAGCGCTATTGGCGCGGCGTTTGGGCTATCTTGTACTTCTCTATTTTGCCCGAGCAGGCCAAACATTTTTTCCATATCAATCATGGCTTGCTTAATTTCGCGATACATCACACCTAAAAAATTAAGCGGAATGTATAACTGAATTAGCAGCGCATTGACCATCACCAAATCACCCAAGGTGAGTTGCTTTTGCACGATGCCATCTGCCGCGCGCCACATAAGCAATGTGACTGCGGTGGCGATGACCATGCTTTGCGCACCATTTAAAAGCCCAAGCGACATTTCAGTTTTGCTGGCTGCAGCTTCGTAATTTTGTAGGTTTTTATCGTAGCGTTTGGCTTCAAATTCTTCGTTGCCGAAGTATTTTACGGTTTCATAATTTAGCAACGAATCAATGGCTTTGGTGTTGGCTTTAGAATCAATTTCATTCATCTGCCGCCGATGTTTAGTGCGCCATTCGGTGATGCTGATGGTGGTTACGATGTACAGCGCGATAGCGCAAAGCGTGATGATGACAAACCATTTATCAAACTTGGCAGCCAACAATACCGTGACCAGCGTAATTTCAAAAATAATCGGAATCACGCTAAACAGCATGTAAGACATCAGCGTAGAAACACCGCGCGTGCCGCGTTCAATATCACGCGTGACGCCACCGGTTTGCCGGTCAAGGTGAAAGCGTAGGCTCAATGCATGCAAATGCCGAAACACCTGCAGCGCAATGCGGCGCATCGCCCGCTGCGTCACTTTTACAAACACCATGTCGCGCAGCTCGGCAAACAAGGTGCTGGATAGCCGCAACAAGCCATAGCCCACCAGCAAGGCGATTGGCACGACCAACACGGCGTTGGTTAAATCAGCAGGCTTGTTTAGCGCATCAACAATCTGCTTCATGATCAGCGGCACGCTAATGTTGGCTAACTTGGCGCAGATAAGCAAACTTACCGCTAACGCAACCCGCCATTTAAAATCGGCTAGGTAGGGCAATAAGGTTTTGACGATGGGGAATTTGGGCGCTTTAGCTGAATTAACTGACTTTGCGGCTTCGGGCACTGCAGTGGCGTGATGTGGATTCATTCCGCTATTATCCTCCACACCGCGCATCGTGCGCAAATTACGCACAAATTATGCGTGATAAATAGGCTGAAGACGCCCTAAATACGGGCGTCTTCAAGCATTATTTATTTCTTAAATATAGCTGACGCGCCTGAGGCAAAAAACACGCCAATGGTAATAATGATAATGCCGACGCAATCAATCAAAGTAGGTACTTCACCCAACAAGGGAATGGCCGCCAACATGGCTGCTACTGGCACCAGCGATGCAAAGCTAGCGCCCAATGACGCGCCTAATATTTCTACCGCGCGGGCATAAGCAATCATCGAAACGATGCTGACAAACACGCCTTGAAACACGGTTTGAATAACAATCGTGCCCCACGGTGCGGCCGCTAAATTGTGCGGTAAAAATAGCGCGTAAATTGGCAAATAAAACACCGCCGACACCACCGCCACCATCGCCGTAGCGTGCAATGCCGATAAGCCCGACGCGCGCAGCGCGTTGGTGTACGACGCCCAGCAAATTGCAGCGCACAAAAACAGCAAATGCCCGCGCCAATAGCCCTGCTGCATCATGGTAGAAAAATCCGCCAAGCCCACACCCAATAAAAACGCGATGCCCACCGGAATTAAACACAACCCAAAACGCCGTGCTTTCGATATTTTTTCGCCCAAAAACAACATTGAAATAATCGCCGCCCAGAGCGGCATGGTGCCCGGAATCAGCGCCCCGCCATGTCGCGCGGGCGCAAAGCCCAAACCGCTTGAGGCGATCAACACATATGGCACACCAGCGCCTGCGCAAATAATTATAAATTTAAGCCAGCCAATTTGTGCAATTGGGAAACCATATTTAATCGCTAAAGGCAGCAAAATCAAGCCTGCGCAAGCAAAACGCAACGCGGTAATGTCGTAAGCGTTTAGGTTTGTCGTCACGCCAAATCGGGTAAGTAAAATCCAACCCACCCAAATGGATATTGCGCCGATGCCCCAAGCGGCACCGCGTAGGTAGGTGGCGCGGGGGATGGGAGGGAATCCTGTCATTGCGTTATTCCAAAGGGATGATTAACTACTTGCTCCAGTCGCTCAACGCTAACAAGTATTTCATCTAGCGCCAACCTCTCACCAAAAATCATGCCTGACATCGCCGCGTAATCTCTAGCAAGCGCGGCACGCATGCCAGCGTTCGGTACCAAGGTGTAGGAGCCAGACCGAGCATACTCTAGGCCAAAATCCGCGTTACTAAAAAATAGCTGCGCGTGCTGTGCGCAGTCGCTGGCCAAGCTGCGATTCGCTTGCCATTCCTTCGCGAGCGGGGCCAGCATTAATTGATGAATATCATAATAGTGGCGCGAAACGCGCTGCCCGCCGTGCCGCAATTCACCACGCCGAGCAAACCACTGTTGTAGTCCGTGCACAATGATGACCTTGTCCCAAAACGTGCGCTCGGGCATCACGGTAACAATATTTTCGACGTCTAAATTTAGATCTATCAAGTTTGTGGCGACGTAAGGCCTCACCTTCGCGGCAATATTTGGATCTAATGCCGATTTAGCGCCGCATTCGATCTTCACCGCCGAGCGCACGTAATCACTTGATGTTGCGGTAACGGTAGGGTACCAAAACAAGATCGTCTGACCGTCTTTATCGCTGGGATCAAGCTCCAAACGAAAGCGCTGATTTGCAATGACGATACTCGCAACATCGTTAAACTGCTTCATCATCGCACCGGTAACGTAGGCTCGACAAGCGTTACGAATCGCATCCAATTGTGTGCGCCGCTTTTTGCCACTGAGAACTTGTAAATCCGCGACGCTCGTAGCCTGCCCTAAGTCATTTCTAAAAACCGTAATATCGATATCCTCTGAAAATCGCGCGATCAAACCAAATGCTTTTGACAGCGATGTGCCCCCTTTAAAAAGTAATCGCGGTTCGCTCGCATTCAATCCATTGAACAATAAATCGAGCGTCCAACAAACCCAAAAGTCCTTTTCAACGTTTTGCACCGGCGTGCCAAGCTGGGTAGCGGTACTTAAAAACAAATCACGCTGCTCCGCGTCGCTGGCGTTGATGATCCGATTGAAGGATGGATTCAAGTCATCGCCCCTTGAGGCCTCTGACTCTGACGAGATAGCAACTTTCTAGTTTGGGTTTGCGCATCCTGATTGATTGTTGCCAATCCCTGCTCAACGGCTTCTAATCGCCGCAAAAATACTTGCATCCACGTAGGCAATACGGCGAACCCATCCAATAAGTCCTGCACTATTGCCGCGCCATGGTTAGGGTCTCCCAATATTTGCACCAGCCGAGCCAAAATAAGTTCGTCATCACTAGCCATCGTGTCTTTTAACCAGTAAAGTGCTTGCACAACCCGCATCGCGGGCCTTCCAGCCCAGTAAAGGCGACTCGCCGCGGTTGTTTTGAATTCGATAACCAATTGATCAACTTGAATGGTGCGGCGGCGCGCGTCTGTGTGCAAAATCACGCGTGCTGGCACAGCGTCGGTCAGCCCAAGATCATTGGCAGCAGTCATGCCATCCAACAAAATACGTAATTTATCGCGTCGCGCAATAGCACCGATGACCTCGCGATACTCCACCGTGGTCGGGCGCTTGGTTAGCGCATTTAGCATCGGCTTGTCGTACAAACCACGGTCGATGCGACGCAACTCACCAGCACTCACCATACGCTGCAGCGTTTTATCAATGGCATCACGATTGCCCAAATGCGCGAAGTCGGCAGGCACCCACACCGCGCCGGAGCGGGATGTATTTACCTGCGCTTCAATGAAAAATTTAAGATTGGACATAATAATTTGTCCGATAATTGTAGCGATTTTTCGGACTAAAAGCAAACTTTATGTCCGATAAATGTAATTTTATTTCGGACAAATTAAAACTTTAGTAGCCATTTTGCTAAATTACTCGCTAGCTCCAAATACAAAAATAAAATCACCATCCACTACCGCACGCGAATAGCCAATTTGCGCTTCGAAGGGTGAACCAGATCTGATTAATGATCTTGTCATTCCCCGCGCCTTACCGTTTTTTACCCCAATAGAACGTAAGCGTCCGGCCAAGTCACCTATACAACCGCACTTTAGCGGTGCATCGGTTTCAAGTTGACGTAGCGATAGCTGGTTTCCAGCAGTGCGGTAGAAGCGCGTTAATATCACGATTGGGGTGCGTGGGTAGACGTGTGAGCACATCTTTTAGATACGCATACGGATCATGGCCATTGGCTTTTGCCGTTGCAATCAAACTCA
>JAYUOW010000237.1:0-3633 GCA_043760555.1 Betaproteobacteria bacterium
CGATGGGCATGGCGCTGGTCGTGTTTGTGTTCGCCGCTGTGCTCATGCTCGATGCCGGGCTAAAGCAAACCATGGTTGGTACCGGCAGCTTTGATAATGTGGTGATGATCCGTAAAGGCTCAGATACCGAAATTCAAAGCGGCGTTTATCGCGACCAAGCCTCACTCATCGAAAGCATGCCGCAAATTGCTCGCGCGGCAGACGGCACGCCGCTGGTGTCGCGCGAAATTGTGGTGCTCAACAGCCTACGCAAACGGGCGGGTGAAGGTGAGCTCGGCAGCCTATCCAATGTGGTGATACGCGGCTTACTGCCGATCGGCGTTACCTTGCGGCCGCAAGTAAAGCTGGTTGAAGGGCGCATGTTTAGGCCCGGTTCCACAGAAATTATTGTCGGCAAAAATGTGGCCGAACAATTTGAGGGCGCGCAAATTGGTCAAACCCTTTCGTTTGCGCAGCGCAAATGGTTGGTGGTGGGTCGTTTTGACGGGCAAAAATCCGCGTTTGATTCTGAATTATGGGGTGATGCGGAGCAGCTGATGCAATCATTTAGGCGCATCAATTATTCATCTACATTGGCTAAATTAGCGGATTCCCAGCAGTTTGAGGCGCTAAAAAATGAAGTAGAAAATGATGTGCGACTATCGCTGGACGTCAAGCGCGAGCAAATTTTTTACGAAGATCAATCGCGCGCACTCTCTACCTTCATTACCATTTTAGGTTCAGTGTTATCGGTCATTTTTTCCATTGGTGCGATGGTCGGGGCGATGGTGACAATGTATTCATCGGTAGCAAATCGCACTGGCGAAATCGGCACTTTGCGCGCGCTAGGTTTTCAGCGGCGCAGTATTCTTGCCGCGTTTTTGACGGAATCGCTGCTGTTGGCCTTGGTCGGTGGCATTTTGGGTTTGGTGTTCGCATCATTTTTGCAATCACTCACTATTTCTACGCTTAACCCGCAATCATTTTCGCAATTGGCATTCGGCTTTTTACTCACGCCAGCCATTATTATAAAAACACTGATTTTCTCGCTCATCATGGGGCTGGTCGGTGGGTTCTTCCCCAGCGTGCGGGCCGCGCGGATGAAAATTGTGGATTCGCTACGAGCTGTGTAAAGCTCAGTTAGCGCTTGCTTCGAAACGCCTTGCGCAAATGCGCAGTTTAAAAATACCGTAGCGCGGTGAATAGGTTAAAATACGGGGTTGTAGATTCAGCTTCGGCAGTCATTTATTTCTAACCCACACTACACTCAATGCCCAATTTAAAAGGTAGTTTTGTCGCCATCGTTACCCCCATGTTGCCCGACGGCGCATTGGATTATCCGCGCTTGGAAGCGTTGGTGAATTGGCATATTGCGCAAGGAACAAACGGCATCGTTATCGTCGGTACCACGGGCGAATCACCCACTGTTGATTTTAATGAGCACAATGATTTAATTAAAGCCTGCGTCAAGTACGCGGCTAACCGAGTGCCAGTAATTGCCGGAACAGGCGCTAATTCAACCACGGAAGCCATTTTGCTTACGCAATACGCGCAAGCTGCAGGTGCTGACTACGGCTTGTCGGTGGTGCCTTACTACAATAAACCGACGCAGCAAGGCATGTATTTGCATTACCGGAAAATTGCCGAAGCCTGTGATTTGCCGATGATTTTGTACAACGTGCCCGGTCGAACTGTTGCTGATGTGTCTAATGACACCGTGCTAAAACTGGCTGAATTGCCTAATATTATCGGTATTAAAGACGCTACTGGCGATATGGCACGTGGTGCTGATTTGCTAAAACGCCTGCCCAAAAATTTCACCGTATTGTCTGGTGATGACGCCACTACGGTGGCCTTCATGGCGTTAGGCGCGCATGGCACAATTTCAGTTACCGCCAACGTAGCGCCCGCATTGATGAGCCAAATGTGCGCCGCAATGTTGAACGGTGACATCGCGAAAGCAATTGAAATAAATAATGTTTTGCAAGGATTGCACCAAAACCTATTTTTAGAGTCGAACCCTATCCCCACCAAATGGGCGCTAGAGCAAATGGGTAAAATATTAAGCGGCATTCGCTTGCCGCTCACGCCATTTGACGCTAAGTATCACGCCACCTTGCTAGACGCGATGCGCCAAGCCAAGGTGCTAACGTAGAATTTGTAGCATCAGTAGCTTTATTTTTAGCAGCAGAAATTAAGAAAGAAAGACCTTACACAATGTCGCTTCGCCACACATTTTCCAGCCCCAAATTAGTTGCCGTCGCAGTGTCTTTAAGCTTTTTGAGCGGCTGTAGCGCAATTAGCTCGATCACCGGTAAAAGCGATTATCGCTCCGGTGGCGTAAAGCTCGCCCCGCTAGAAATTCCACCAGACTTAACCAGCCCTACATCAGACGATCGTTTTCTGATTCCCGATGGCGCAAGCAAAGGCACCACATTTTCCGCTTACAGTCGCGAACGCGCGGCGGGTCAAGCACAAGGTAGCGCACCAGCTTCTGCAGGCGGATCGCTGCTACCAAAGGTCGACAATGCTCGCATCGCGCGTGCAGGCGACCAACGTTATTTGGTGTTGAGCTTGCCAGCCGACAAGGTTTGGCCGGTGGTGAAGCAGTTTTGGGTAGAAACAGGCTTTATCATCAAACGCGAAGTGCCAGAAGCTGGCGTAATGGAAACCGATTGGGCCGAAAACCGCTCGAAAATTCCGCAAGACCCAATTCGTAATGCCTTGGGACGTTTCATTGATTCGGCCTATTCCACAGCAGAGCGCGATAAATTCCGCACCCGTTTAGAAACCGGCACGGCACCCGGCACCACCGAGGTATACATCAGCCATCGTGGTGTTGAAGATGTGTTTACCGGCGCAGATAAAGAACGTACCGCCTGGCAGCCACGCGCGACGGATCGTGATTTAGAAATTGAAATGTTGAGCCGCTTGATGTTGAAATTTGGCATCACCGAAGAAGCCGCAAAAACCATCGTGGCGGCTGCACCTGCCGTAGGTGGCGCAGGGTCGGTAGCTGCAACTACAGCGGGCAAAGCAGTTTACGATCAATCAGGCGCCGGCATTTTGCGCTTGAGCGAGCCATTTGATGCAGCATGGCGTCGCGTGGGTTTAGCGCTCGATCAAGTAGGCTTTTCGGTAGAAGACCGTGACCGCACCAAAGGCCAATTCTTCGTGCGTTATTTTGATCCGGATTCTGATAAGTCCTCTGGCAAAAGCTTCATGGACACATTGCAATTTTGGAAAACACCAGCTGCTGACAATAAGCCGCAGTACCGCGTGCAAGTAACTGAAATTGCTGGTGGTAGCACCAACGTGGTTGTGCAAAACGCCAAAGGCGAAGCTGAAAATACCGCCACAGGTAAACGCATCCTCAGCTTGCTGTTTGCGCAGTTAAAATAAAACTACGTGGCATTCACGTTTGCCTCGCTAGGTAGCGGCAGCGAAGGCAATGCCCTTATCGTCCGCGTCGCCAAAACCGTAGTAATGATGGACTGCGGTTTTGGTTTAGCAGCCACGGAGGCTAAGCTCAGCGTGCTGGGCTTAACGCCTGCTGATATTGACGGTATTGTCGTTACCCATGAGCATGGCGACCACGTAGGCGGTGTTGCCCGCTTCGCGCGTAAGCACGGCACGCCAGTGTGGATGACCCAC
>JAYUOW010000238.1:0-10468 GCA_043760555.1 Betaproteobacteria bacterium
CGGCCGGGTTGCCAAACATGCGGCGAAACTCCATTCCTTCCACCAAGGTGCGAATGGTGGATACGTCGGATTCAATTGATTCTAGGGCTTCTTCGTCGCACTCGCCCTTTGCTAATTCAAATAATTCACTGGCATCTTTTAAGCCAGAATCAATGGTGATGAGATCACTCACCACGTCATCGAGCAGCTTTTTTTCGCGACCAATTTCTTGGCTTTTTTTCGGGTCACCCCACACTAGCGGATCTTCCGCCAGCAAATTTACTTCAACTAAGCGCTCTTGTTTGGCAGCAAAGTCAAAGATACCTCCGCAGTTCGGTGCTGCGGGTGGAAAGGTCGGTAATAGAGTAAAAAATAGCGTTAACGCGGTCGGCTTCCATGGGCTCTTACAGTAATTGGTTAGTCGCGAATTATAGAGTAATGGATACAATCCGCACAATTAACGCGCGCTGGCTGCGCAAATGACATTGTCACACTTAGTTGCTAAGGTCTGAACACTATTGTAATTGAATTACATTTGGTGCCGTCGTTGCTCAACAGATGCGGCAGAGATGCGACACAGATGCGACAGCCCATTTGTAATTCAGCTTTTCTTGTTGAATCCTCTAGATAAAATAGTGGCGATAGTGCAATATTGGGGCAAGCTTCACGCAAATGTTGCGACAGTTTATGTTGCGTTGCAGCAACTACAGCGGAATTTTGTGGCGCAAAAACACCACTTTTGGTGCAAATATTGCGTGTTATGTAAACCAATTACATTCAATTTAGTCCACTACCTTATGGAACCAATCAAAAATATTTGAGGAGAACAGCATGACAACTTTTAGAAGAGTGCAAATGAAGCAATTGAGCTTAGCGGTTGCGGCAGCGTTAGTTTCGGGCGGATTTTCGGCGATGGCGATGGCGCAAGCAGCGGCACCAGCACCAGCAGCATCCGCTGGCAATGCGGATAAAGCGGAAAAAACCGAAAAAACGGACAAAAAATCACAGCTTGAAACTATTTTAGTGACGGCGCAAAAACGTTCTGAAGATGCCCAGAAAACGCCATTGGCTATTACGAGTTTAAACGGTGAAGACATCGCGGAATCCGGCATTAAAAATGCGCGTGATCTAAATGGCGTAGTGCCAAACGTCGTCGTCAACATTAACGCGACCGCAACGGAATTCACCATTCGTGGCATCACTAGCACCAACAATACAGAGCTAGGCAATCCGGCGGTGGGCTTCCATCTCGACGGCGTTTATTTGGCGCGCCCTGACGCAGCCGGTGCTGCATTTTTTGACGTTGACCGAATTGAAGTGTTGCGCGGTCCACAAGGAACGCTTTGGGGTCGCAACGTAACGGCAGGTGCCATTAACGTCATTACCAATAAGCCTAAAAATAAGTTTGAGTCTGCCGTCATGCTTGAAATTGGTAATTACAATTCGCAGCGCAGCGAAGTGATGATTAACCTGCCGTTTACGGACGTTTTTGCGATGCGCGCCGCGCTGACCACCGAGAAACGCGACGGCTACAACGACTCCACCAATCCGCTCGTAGGTGCGACTAAAAAAGGGGATGATGCCAACTCGCTCGCCGCCCGCTTGCACGCTTTATTTACACCGAACAAAGATTTTTCTTTGCTGGTCACCGCCGACAAAATGAAGGTGGGCGGTGCCGGGTATGCGTCAGTGCCGTTGCCATTGGTTGCAAAAACAGGTGCGGCTGGGCGTATTTATCCTGCTACCCAACAGCAGCGGCTTGACAACAAATATGATGGGCTTTCTGCAGAGGCAAATTGGGCGTTCGGCAACATGGCGGCGACCTATATTGTGGCCAGGCGGACATCAACGCGCGACGAAACCAACTATTCCGCACCAAACTCTGCACGGAGTCAGCTTTACTTGAGCCCCACACAAGTTACGCACGAACTGCGTTTGGCTTCTACCGGCAATGGGCCGTTAACGTGGGTGGTCGGCGCCTATGATTTTGATGAAAAAAATGGCGGCACGCTGGTCGCCGATAATGTGAACGGGATCCCCGGCTTGCCGCCAACGTTGCGGGTGCAGCTTGCGTTTTTGCAGCCAGACGTTAAGGGTAAAGCCCGTGCATATTTTGGCCAATCAAGCTTCGCCGTAAATGACAAACTTAAACTAACGGCGGGCTTGCGGTCAACGCGAGATTCACTGTCGCTCCTCGGTCGTAACACCACCACTGTAACGCTTCCTAACGGTACACCCGTTGCACCAACTAGCACGTTGCAAAATAAATCAGCGGTAGAGTCTTCAAAAGTTAATTGGCGTTTGGGTGCGGACTACAGCATGGACAAGAACGTCATGTTTTATGCAACTGCCGCAACCGGATATAAAGCGGGCGGGTTTTTTGATGGTACCCGCACCGAAACCTTTGATAATGCCTTCAAGCCTGAGAACGTTGCCACGGTTGAGTTTGGTTTAAAGTCGCGCGCCCTCAACAATAGCTTACAAACCAACGTCGCATTGTTTAGAAATGACTATAAAGACTTACAGGTTTCTTTCCGCGGCCCTTCGCCATCGGGTGTCGTTGGTTCATTTATTACGCTTACGCAAAACGCCGCAAAAGCGCGCATTAACGGCTTAGAGATTGAAAGCCGCTGGTTTGTACCCATTGGGCGGTTCGATGCGTCGTTGGCGTTTTTAGATGCGAAATATCAAGAGTTTGACCCGCCGAACGCCAGCCCTAGAATTAACAACACGGGGAACAGGCTCACGAAATCGCCGCGCGTTAGTGGCAACATCGGCTATCAGTACAGCTGGGACTTGGCGGGTGCAGACTTAGCGCTGCGGGCGGGGATGTTTTTTACCCAGAAGTATTTTTTACAGCCGACCAACATTGAGTTGACCTCGCAGCCCGCCTACCGCCGTAGCGATCTAAGCCTCACCTACACCGCGCGAAGCAGCGCTTGGTATACCCAGCTGTACGCTAAAAACTTAGAAAACAACAACATTATTGCGGGTCTTGGTGGCATTACGGCTCCCAATACATTTTTAGCCCCGCCGCGCACCTATGGGCTGCGTGCAGGGATTAAGTTTTAAGCAGTTTTTCGGCGTGGTTCAACGGTTCGGGGGTAATGGCGAATGGTGGCTCAAATGGCAGAACAGACGGCAGAGCTTATGGTATTTCGCGACGTTGCCGTCGATGCGTGGCACCCCCTAACTGTTGCTGATGCCGCAGCACTTGCGGCTATTCGCGGGATGCTCGCGAGTTTGCCGCCAGAAACGCCGGGCGATTTTGCAGCCCAGCGAGCAAGCATGGTGGGCTTTGCGGCAAGGTTGCCATATCCAGATAATGTGCGATTGGAAACGGTTGCCCTGCCTGCAAGTTTGTGTGCCGAGCTGCATGTACCCAACGCAACGGCAGCAGGCACTGCGCTATTATTTTTACACGGTGGTGCGTTTACCGCTGGTAGTGCGCAAACTCATCGCGCGCAAGCAGGCGCGCTAGCCTTAGCCACAGGCCGCCAAGTGCTCGTACCTAGTTATCGCTTAGCACCGGAGCATCCACATCCGGCTGCGCTAGATGATGCGTTTACGGCGCTGCAATGGCTTCGGAAAAACGCGGCGTTAACAGACATTGCGTTAGCGGGAGATTCTGCAGGAGCCGGTTTGGCTGTAGCGCTCATGCACACTTTAAATGCGCGGGGCTTGGCGCAGGTATCGCGTGCGGCGTTGATTGCACCGTGGCTAGATTATCAGTGCGCCTATCCAAGCTACACCGACAACGCCGCAAACGATATGGTCATTACCCGCGCTGGCTTGGTGGCGTCAGCGCATGCCTATTTGCCGGATGCAGCTACGCGCGCAACCCATGTAGCGGCGCAATTGGCCGCTGCTCAAGCATTTGCGCCGTTGCTAATTCAAGTGGGCGCTGCCGATACAATAGTGGATGATGCCCTGCAACTGGCGTGCCGTGCGCGCGTGGCAAACGTGTCGGTTCGGCTGGAAGTGTGGGAGGCCATGCCGCATGTGTGGTTTGCATTTAGGCAGTCTCTTGATGCAGCCCGAGCCGCGTTTACATCAGTCTCCACGTTTTTGACGCCGTAGTTTTTTTGGATTACTTGTTTAATTTTTATGACTAATAAAATGCCTTCTGCACCATCCATGCCCACTGCAACCCCCATGACGTTGGGGCAAAAAATCGCCTTTGGCATAGGCGATTTTGGGGGCAATTTATTTTGGACCACCACCAATTTGTATTTGCTCTACTACTACACCGATGTGCTAAAAATTAATCCAGCGATGGCTGGCTTAATTTATTTGGTGAGTATGTTGTGGGACGGTGTGACCGACCCTGTCATGGGCGTGATTGCCAGCCGCACGCGCACGCGCTGGGGTCGCTACCGGCCTTATTTAATTTGGGCATCGGTGCCCACGGGGTTGAGTTATCTGCTGCTGTTTTATCCGCTGGAACCGGGCACTACTTCTGCTGTGTGGTTTGCGTTGTTGTTTCACATGCTATTTCGTACCGTGTTTACGGTTCTAGGTATTCCTTACGGCTCGCTCATGGCAACGCTTACGGCTGATTCGCGCGAGCGTTCAGAGCTTGCCGCAGCGCGCATGATTTTTGCTACGCTAGGTGCGTTGTTTGTGGCCGCGCTCACGCTACCGCTGGTGAAGAAAATGGGTGGAGACGACCGTCAATTGGGCTTCTTGCTGGTAGCGGCGGGCTACGCAGTGGTGGGCTCTGCCATGTTTATGCTCACTGCAGCCTTCACCCGCGAACGGGTGGCTGATCCGCATGAGGTATTGTTTAAATGGAGTGACGTGTGGCGGCTGCTTAAACGCAATACCGCATTTCAACGCTTGGCCATTGCGATTGTTATTTTTTCAATTGGCTCCACTATTGCTACTAAAACCTTGGTGTATGTTTTTAAATACAACTACGATGCACCCGAAAAAGTAAGTGCAGGGCTGGGCGCATACATTCTAATGGTGTCGATTTTTACCTTGGTGTGGATGTGGGCGGGTAAGAAATTCTCAAAGCGGCAAGCGTGGATTTTTGGGGCAAGCATCAATGCGGTGGCGTGGGCTGCAATCGGCTTATTTTCGCCGGCCACCACGGGCGGTTTGATTGCGTTGCTGGCTTTAGCTGGTGTGGGTGCAGCGGCCATTCCCGTTACGTTTTGGGCCATGATTCCCGACACCGTTGAATACAGCGAAGTCACCACCCGCATTCGGGCTGAAGGCTTTTGGTTCGGCATGATCGCGCTTTCCCAAAAAGTGGCGCTCGGCGTAGGCGTGGGTTTTGTGGGTTTAAGTCTTGACTGGATTGGCTATGTGGCTGAGGCTAAACAGTCGGCGCAAACGCTGAATGCGCTCATGCTAGTAATGACCGTGCCGCCCGTTGTGTTAGGACTTTTGAGCATTGTCGCGATTCAAAAATACCGCATAGACCACGGCTATCATGCGCGCTTAACGGCAATTATTGCGCGGCGGCGGCGGCGGTCAATTTAGCGAGAGCGCTAGCTTCATCGCCAGCAAGCGATGCGCAATGTTATGCTGAAGACGCCCTAAACACGGGCATCTTCAGGCATTTTTTCAGAAGTTTTGGCAACTTGGGCAGTAAAATACAGCGCGCCCGCCCACATCTTCACGCGCAATTGCGCTTGCACAAACGTGACACGGTTGCCCTGCACGGTCAAAAACCCAATGGCGATAGGCGCTAAACGGTGCGCCAAGTGCGCGCATGGCGTGCGCAATTTTTAAATCATTGGTGATGCCGCCAGTGGCATACGACTGGCGCGTCATCGTCAACGCTGCCACTGCCAAGGCATCACGTTGCAAAGCGTTAAGTTCTGCAAGTTTGGCCGCTGGATTAACGCGCGCTGCAAATAAAATATCGCTGCGCAAATAGTTGCCGAGGCCGGCTAAAAAGCTTTGGTTAAGCAGCAATTGCGTGACACGCCGGTTTTGAAATTGCGGGAATGCAAAAACGCGCCTTACGTCAGCCAATGTGGTGGCGGGTGCCAATAGTTCTAGTCCAAGTTTGGCAATGTAGGGGTGCTGGCTCACTTTGGCTGTTGGCCAAATTGCGATGTCAGAAGCGCTGTAGAGTACGGCTACGGCATTTTTGGTGTGAATGGCCACGCGGGTTTGTAGCTTTGGATTTACCGCATCATTAGGTTGTAAAATTGCCCATTGGCCATAGAGCTGGTTGTGGCTATACATGGTTAAAGCGCAAGAAAATTCTACCAACATCGCCTTGCCGCGAAAGGCCGCCTGCCGCACCGTGCTACCGTTAATTTGCGTACAAAAGGGTTGCAGTTGCGTGAAGGCAAACTCAATGAGCAGCACTTGCTGCGCACCTAAAGCGCGTGTAATTTCAGCGGCAGATCGCGCTATTTCTGGGCCTTCAGGCACCGTCTATGCCTTCGGGCCGGTTGTCGTAGCGCTCAACGGCATCGGCCATCGCGCGCGTGGCGGCGGTTGCTGTGTCCACACTTTGATTGTAGTTAACTACCCATTGTAAAAATTCTTTGGGTGGCAAAGCGCGGCTGATGCCATAGCCTTGCGCTAGGTCGCAACCCATTTCGCGCAGCATGGTAATGGTGGCGTCATCTTCTGCGCCTTCGGCGACGGTAATCAATTTAAATTGATGTGCTAGGCGCACCACGGCGGCAATAATATCGCGATCGGCTTGCGACGTAGCGGCATTTTTTACAAATAATTGGTCGATTTTTAGCTCGTCTAGCGGCAAATGACGCAGGTAGGCGAGAGATGAATAGCCAGTGCCAAAATCATCAATGGCAATGCGGATTCCTTGGCTTTTAAAGCGCTGCAATATGGCTGTGGCATGGTTTAGATCCGCGAGAGTAACTGACTCGGTAACTTCAATTGTGAGCAGGGTTGGGTCAACGCGCCAGGTGCGCAAACATTGGTCAACAATCTCCGGCAGGTCTTCATTGGTAAGCGTGATGCTGGATAAATTCACGCTAATGCCAAGCTCAATTCCGCCGCGTGCGAAGTCGCTAATTTGCCGCAGCGCGGTATTAAAAACCCATGTAGTGAGCGGATTGATCAGCCCGCGCGCTTCAGCAATTCTAATAATTTTATCGGCGGGTATGTGGCCTACGTCGGCTAAGGTCCAGCGAATTAGCGCTTCTACGCTTTCGCAGCGCATCGTTTTGCAATTAATTTGCGGCTGGTAATGTAGTTCTAATTCGCCATTTTGAATTGCGACGCGCAGCTGCTGATGCAGGCCATCGCTAAGCTCGATATTGCCTTGGTCTTCTTTGGCAAACACGTGATGCGAAACTTCTTTTGAAAACGCCAAGCCGCGCGCAATTTCAGCGCGCAAAATTAGCTGCTTGGCGTCAATCGCATGGTCGGGATATAGCGCGATGCCGATGGCGGGCTGCGAGTGCGCGCCGTGTTCTTCAAGCTCGCCCGCCACCTCAAAGCAGCGAGAAAATCGTGCAGCTGCCAACAAGCACTGTGCGGGTGATTTTAAGTTGGGCAAAATAAAACACAGGGTGTCGTCGCTTAATCTAGCGTATAAATCTTCTGTGCGTAATGTCTCGGAGATGCGCGCCAATGCGGCATCTACAAGGCTTGCCGTGCTCGCGCCAAAGAGCGCTTCGCGCTTGCTGCGCCGCGTCAGGGTGAGCATGAGCACGCCCACGTGGCCATCGGTGGCGTCGGCAATTTCTAGGGCATGACGGGTAAAGCGCAGCAGCTCGGTGCGATCAATTTGATGGGGGAAAAAATTGGCTAAGGTGTTTGGCACGTTAGGTTTTTTTAGGATGCGTAAAAGTCGTTTGGGTCAAGGCCGTACGCGCCAGCCGGTAAGCCGCGCTTGATGTGCACCGGATTTTCTGAAACATCGTAGAGTAAATCGAGCGTAGAAGGGAAGGGCAGTTGCTTCTTTGCCGCGTCGGTTACCACCAGCACTTTTGGGCGCAAACGCTTGGTTTTATTGTGGGTGACCACGATGGCGATTTCAGCGGTTGAAAGTTCCACCATACAGCCCACCGGAAACACGCCGATGGAATAAATAAACTGCTCAACCATGGCTTCGTCAAACTGCGAACCACTCCATTTGGTGAGCATTTGTAGCGCTTCGTGCGGCGAGCTTGGCTGCGCGTAGGGGCGACGCTTGGTGATAGCCGAAAACGTGTCCGCAATGGCAGCCATACGGCCGTAAAGCCCTATATCCGTGCCTTCAAGGTTGTATGGGTAGCCAGAGCCATTCATGCGCTCGTGGTGCTGCGCCACGCCTTCGAGCACATTGGGATGCATATTGGCGGTGGCCGATAAAATTTCCATGCTGTAGGTAACGTGTTCTTTAATTAGCTCAAATTCGTCCGACGATAAACGCCCATCTTTATCGAGCAATTCTTTTGGTAAGCGCATTTTGCCTACGTCAAGCAGCAGGCCAAGGGTGCCAAGCTGCGCTAAGTCTGTTTTACCAAAGCCTAAATGCCGCCCTAGCGCCAATAAATTGATGGCGACGTTTAAGCCGTGGCCGTAGGTGTTCGCGTCTGAATCGCGCAACCTTGCCACCCACATCATCGCGTCTGGGTTGCGCACCATCGAATCAACCATGTCGTCGATTACTGCTTCTACCCGCTCAAGTTGCAAGCTGTTACCCGCGCGCATATCGGTGGCTAAATTGCGCAGCAAATCGTCGGCGCGGGTGTAGCTGGCGTGGGCAACGGGGGTTTCTTCTTCCACCGTTTGCACGTCTTCGTAAATGACTAATTCCATTGAGTCTGGAATAAACGCGGGTCGCGCTTCGGGGACATTGCCGCTGACCAAAGTGGCCGATTCTAGCGGCTTGTCGTCAGCAGGTGCCGTTGCGCTGGGCATAAACCCGCGTAAAGTTGACTTCAAACTGCCCCAAAATCCGCCCGAAGCGATGACTGGAGATGCCCTATTTTCGGGCGTCTCCAAGGGGCTTATTGGCACCGTGCTGCTTCTATTGTTACCGCCCACGGTACTACTGATGGGAATAGCAAATTCACCGAAATTTTTAGCGTTTGAAAATGGATCGGGATTTTTGTCACCACCTTCCATTGCTTTGGCCGACGGGGTTTTAATGCGCGTGATGGTGCGGGTGACGGTTTTATCGTCGGCTGGTGCCGTTTGGATAATGGCCGCTAATTTCGCGTCGGCCACACCGCGCGCCAATGGCGACATGACTTCCGCTATGGGCGGTGCCGCATAGGATTCGCCCTGCGAGCGTGAAGGATCAATTAAAACCCAATCGCAACTGGCGCGAAGTTGCACTATTTGCGCATTGTCTTCGATGAGGAAACCCTCAATTAAAAAAGGCGTATCAATCCACGGACGATCTAAATCGGCAACAAACATACCGATTTCTAGTGAGCCGCATTGTATTTTTTTAAACATGGAGAGTGGGCGTGAGAGTAGGTGAGCTAAGTGGGCGTATACCGCTATTGTAGCGTTATCATAGAATAAAAATCCGATTTCGCCTGTATAGTGCGCGGTGCGCTATTTGTCTGCTAATTTTGAAAATACCAACATGAAATTTGAATTACTCAATACCGATGCCTCACACCCCGCTGCCCGCCGTGGCCGCGTGCATTTAAACCACGGCGTGGTGGAAACGCCAGCCTTTATGCCCGTGGGCACTTACGGTACGGTGAAGGCAATGAGCCCGTTAGAAATTCGCGAAATTGGCGCGCATATTTTGTTGGGCAACACCTTTCATTTGTGGCTGCGCCCGGGCATTGAGGTGATTGCAAAGTTTGGTGGACTGCATAAATTTATGGCTTGGGATGGGCCGATTCTGACTGACTCTGGCGGGTTTCAGGTGTGGAGCTTAGGCGACTTGCGCAAAATTACGGAAGAAGGTGTGGCGTTTCAGTCGCCTATTAACGGCGATAAGTGCTTTTTGTCGCCCGAGGAGTCTATGCGGATTCAAAAAGTACTTAATTCCGACATCGTGATGATTTTTGATGAATGCACAGCTTATCCCGCCACCTTAGATGAAGCCGGAAAGTCAATGCGCTTATCCGCGCGTTGGGCGCAACGCTCGCGCAGTGAGTTTGATAATTTGCAAAACCACAACGCGCTGTTTGGCATTGTGCAGGGCGGTATGCATGAAAGTTTGCGCGATGAATCCCTGCAAACCCTTACCGATATTGGCTTTCACGGCTATGCGATTGGTGGATTATCGGTGGGCGAGCCGAAAGAAGACATGCTGCGTATTTTGGCGCACACGGCACCCAAGCTGCCTGCAGATAAGCCTCACTATTTGATGGGCGTGGGCACGCCGGAAGATTTAGTCGATGCTGTGGGCCATGGCGTGGATATGTTTGATTGCGTCATGCCCACCCGAAATGCCCGTAATGGCTGGCTTTTCACCCGATTTGGCGATATAAAAATCCGCAATGCCAAGCATCGGCAAGACACTAAACCGCTAGATGAAACCTGTGGCTGCTATGCCTGCCGCAATTTTAGTCGCGCCTATCTGCACCATTTGCAGCGC
>JAYUOW010000239.1:0-10333 GCA_043760555.1 Betaproteobacteria bacterium
CGAATTTCTTTCAGCTCTTTCATGTAATCGCGCGCATTGCTTTTGGGTGCCGCGCCTAGCTCTTTCGGTGCATCCTGCGCCGTAGCGACGGATTTAAGGCGCTCAGCAGTGGTTAATTCGCGTTCTGTTTTGCCACAACCAGAAAAAGCAAGTGTCGCCAATAATGCAAATGAAAACGGGACAAGTGGAAAACGTAGAGGGGTTGCATTTAGTTCTGCGCTGATGGGCTTTTTTGTGGAGTTAACGCGCCTTAGTGACTTGGTATGATTCATAGCTATCCAAAAAAATGATTATTTTTGAGAGTGCAACTTGGGAGTTCGTAGCATTAAAGCAGCAAACAGAACCCTTGCTAACGAATAACTTTATATTATCAAATTGTGAGGCACTGGCGCACTACTAATTGCAAATTACTTTGCTACCGGTGCCACTAAAGGCTGCCCCGCTGCCGCGGTTTTTGGTGCGTTGACGTTTGCTGCTGCCGACGCAGTGGATGCGTCCTTTTGAGTGATTAGCTCCAGACGCTCAGCGGTAGTTGGTTGCTGTGCTTTTTTGCCGCATCCAGTCAGGCTTAGTGCGCTGAAAATTGCCAGTGCATAAATCGTGACTTTTAGTGCGCCGCGAGGAGATTCAAACGTGTGAACTACGGTGGCGTTAGTATTCATGAGAATCCTTAGAAAAAGTCATTTAAAAAGAGGTGGTTCGTGTACATCGGGTCACTAATTGATGCGTAGTATAAGAGAAGCCTTGCTACACAATTATGATGAAATGTAACCCTACAATATCTTTTTACGTTACTTTTTTCGAGTAAACCACCTAAAACGACTTGTTACGTTTTTGGACTGCTATGGTTTCTGCACCACAGAATACGACGCAAACAGATTTTTTTCTAAATCACTGATCACTTCGCCCGCTTCGTTTTTATCCCAACCGATGCGTCGCCCTAGCTCGCGAATGGCAGGGTCGTCATTGGCGTCTATGGTGATTACCCTAAAACCAGCTGCTTCGAACTGTGCCGATGTATAAGGGCAGCGGCCATCTGCGTGCGGTTTGTACGGCTGTTTTTCATCGCCTTGCTTGGGCTGGAGGTTGTAGATAATGAACCGTCCTCCGGGCTTTAGCGCTGCAAACAAGGTGCTTAAAAATACCTCATCCGTCACGCCCAAATTCACTAAGAATTTTTTATCAACCTTGCGTTCGGGCTTGATATAACCGCGTTTTAGGGTGTTTTTTGAAATGATTACATCGTAACCGCCGCCTACTTCGGCCGTGATCGCCGGGTCTTTTGGGTAGGCACCATTGATTATATTTATGCTGCCGTAAGTATTGCGATTGCGCGATGTAGCTGCCGGTGCAATGCGCCCAGTGTCTCCTGGTTCGTCGTACAGCGCTTCTAAATATGAATCAACATCCACGCCCACCATATTCGCGCCAAGGCTAGCTAATAAGCGCAAATGGCCGATTCCGCCGTAACCAAAATCGAGTATTTTTTTGTTGGCAACGTCGGGTATGCCGTTGTTAGCCATCACTTCCAGCAAGCGCAAATAGCCCAGCGGCGTGCCGTATTTAGTGTAGTAATAGCGGTATTCATCAAGCTCGACAACCACTAGTTTGTTACGCTCAGCTTCCGGCAAACCAGCATATTGTGATTGCGCAACATAGGTTTGATTATTCGGTCGCTGCCATGCTTTGCGCACGCCCACAGCGGGCAGACTGCGGGTGGCGCGCAGGAAATTTTTGGCTAAATCACTTTGCGCCATGGTGGATAACTTATCGGCTTCACCCATAATTTGCCGCACGATGGCGCTATCGGCAACCGTACTCGCGGGCGGGGGCGCGGGCTCAGGCGGGCGAATGTTTTCGACGCTACCGGAGCGCACTGGCGGGCTTTGTACGGTGCCGCAGCCTGCTAAAATGCTAACCGTAAGTGCCGCGTAAATCAGCAGGGCGGGGCGGGCTTTTGCGTAGGTAAATGATGTTTTCATGGGCGTATTCATTTCAACAAATAAAAAACCGCTGCGCCACCAACATGGCAACGCAACGGCTTATTTTACAGCTAAATTTCTAATGACTTTTATTTACGCTGCCGCCATCAATTCGCGCAGCACGTAAGGCAAAATGCCGCCATGCAAGTAGTAATCCACTTCAATCGGGGTGTCGATTCTGAGTAGCACCGGCACACTTAACTTGCTGCCGTCAGCGCGCGTGATGTTCAGCGTTACATCCATTTGCGGCTTGATACCGGCTTGAACACCTACGATGTCAAAAGTTTCATTGCCGATAAGACCAAGTGAAACGGCCGTATCGCTGCCCTTAAACTGACACGGCAACACGCCCATGCCGACTAAGTTTGAACGATGAATCCGCTCGAAGCTTTTAGCGATTACGGCCTTCACGCCCAGCAATTGCGTGCCTTTAGCAGCCCAATCACGGCTTGATCCCGTGCCGTATTCTTCGCCACCAAAAATAACCGTTGGCGTGCCCTGCGCAATGTATTGCATCGCGGCATCATAGATAAACATTTCCGCGCCGCTCGGCTGGAATAGCGTTACGCCACCTTCAACACGCCCACCATCGGCCTTTAGCGGCATCATTAGGTTTTTAATGCGCACGTTAGCGAAGGTGCCGCGCATCATTACGTCATGGTTGCCACGACGTGCGCCGTAGCTATTAAAGTCGGCCTTCATCACTTTATTGGCGACTAAATACTTGCCTGCAGGTGAGGTATCTTTAATAGAACCAGCCGGAGAAATATGGTCAGTGGTTACGGAATCACCAAAAATACCGAGCGCCTTTGCACCCTTGATGTCGTGTGCTGTGCCCGCGTGCATGCCAAAATTTTCACCAAAAAATGGCGGCTCGGCGATATAGGTGGAATCAGGCCAGTTGTATACCTGACCATCTGTGCCCGCGATGTTTTGCCAGAGCGGATTATCGGCGCCCAAATTGCTATAACGCGCATTGAATACGGCTGGGTCCATGGCGTGACCCATCAAGGCCGCGATTTCGTGGCTTGACGGCCAAATGTCTTTTAGGAACACGGGACCATTGGTGCCAATGCCGACTGGCTCGGTTTGTAAGTCTTTGTTCACCGTACCAGCAATGGCGTACGCAACGACCAACGGCGGCGACGCCAAAAAGTTAGCGCGCAAATTAGGGTGAATACGGGCTTCAAAATTGCGGTTACCCGACAATACCGCTGCGCACACCAAATCATTTTTTACGATCGCTTCGTCAATCGGTTCAGCCAATGGACCAGCGTTACCGATACAGGTAGTGCAACCATAACCGGCAAGGTAGAAACCGAGCTTTTCAAGGTAGGGCATCAAGCCTGCTTTGGTCAAATAATCCGTTACCACACGGCTGCCTGGAGCCAGCGAAGTTTTAATATGCGGTTTGACTGTTAAGCCTTGTTCTACGGCCTTCTTGGCCAACAATCCGGCTGCCAATAATACACTTGGGTTTGAGGTATTGGTGCAGCTGGTGATCGCTGCAATCAACACATCACCCGATCCAATATCTAAACCTTCGGTCGTCGTAAAACGCTTGCTTAAATCGCTCGCTGCTTTGGCAAAACCGTTCTCTGCTACTGGCTTCGAGAATCCGCTAGCAAACTCTGATTTCATATTGCCAAGCTCTATTCTGTCTTGTGGGCGCTTAGGACCAGCAAGGGATGTTTTGATGCTGCCTAAATCCATATTTAACGTAGTCGAATAATTACATTCGCCTGCCAATGGAATGCCGAACATGCCTTGGGCTTTGTAATAGGTTTCAAACTTGTCTAGCTCATCTGCGGTGCGGCCAGATTTGCGGAAATATTCGGTGGTCGCTTCATCCACTGGAAAGAAGCCCATTGTCGCGCCATATTCCGGTGCCATATTGGCGATGGTGGCGCGGTCTGGCACGCTCAATGCGCGTGCGCCTTCGCCAAAAAACTCTACAAACTTGCCTACTACCTTTGATTTGCGCAGCATTTCGGTAATGGTCAACACGAGATCTGTTGCGGTAGTACCTTCCGGCATTTTGCCGGTTAGGTTTACGCCAACAACGTCTGGTGTGAGGAAGTAAACTGGCTGGCCCAACATGCCCGCTTCGGCTTCAATGCCGCCTACGCCCCAGCCAACCACGCCAACACCGTTAATCATGGTGGTGTGCGAATCTGTGCCAACGAGCGTATCAGGGTAGAGCACATTGCCTTTGTCATGTACGCCGCGCGCTAAATATTCCAAATTAACTTGGTGCACGATGCCGATGCCCGGTGGGACGACCTTAAACGTATCAAAGGCTTGCATGCCCCATTTCATAAATTCATAGCGTTCTTGGTTGCGCGAAAATTCAAGCTTCATGTTTAAATCAAGCGCATCTTTATTGCCGTAATGGTCAATTTGTACCGAATGATCCACCACTAAATCTACCGGCACCAAGGGCTCGATTACCTTCGGGTTTTTACCCATTTTTTTAGCGACCCCGCGCATCGCGGCAAGGTCAGCCAGCAACGGCACGCCAGTAAAATCTTGCAACACCACGCGGGCGACGATGAAGGGGATTTCATTAGTGCGCGCGCCGTTAGCACTCCAGTTTGCGAGCTGGTTTACATGCTCTTCCGTTACTTTTTTGCCGTCTACATTGCGCAGCACGGCTTCCAGCACTAATCGAATCGAGAAGGGTAGTTTGGCGACGTTTGGGAAGGTCTTTGCCAGCTCGGGAAGCGAATAAATATCGCGGCTTTGGCCGTTAGCGAGTTTTAGTGATTGACGGGTATTGAAGGCGTTTGAAGACATGATTTTCCCAAATGAATTAATGATGGTTCTGCTAATGCGCAATACTGAAGTAACACTGCTTTTGCGAATGGCGTATTTTAGGCTTATTTGAGGGGCAGCGGCAAATGGCTTGCATTAAGAAAACGATGCACAAAAGCTGCAGTTCGACCGCTAAAACTTAAGTCGAACTACAGCGTCAGCACTTTTTATTTTGCCATCATGTCCATAAATTCATTGATCGGCGTGGCATCAAACTTTTTGCTATCCAAACATAAATCTAGCAAGGCCGTGCGCTGCTTTTCAGCAAACACCCGCGCTAAATTGGTTTTGAATTTTGCGACCAATACCGGCATGCCTTCTTTACGACGGCTGCGGTGACCAATCGGATATTCAACAACGATTTCTTTCATCTTTTTGCCGTCGTTAAATTCAACCGTCAATGCATTGGCGATGGAGCGCTTCGCCGGATCATGATAATCCTTCGTAAACGCTGGCGTTTCAACGCACACAATTTTGTCGCGCAGCACGTCAATGCGTTTATCGGATGCGATCGAATCTTCATAATCGCTGGCCGTTAAGCGGCCAAAAATAATTGGTACGGCAACCATATATTGAATGCAATGGTCACGGTCGGCTTCGTTGTTGAGCGGGCCTTTTTTATCAATAATGCGAATACATGCCTCGTGCGTGCGGATGGTAATTTTTTTAATGTCCTTATCAGTTTTGCCAAGCTTAGCCAGTTCTTTATGAATCGTCATCGCCGCTTCAACCGCTGTTTGCGAATGGAATTCAGCTGGGAATGAAATTTTAAACAATACGTTTTCCATCACATAGCTGCCGTAAGGGCGCTGGAATTTAAAGGCGTTGCCCTTAAATAGCACATCATAAAAGCCCCATGTTTTGGCTGAAAGCACCGATGGATAGCCCATCTCGCCGGTTTTGGCAATGAGCGCCAAACGCACCGCGCGCGATGTCGCGTCGCCCGCCGCCCATGATTTGCGTGAGCCGGTGTTAGGCGAATGGCGGTAGGTGCGCAGCGCTTGACCGTCTACCCACGCATGCGAAACCGCGTTCAAAATTTCGTCGTTGCTTAAACCCATCATTTGCGCCACCACCGCAGTAGAAGCCACTTTCACCAACACCACGTGGTCCAAACCCACTTTGTTGAATGAATTTTCAAGCGCGATGCAGCCTTGAATTTCATGCGCTTTAATCATGGCGGTGAGCACATCATGCACGGTCATCGGCTTTTTGCCTGCGGCAACTGCATTGCGCGATAGCCAATCAGCAGTCGCTAAAATACCGCCTAAATTATCGGACGGATGACCCCATTCTGCAGCCAACCACGTGTCGTTAAAGTCAAGCCAGCGAATCATGGCACCAATATCAAACGCGGCTTTTACTGGATCAAGCACGTGCGATGTGCCCGGTACTTTTGCGCCATTGGGTACCGTAGTTCCCGGTACAACTGGCCCCAACATTTTGGTACAAGCCGGATATTCTAGCGCCTCAAAACCGCAGCCCAGCGTGTCCATCAAGCAATAGCGGGCGGTGTCGTAGGCTTCTTTAGATTTGATTTTGTATTTAGTTACGTAGTCAACGATATCAACTAAAACTTTATCGGGTTTCGGGCGGACGTTGGAAATGTGTGCGGACATGGTTTTGGCTTTCTTTTGAGTTAGAAATTATTTACGCTTAGTTACGTTTTTCAATCGGTACAAAAGCGGTATCGTCAGGACCGATGTAATTGGCGGACGGACGAATGATTTTACCGTCTTGGCGCTGCTCTACCACATGGGCTGCCCAGCCTGAGGTGCGGCTAATGATGAACAGCGGGGTGAACATGCTAGTTGGCACGCCCATCATGTGATACGACACGGCGCTGAACCAATCAAGGTTAGGGAACATTTTTTTCTCACGCCACATCACCGCTTCTAGGCGATCCGCGATGTCGTAAAGTTTAGTATTGCCAGCCGCTTTCGATAAGCGCTCGGCTACGCCTTTGATCACCACGTTGCGCGGGTCAGACACGGTATAAACAGGATGGCCAAAGCCAATGACCACTTGCTTTTCACTCACCCGTTTTACGATGTCGGCTTCCGCTTCATCCGGGTTAGCGTAGCGCGATTGAATATCAAATGCCACTTCATTGGCTCCACCGTGCTTAGGCCCGCGCAGGGCACCAATTGCACCAGTGATGCTCGAATACATGTCCGAGCCCGTACCGGCAATGACGCGCGCGGTGAAGGTGGAGGCATTGAACTCATGCTCAGCGTAAAGGTTAAGGGATGTGTGCATCGCGCGCTCCCATTCGGCACTCGGTGGCGCACCGTGCAGCAGATGCAAAAAGTGCCCGCCGATGGAATCATCGTCGGTTTCAACATCAATGCGCTTACCGTTCACCGCGAAGTGATACCAATAGAGCAACATGGAGCCAAAGGACGCCATTAAGCGATCGGCGATGTCACGCGCACCCGCTAAATTGTGGTCATCTTTTTCCGGCAGGGTGCAGCCTAACACTGAGCATCCGGTGCGCAGCACGTCCATCGGATGGGCGCTGGCAGGCAAGCATTCCAGCGCATCTTGCACCGCCATCGGAATAGGGCGCAGTGCTTTCAATTTGGCTTTGTACGACTTCAATTCTGCCTTGGTAGGCAGCTTGCCGTGAACGAGCAAATGCGCGATTTCTTCAAACTCGCAGGTTTCGGCGATGTCCAAAATATCGTAGCCGCGATAGTGTAAGTCGTTGCCGGTTAAGCCGACGGTGCAGAGGGCGGTGTTGCCTGCCACCACGCCGGATAGGGCGACGGATTTTTTTGGCTTGGGTCCGGCAGGGGCTGCGGTTGTTGCAGTTTCAATTGCGCTCATCAATTTTCTCCGTCAAGTTGTTGCATCAATTCAATTCGATTTCCAAATGGATCCCACACCGAGCCTCGCAAATAGCCTGTAGGCCCCCTATCTAAGCGGGTCTTCAGCCCTTTTCGCGTAGCTTGTTCCATCAATTGCGCAAAGTTGTCCACCCGAAATGCGGGGTGACTATTACGATGCAGGCTAAGGTTCTCCTCCTCGCCCTCCGTACTATTTTCATCTGTTTCACCTAAATGCAAGTTCACGCTACCGGACGTCAGCCATGCGCCAGTTTGTCGCAACGATGCGGGTTTAGGCACGCGGGTAAAACCTAAAAAATCAACATAAAACGCCAGCGCAACATCGAGCTTTCCAGCTTGAATGGTTAGTTGGACGTGGTCGAAGGAATGGATCAACTAATTTGAGCCCTAAGCCGCATCGCGTTCAGCGTCGGCGATAAGTTTTTCATCCACGCCATGCTTGCGTAATGCATCTAAAAGTCGCGCGGTACGACCGAACACAAACTCCGATTCGTCGCGGCGCAAGCCTTCGCTGATGTAGCTTTTTAGCAGCGCTTGGTAACCCGAAAACCCTTTATGCGGAGCCACATTTTTCATGCTGTCCACTACGTCAACTGGAATACGTAAGGTTATGGATGTCATTTCGCGGTCGCGGCTTAAGCGCGTCTTAATTAGTTCATGCATCGTCATGTTGTTTCCTTTCGGCAGCGGTCATTAATCTGGCTGAAATAAGACGCACGTTAAAATTTTCGAGTTCAATATGCACAACGAATAACGATTTTCCTGCAAAATCGAAACCCATAATTGCATCGCGTGCCTCGTCTTTTCTATCCGCATTCACTATTCTAAACATAGGGTCAAAAAACACCTGCGCCGCCTGTTGAAACGTGATGCCGTGTTTCGCTAGGTTGGAAGACGCTTTTGCGCTATTCCAAATAAATGTGATGCCTTCAAGCGCGAATCGGATGTCAGAATTCAAGTTACCCTTTAGTATTTACTTTGTCAATACGTCGATGATATTTTTATTTCTTCGCCGCAAACAAACTATCCAAACTCTGTTCAAACGCATGGTAGTTGATGCGTTCGTACAGTTCCTCGCGCGTCTGCATGATGTCGATTACGTTTTTTTGCGTGCCGTCGCGACGGATGGCGGTGTATACGGCTTCTGCGGCTTTGTTCATGGCCCTAAATGCGCTTAAGGGGTAGAGCACCATGGCGACGTCGGCGGTGGCTAGTTCGGCAGTGGTGAAGAAGGGCGTTTTACCGAATTCGGTGATGTTGCACAACACGGGTACTTTGCAGGCAGCAACGAAGCGTTGGTAGGTGGGTAAATCGTAGGCCGCTTCGACAAAAATGCCGTCGGCACCCGCTTCAGCACACGCTACGGCGCGGTCAAGGGCTGCATCAACACCTTCTACTTGTATGGCATCGGTGCGGGCGATGAGAAAAAAATCTGCGTCGGTTTTAGCGTCTACTGCGGCCTTCACGCGGTCCACCATTTCTTGTTTGGTGACAATTTCTTTACCCGGGCGATGGCCGCAGCGTTTGGCACCCACTTGGTCTTCGATATGGCAGGCGGCTGCGCCAAATTTAATGAGCGATTTGACGGTGCGGGCGATGTTAAACGCCGATGGGCCAAAGCCAGTGTCGATATCAACTAAAAGCGGAACGTCGCATACGTCCGTGATGCGGCGAATGTCGGTTAAAACGTCGTCTAAATTGCTGATGCCAAGGTCAGGTAAACCTAATGACCCAGCCGCGACGCCACCACCTGATAGATAGATCGCTTTATATCCCGCACGTTTGGCTAGCAGGGCGTGATTGGCATTGATAGTGCCGATAATTTGCAGCGGCTTTTCTTCTGATAACGCTTTGCGGAAGGCAGCACCGGCGGAATGGGTCATTTTGTAGATCCTTATTTAACGGGCGTTTTAGGCCAAAAATAGCTGGAGATGCCCGTATTTATTAACTATTGAAAAAACGCTGCAGTGGCTGCGTCCGATATTTTAACGCCTGTTACCTTGGCTTTTTGTAACAGCTCCCAAAAGTAGCGATAGGTGGCGCGGTCGTGCAGCTCGCCTTTGTATTGGATTGGGCCCCAATCAACGATTTGGGCTGCCAATAAAATATTGCCTGCATCCTCAACTTCAGAATGGTCAGGGCGCATGGCGTCCACGATGGCCATAATTTGGCTTGGATGAATCGACCACATGCGTAGAAAGCCAAATTCGTTGCGGGCGCGTGAGGCATCGTTGTAAACCGTGTGGGGATTTTTTAAGTCTAGGCACACGTTATGTGCGGGCACTACGCCATTGGCTAGGGCTGCAGCGGTTAATTCCGCTTTGCCGCGCGCAACTAAATGATGCTCAAACTGACCAGGGGAGCGCATGGCAGATGCCGGAATAGCGCCGTGATGACCAGAAACAAAATCCATCAGTCCGAAATCAAGCACTTCAATGTGCGGCAGGGCTGCTATTTGGTGAATATCGCGCAACGCACCGTGGGTTTCAACCAAAATATGGATGGGGATGGCGCGGCTGATGTGGTGCGCTTTGGCCACGGCCTGAATATAGTCAATCATCTCGCGGGCTTCGGCGAGCGATGTTGATTTAGGGATAGTGATGTAGCGCAATACGCCACCCGCCCCGCCAACCAAAATATCCACATCCGCCTTCCAATGCGGATGCGAATAATCATGAATCCGCGCAC
>JAYUOW010000240.1:0-31386 GCA_043760555.1 Betaproteobacteria bacterium
GACGCCCTAATTTAGGGCGTCTTCAGGCATCTCTTCATTTTGAAGCACCAAGTGCTCGGCAATATGCGCGGCCATATGTGCAGCCACCATCGTGTACAAAATCGGCGAGGGATGGAACCCATCGGAGGCCATTAGCTTTGGGTGGGTAAAACCGTCCATCGCTAAATGCGAAACAAACGCTGCACGCTGTCGATGCTTTACCCAACGCGTTTGCAGAATATTATTGCGCCGCGCTTCTGCTCCGCCGTACCACGCCAGTGGTTGCGGTAATAGCGGAAAACGCTCTACCGCTGGCAGCCCCGGAAACACGATGTGCCCTACACCTGTACGCGCGCGTAGCAAGCGCACAATGCGGCTCCGCGCGCGGAAAGCGTGGCTTAGCTTAATATTGTTAGTAATGTCGTTCACCCCCACAATGATCACGGCCACGTCCACGGCGGGCAGGGTTTCGCGTTGCAATAATTGCTGCACGCCAATGGACGTTAAACCCGTGTGCGCAAACAATTGCCACTGCACATTGCGCAACATATTTTTAGCTAACGCCGCCGCCAGTTGCGAAGCTAGCGCTTCATCCTGTGTTTTAGCACCCACGCCAGCGGCAGAAGAATCACCTGCGAGCAACAACGAAATGGGTCGCGCGCCAATCGGCGCATTCGCACACAACGCCACGCCCTGCCGCCCCCCGGAAGGCTCCGGCAATTCCAGCGCGATACGCCGTAGTCGCTTGGCTTGCGCGATCAGCACGGGCGCTAAAACGGGTTTGATGAGACGGACGACCATGATAAGAAAGTTGGTGTGGTGGTATTTGTTTTCAATGATGCCACAACTGCGGTATCGTTGACGCTGATAAATCGCAAGTGTCGAAGCGCTGTAGCCGGGCTACGAGTGATGCATTGCCTGAAGACGCCCTAAAATAGGCTATCTCCAAGGCATCAATCCGTCTATCCCAGCGCCCGCACAAACGCAATCACCTCGTCAAACACTGCCCCCTGCACCGCTTTTCGATCCACGCCTGCCCTATCTTCACACAACGAAACACCCATTACTTTCGTCTGGTGACTACAAGCGCTGATAAAAACGAAGTGTCCTTCTTGGCCCTTTAATCCGTTTATTTTTGCGTTGGCAATTTCTGACGCGTAGCGCAGGCCGTGTTGTTTCCACGGCAAAAAATCATTATTTTCTGCACCCACAACCAAGGTCGGGATGTTGATTTTGCGCAGGCTTGCCACTTGCACAGCCGAGCCTAGCGCGGGGTCGAGCAGCACGATCGCTTTTACGCGCGCGTCTGCATGTGAGGTACTAAATTGCTTTTTAAAACTCGACGGTGCGCTGCCCGCGTTGCCGCCGTAGCCGCACGACACATCGCCTTTCGATTGTTCTGACGATGCGCAGTAATCTGCCAACTGCTGCAAATCAAAAGTAGCTCCCGCCAACATGACAGCTGTTTGGCCGCCCGATGAATGGCCGATGGCAATCACGTTGCTGTAGTCCACCGGCTTCTGAAAAATGCCTTTCGCCATTAGCTTATCCAACAGCGCCGAAATGTCTTGCGGGCGTTGCCAGATGACGGAGGTGGCGCGCGGGTTTTGCGATTCTTTGCCGTAGATAGACGACTCTTCAAAATGGTTTATGCCCAGCACCACATAGCCCGTCGCAGCCAGCTTCTCACCCAGCCAACTTAAGCCCCGCGCCGAGCCCATCGCGCCGTGTGATAGCACCACCACTTTGTTGGTGGCCACTGCATCAGCCAAGCACAATTGCTTATCACTTAAAGCCGCGCACGTGCCTTTTAAAAACCACACGTTAAGCGTGCTGGGTCGATTGGTCGGCAACATGCCCATATCAACCACGTCCATTTGCACCGTGGATGCGACGTCAACAATGCGCGCAACCGGTGTGTGCGCGCAGCCAAAAAGTAGTGCTGATAAAAGACTAAGTACAACTTTCATTTTCGTTTTCCGTTTAGGTTTCGCTTCAAACATAGAGGTGCCCTAGAGCTTAACCAATCATCAGGAGTCCTGCTGTGCAGAAAGTGCGATCAACCTAAACTTAACTTATGGGCTAACGGCGTCAATCGGAAAGTATAGCGCCGTCAGCAAATCCGCCTCCGCTGTGTTGCGCGGACTATTTAAATACACCTGCACAATTGCATCGTCACGCAGCGCAATTTGCGTGGGCACCACCCAGCCTGCCACCACGCGCGAGATGGTTTGCCACATCAAACTATAGCTGCCCGCATGATAAAACTTAGCCCACGTGCCCTGCTGCCAAATGTAGTCCTGCAACGGCAAATTAACGGGCAATGCGTCCCCGTTAATGCCAATAAAAAACCGACTTTGATCTTGGTCACTCTGCCACGGATTATCGAGCGATACGCCAATAGGCATCGTGTAGGCAGCGCCCAAATTAGCCTGCGCCAGCACGGCACCCAATTGGCTAAAAAGCGCGGTGCCGGTTTCTATAAAGCTACCGTTTTTAAACCCCTCCCCGTACAGCCCGCGATATGTTTGCGTCGGCAGCGTAACAATTTCCGGCTGCATCGCCGCATCGCGACCACGCGGTTTTTTAATGGTGTTGGGCGTGCGCCAAGTACAAGCCGTGCCAATTTTTACGTCATTCGGGCTACAGCCAAACGCATTTAAAAACGCGCGCGAAAACGCCGAGTGCGATTGATAACCGACAGCCAAACTCACATCAATCACGCTCGAATTACCCTGCGCCAATAAAGTGTAGGCGGCCTGCAACCGCCGCCGCGCAATAAATTCGCCCAGCTGAAAACCAGTAACCGCATGAAACACGCGATTCAAATGAAATTTAGAAACCCCAACGTGCCGCGCCAAATCATCAATCAAAATCTCATCGCCAAAATGCGCCTGCACGTAGTCGCTAATGCTGCTGGCCAAAAGTGCGTAGGAGTTTTGATGCGCAGCCGTCATGGAGTGGAATGCCAATTTAGTAATAATAATTTTGAAGGATATTGAGTTTATCGCCAATTGGGTTTTCAAATATGTCGTGGCCTAAAAGTAGGATTTAAAGAACCATGTTGGCATTTAAAAATAGGTTGAAAACGCCCTATTTTAGGGCATCTTCAGTGGTTCAATATAGCGCAAATTGCATCGTAGTAACTCGCTGGTGTTATGATGAAGTCTTCGCCAAGTAGTGCATGCCCGCCCAGCCCGCGACGCTGCCCGCCATTCATAATATTAACGCCACTATACTCAATGCCAATCATCTGCTCTAAGTGCAATCACGCCAGACAAGAAGCCGAAACTGCCCCGGCAACCCAATGCCCAGCATGCAAGGCAGACTACGCCAATGTCGCCAACATCAAAAAACCAAACACCACGTGGATGTGGTTTGTAGCAGCTGCATTAGTTGCGGGTGCTGTGGCGCAAAGCGAGTTGTTTTCTAGTCGCGAATCGAGCAGTGTTGGCACCGCGCAGTCGTATGTGCAACAGCAGGCGTCACCGCAGTTGCAAGCGACTGCGGCCACCCTCACGCCCACACAAGGGCAATCAAACGGTCAACCTGAAGTAACGCTCTACAGCGCCACATGGTGCGGCTACTGCGACGCCGCCCGACGATTCTTTAAGAAAAACAATATCGCTTTCACCGAGTACGATGTCGAAAAATCTGCCGCCGGTGCAGCGGGGTATAAAAAGCACGGCGGCGGTGGAATCCCCGTTATCGTGATTGGGGACGAGGTAATTAGGGGCTTTGAAGCGGGGATGATGCGGCAGAAGTTGGCGGCTTGGATTGGGGAGCGGGGGTAGGCTGGAGATGGTTGTAAATAGGAAATTTTCACTAGCGGCATCAAATTTTTCTGTGAGATTTGATTGAAACTTTTGATCAATTACCATCAGTCCCCGCTTACGGTTTTGGCAACGGTGGCTACTATTCGGTGGGGGTTTAAGTCTGTGTGTCTAGAGCATTTGGGTTCTTGCCTCCTAGTTCATGCGAAGTTCTATCGTCTATGTTTGAGCTAGTCATACTGGAACCTTTCAACGCTATTGATTACTCGAACGCGCCAACATTTATCGGCACAACGTGCGATCATATGCTTGCAAGATTGTAGAAGAACTATTAACTAACGGGATTTATTTTGACTACAGCGATCGATGACCTATTTTGTTTTTCACCAAGTAGTTATTTCCCACGAGGTGCAGTATGGTCACAGTAGCTCTAGCAAATGGAAACAATCTCGTTGGTAACGCGCTCTGTGATGGATGGGAAATTATCGAAGAGTTGCCGCGCCCAGGATCTGTTGGTGCAAGTGATCTCACGGGAGGTTTCTTTTCTGTTGGCTGCATCGCACATCGCACAACTGCGTCGGGCTTGGAAAAAGCGTTCGTTAAGGTTATAGACGTAGCCAATGCTATTTCTCAGTTTCCGGGTGATTTTATGACTGGAATGAAATTAGTAACCGATGCGTACAGCAATGAATGCTCAATCTTAACTATCTGTGAAAATGCCCGTCTTGATCGCATTATTCGGGTGTTAGGCAAGGGCCAATTGTCTCCAATAGACGGCCGTCTTTATCCCGTCCCTTACATAATTTTTGAGCATGCAGACGGGGATTTACGTAAGCTGATCTCCGCTTCTGAACCCTACGAAGACGCCTGGAAGTTGAGAGTGCTTCACGATGTTGCTGTGGGTTTGCAGCAACTCCATCAACAGAAGATCGCTCACCAAGACCTCAAACCTTCAAATGTACTGGTTTTTAATGTTGAGGGTCGTGGCGCAAAGATTGGAGACTTGGGACGAGCATCACTGCAAGGCCTAGTGGCACCACATGATGGCGCTAACATCGCTGGTGCCCGCTCTTATGCGCCGCCGGAGCAAGCTTACGGCGTTTATGCGCCACGGTGGGAGGATCAGCGGGAGGGCTGCGATTTATACCATCTTGGCAGCCTGACCTGTTTTCTTCTATCGGGTAGATTACCCAATCAGTATTTTGTTCAAACTATGGATCAAAGTATTTTGCCGGTAATTTGGGGCGGTTCCGGAAAAAGTGAATACCAGTTAGTTCTTCCCAACTTGCACAATGCATTGAGTGGCTTTGTGCGTGAAATTGCAGCTGATTTTCCTGAATGGGGAAGGGATGAGCTTTCTCGAATTGTGCTGGACACTTGCAATCCGGATTACCAGAAACGTGGTGATCCAAGCAGCCGAGCTAGAACAGGTTCACCGCTTGGACTTGATACATTCGTCTCTCGATTTGATCGTTTAGCTCGGAAAGCGTTAGTTAAGACTCGGACTATTTCACCGTGAGTGCGCAGCCAAAAAAGTCATTGCGTCGAATGCTCCCAAGGTGGCGGGTCTCCTCTTCAATAGGGAATTGGCAAGAGCTGGGCACGCTCAAATCTACGCCTGCCATATTGCGAGACGACGGGTTTCACGCGTTCGAAGTGGAGCAGGCTTTTAGCAATAACCCATCCGTAGGTGTTGCCGCAGATCTTTTGGCGGCGTCTTCCATGGCGGGTGACTCTAAGAATTTGAATAGGGCGATAACTTTTCTTTTGGACAATGAAGCGCTCGCTCCCAAGGGGTTAATCACACTTGCAAAATCATTTCTGCCTAAAAATCGAGGCGAAGAGATATTGCCAGTGTTGCCTAATGACGTGTCAAATGCTTGGTGTAATCCGTATGTTCGCGATTTGCGTCAACGAGTTCGGCTTCATTCCGATAACCCATTGGCCTGGTCAGACTTGGCGAGACATTACGCTAGCATTGGTGATCGAAACAAAGCGGATCGATGCATGCGCGTGGCGCTGAAGTTGGCTCCTAATCACCGTTGGATACTTCGGACAGCCGCACGTTTTTTTGTTCACAGTGGCGACCCTATTGCGGCACACACTTTACTGGCAAAACATCCTCTTACGAGTCGGGATCCTTGGCTTTTGGCAGCAGAGATTGCAACTGCACAGGTGGCACATCGCTCTCCTCGATTTTTGCGCCAAGCGGGTAATCACATTAAATCGGAAAATCCTGCGCGCCCGAATTTATCCGAATTAGCTACTGCTTTAGCAATGGTTGAGCTTGAAAATGGGGGTGCAAGACGAGCTCGTCGCCTCGTGGACATGGCTTTAATCAACCCGACAGAAAACACCTTAGCGCAAGTGACGTGGGCGCGCCAACATACGAACTTGAACGATAGTAATAAGTTGTCCGCACTTGCAAGCGAAAACGAACAAGCATTTGAAGCTCGATTTGGAATTCTCGAGAGCGCAGGAAATATTTTGCTAGCACGGACGGAAGGAATGCGCTGGGCTGCTGATGAGCCCTTTGCGACCAGACCACTGGAACGCCTTGTTTTTCTCGAGGCAATGCTTGACAACTATTCGGGGGTGTCTGACCTCGCAAACAAAATATGTCGCATTGAGCCGCGCGTGGATACAACACTAAATATAAATGAGGTTTTTTCATTACTGAGTTCGGGCTCCTTAAACCTCGCAGATCATAGGTCTAAGCTGGGTATGATTCGAGCTCAATTGAGCGAGCAATCAGAAGCTACAGATGAATATCATGCGTTAGCGAATTTAGCCCTTTGGCATTATAGGTACGGCGACGCAGAGGAAGGACGGGTTATCTATGAGCGAGTCATGCAAAAAGTAATCAAGAATGGTTCAAAGGAGTCCGTTGCGTTAGCGGCTACTTTCGCTGCTCGAGAAGCAATCCTTGCAAAGCAAAATGTAGCGTCGTCTCTGCTGACAAGAGCGCACGAGCTTGCCGAAAGCAGTCGTAGTGAAGTTACAAAGTTTTATTTGCGAAAGCTGGACGCAATAATAAAGGAGCCGGAAAGAGCTACGGAGCTGCTAGCGCCCTCGAGCGCACAAAGATTCGTAATGGGTTAAAAGTCGAGTATAAAATTTTCCCAAGGACGTCCTGCCGTGGCGCTTCTCAGCTTAGTTTGAATCGATGAAACCATGAAAAAACCAATCGAAGCACAACCCCTATCCGCGTCCGATCTCATCACAAAAAGAATCTCTGAACTTGCCGACTGGCGCGGTGAAACGCTTGCGCGAATGCTCGCGCTAATCAAGGAAGCTGCGCCCGACGTTGCTGAAGAATGGAAGTGGATCGGCACGCCCGTGTGGTCGCGCGATGGCATTATTTGCACAGGCGAATCCTACAAAGACAAGGTGAAGCTGACGTTTGCCAAGGGTGCGGCACTGAAAGATCCGTCCGGGCTTTTTAACGCAAGCCTTGACGGCAATATGCGCCGCGCAATCGATATTTTCGAGCTAGACGCGGTTGATGCGGTGGCTTTTAAAGCGCTCATCGTTGAAGCCGTTGCATTAAATGGCGCGTCAAAATTGAAGGCAGCTAAAAAAGTGAAAGACAAAACGCCGCTGCTGACAAAGCGCATTCCAAATAAGCTGACCATCGAAACACTTGCAAAGAGTAAACGTGGCGAAGGCGTGCAACGCCCTAACAATGCTAAAAACTTGTTTAAGCAACTTGGACTCTAATTCGCGTCATCTACAACGCGTAGCGGATTAAGTGGGGGGCGTTCAATAAGCCTGAATTTGGTCATTTTAAGCCGAGGTTGGCTTTGAGCTGGGAATGACAATAGAGCCAATATCTATTAGGTATCTATTAATAATTTGATTTTACTCTATTATTAACAGATACTTACAAAATAGTATCTATTAGTTAATCACAATCAATGATCGCGCCAATATCACCATTGCCCGAACAAATCCTCGCACTTTTAAGCGCGCGCGGCGCGTTATCAGCGCGTGATTTGCAGGCGGCAACAGGCTTGAGCCAGCCGAGTATTTCACTAGCGTTAGCGGCGCTGGGCAATCGCATCTGCAAAATTGGGGCGGCGCGCAGCACGCGTTATGTTGCAACCAAAACTATTTTAGGATTGCCCGCAAAGCAGCCGTTGTACCTTACCGATGATGCGGGGTTGCTGACTATTTTTGGTGAGCTGACTTACTTAAGCGACGGTGGTACTTACGTTCAGGCCGCTGCAAAGGCCAGTTGGTTGTCGCCAGCCAATGCGTTGCCGTGGTTTTTATCGCCATTGCGACCGCAAGGTTTTTTGGCGCGACAGCTTAATTTACTGCGCCCAGACTTCCCCAATAATCCTGATGAATGGAATACGGAACAAGTGCTGTACATGGCAGCACAACACGTCACCGATCCGCCGGGGGCGTTTAGTCTTGGCTCGGTCGCAAACGCGGCTAAATCAACCGCGCCCGCTGATTTAATTGCGCGTCGCGCGCACTACGACAATCTGACCGCTGACATTGGCAAAACGCTGCCTGCAAGCTCCAGCGCAGGCGGTGAGCAGCCAAAGTTTATTGTTGAAATTAGCGGTGACGCTCACCGCGCGCATCTGCATTTCATCGTCAAATTTAGCCCCCCGCACGATACGCCATTTGGTGCGCGGTGGCATTCACTTTTGCATTTAGAAAAACTAGCACTTGATATTTTGCGCGAACAAAACATCGCTGCGGCGACGTGCGCGATTGTCGAAAGTGCTACCCGCACTTATCTTGAATCACAGCGTTTTGATCGCATCGGCGTGGAAGGCAAGCGGCATCTGGTGGCTATTGACGCGCTGCATCAAGAGTTTGTCGGCGGCGCGCGGCAAAACTGGATTCATACCTGCGAAAAGTTGGTGGCTAAAAAAATACTCACCCTCGATGCGTTGCGTACCGTGGCGCGCATTTACGCGTTCGGTCAATACATTGGTAATACTGATATGCACTTTGGTAACCTATCGTTTTTTATTGATGACGTGACCAAACCCGTGCCGCTGTTAGCACCGGTATACGACATGCTACCCATGATGTGGCGCCCCAGTATTCACAGCGGCGCGCTCGACATCACGCCCGTGCGCGAGCCGCATGTGGTTGCGGGCTACGCGGACGAATACGCCGATGCGCGTGCGTGGGCAGTTTTGTTTTGGCAAAAAGCTGCGCAACTGGAAGTGTTAGACCCTACGATGCGTGAGGCATCACGGGCGGGTGCAGCGCGCGTACAAACGCTAAATTTTGAATAAACTGATAGCCTGAAGACGCCCTATTTAAGGGCATCTTCAGGCAGTCTAAGTTAAACATTTTTTACGGCGTAGCCGTAAAATATTGTCGAACAATTCAAGTGCCGATAGCGCAAGCCAAATACTAAAAACAACCTCACCCCACCCCACGCATCACATCCCTAGGTGCACCACCCCATTGGCTATTCCATGCGCGGCGCAGTTGCAGGCTGGATCGGAATCCTACCGCTTCTGCCGTGTGCGCCACACTGGCGCCGCGCTCTAGCAATAGTCGGGCGCGTTCAAGCCGGCTGGCGCGTAGATAGTGCAGTGGTGACACACCCGTGTGCTCTATAAAAAGCCTGAGCAAGTGGCGCTCAGTCACGTGGCTGATGGTGGCAAGTGTTGCCATGGTCCAGTCGCGCGCGTGCTCGGCGCAAATGGCGTCTTGCACTTTGTGCACCGCCGCGTGCAGATGATTGCGATGTACAAGCAAGGGCGAAAGCTCGGGGTCGTGGGGCGATCGTCGCAGGTACACCACCATGTCTGCGGCAATGCTGGCCGCTAGCGCTTCGCCGCACTCGTTGGCAATCAGATGTAGCGCCAGATCAATACCCGCCGTGATGCCCGCACTAGACGCCAACGGGCCATCCAGCACGAATACGCGGTTGTCGACCACGTGTGCGTGTGGTGCTAGCGCGCGCAATGTCGATAGCAACTCGTGATGCGTCGTGCAGCGGCGGGTGCCCAGTAAGTCGGCGCGTGCGGCCAGCAAGGTGCCCGAACAAATCGTGAGCAGCCGATGCGGTGTATCAGGGCTAGATAAGTGTGGGCGAAAGGCGGCATTAAGCCAATGCGCGGTGGCGAGAATTTCTGGGCTAAGTTGGTTTAGTTGCGCGCTAGGTTGGCCTGCGATGACGACCCAAGTCGATGCCGTAAATTGCGCTGGCAGCCGCTCAAGGTTAGCAATGGTGAGCCCTACGGAAGTGGGCGCGGTGTCAGTAAGCCCTGCAAATCGGAGATTAAATCGCGGTGGCATGCCGCGTAATGCGCGATGCAAATTAGCGAGGCGAAACGCCTCTGCAGGGCCTGCAATATCGAGCAGCAGGCAGTGTGGGGTGATGATAAATAATAGATCAATCAACGGCATTGAAACGATCGTTTTTAGACATGGTGTATTTTACCTAGCATACCGCAAAAATTAACTGCTTGTTGATAGCCTTTTTAAGGTCGTTTGCTGATGGGCTCATTGTAATATCCATTGAGCAGCTGCTAAAACAAGAATGTCTGAAATTGATCTAAACGTGTCGGGCTGAAGCGCGACAGCGCGCGGCTAGCGGCATAGGATGGTTGATGCTGATAGGTTCGTATGCCCACGTATTTTTGAAGGAGTGATGATGATGTTTAGTGCAAAATGCAGCGCCACCCGCAAGCTAATTACAGCGCCCGTATTTTTGGTGGCGTTGGTCGCAGTGGTTTTTATGTTGGCGTTACCAGTCAACGCACAAACGATTGCTGCACCGGTGCTTGAGCCGGGCATTGATGCCAGCATTAAACCGGGCGATGATTTTTTTGGCTACGCCAACGGCACGTGGCTGAAGTCCACAGTGCTGCCAGCGGGCAAGTTACGTTGGACTGCGCGGGACGAAATAGGAGCGCTCACGGCACAGCAGTTATCGGCATTGTTAGCCGATGGCGCAACAGCGCCTGTGGGGTCAACCGCCCGCAAGGTTGCCGATTATCAGGCCGCGTATTTAAATGCGTCGGCCATTGCAGCAAAAGGTGCCGCGCCGCTTAAAGCCGTGCTGGATCGGATTGCACGGGTGCGTAACAAAATAACACTCACGCAGTTGTTGGGCGCTACCTTGCGGGCAGACGTAGACCCAATGAATAAGGGCATCTACAGCGCATCGCAGGTGCTTGGTTTGGCGGTGCAAGCCAGTATTCATGGTGAAAAACAGTACGTTGCTTTCCTTGTGCAAGGCGGGCTGGGATTATCGGATCGTGAACATTATTTAAGCGCCGAACCGACTGCGCAAGCGTTGCGCACAAAGCGACAAGTGGCCATTGAGCGTGCGCTGGCCGCTGTGCATATCGGCACCGCGATGTCATTTAAAAAAAGAGCCACCGCCGTTATGGCATTAGAAACCGCGATTGCGCAAAGCCACGCCACCGCTGATGCATCTGGCAACGAACGTAATGCCGATAATGTTTGGACGCGCGCAGATTTTGCGCAGCAGGCACCCGGCATGAATTGGGCAGCGTTTTTTGCAGCGGCACGCTTGGACAAACAGCAAAGCTTTGTCGCTTGGCAACCCAGTGCCGTAAAAGGCGTGGCGGCCCTTGTGGCATCTACGCCGTTAACAACATGGCAGGATTATCTTCGGGTGCGGCTTGTCGATGTGCACGCCGATGCACTGCCGCCAGCCTTTGCTGACAGCACGGCGATAACGGTAGCGCGCGCAACTGAAGTCACGCGCACCGCCATGCAAGATGCAATTGGTAAGCTGTATGCCGAACGCTATTTTCCACCGCAACATAAGGCACGCGTACAAGCCATTGCGACTAATGTGGTGGCCGCTTTCACGGCTCGGGTAGAAGCCGCTGCATGGATGTCGCCCAGCAGCAAAACGCAAGCCTTGGCAAAATTGAAGGCCTTATATTTTGGTGTGGGTTATCCAGAAAATTGGCCGAGCTATGCTGATTTGATGGTTGATCCTGCCGACCCCGTGGGCAACCAACAGCGCGTGGCCGAACGCAATTATCGGCACACCTTAACCAAGCTGGGTAAGCCAGTTGATAAAACCCAATGGACTGCCGCCCCGCAATGGGCGGGTGCAATATTGTTGTTCCAGCAAAATTCGTATAACTTCACTGCCGCCTTATTGCAGGCACCAAAATTTGACGCCACCACCTCGGAAGCCGCGAATTACGGGGCAATTGGCGCTATCATCGGTCACGAAGTTAGCCATTTTGTCGATACTTTGGGTGCCGAATACGAAGCCGATGGTCGATTTCGCCGCTGGTGGACAGCCAACGACTTGCTGCAATATCAGACGTTAACAGAAGCGCTGGTGAAGCAGTTTGAAAGCTACCAACCATTGGTAACTAAGCCCGATGCGAGGATCGACGGCAAACGCACGCTGGTTGAAAACCTAGCTGATTTAGGCGGCTTATCTGCCGCCTTCGACGCCCATCGCGCGCAGCTTGCATCAACGCAACGTGCCAATGATAAAGAATTCATCCGCCAACAAGACCGCCAATTTTTTATCGGCTACGCCCGCAGTTGGCGTAGCACCATGACTGAAGCAGCACTCACAAAATATCTAGCCAACGATAGCCACGCCCCCGAAAATTATCGCATCGCCACCGTGCGCAATATCGACGCTTGGTACGAAGCTTTCGATGTACAACCTGGGCAGCAGCTGTATTTAGAACCGAAGGCGCGGTTGCGGATTTGGTAGTATTTTGTAAGTCAACGCTGGTTGCGGAAGATGCAATTTACGCAACTAATGATGCCTGAAGACGCCCTAAAATAGGGCATCTTCAAGGCATGCTAACTGCGCTACGGTAACCGCTTACCTGGCGTTTCTCGCCCGCCTTGAAACAATATTAGCTGCGTTACTTTGCCGTCCGCATCTTTATCAAACTGCAATTTAGCGTTTACTACTTTCAGTGCAAATCGGTTTTCGGCTTCCGCAAAAATTTCGTTTTTACCTTGGCCGGTTGCTTGGGCGTAGAAGCTATCGCCTTCGCGCGAAATGGTGAGGATGAAGGTGGGCGCGAGGGCGTATTTGCCTATGTATAAATCGAATGCGGCGTTCGTTATTTTGAAGTGCGACGCGGCGACTGGTGACGTTTTGCTTATACGCGGGTTGCGTTCTTCGCCCCTTGATTGGGTGGTGATGAGATGGGTGGTTTCACCGGTGGCGTCGGTTTCAAACTTGAGGTTTGTGGTTGAGTTGGGCACAAAAAACGAGGTGGGTGACGCGGGTGTTAAGCCAATTTTGCGGGCACCTGTGCGTTCGCTAAACAGTTGATTACCGTCGCGGGTGATGGTGCGCAGGTTGGTTTCGTCAATCCGGTACACGCCAATGTGTTTATCAAGCTGCGTGTCGTCAAGCGTTACTGCGGCGAAGGCTAAAAACGGTTTATCAATGGCAATGGCGGCTAATTTTTCAGCCACAAACGCAGCCACTCCTGGGGCTGCCGTGGTGTTGGTTAATACTGCTACGTAGGTTTTGGAGGCCGGTAGGCTGATGGCGTAGGTGGAAAAACCGGGAATGCCGCCGCCATGCGCATGCGCAAGTTCGCCGCGCAGCGCGCCTATTTGCCAGCCGTAGCCGTAACCCGTTTTGCGCCCGTTGTTTAAGATGGAATCGGTGAAGACTTTTTTCCATGATTCGGCTTTGAGTAGCTTGCCAGCGGTGACGGCGGCATCCCAAGTGCTTAAGTCGTCGATGGTTGAAAGCAGCGAACCGGCGGCAAAGGGTTGCGTCATGCTGACTGCGCTATCTGCCACAGTTTTGCCGTCGCGGCGGGTGTAGCCTTCAATGCGTTTTTTACCGCTGCGTTCAACGCCTTCATAGGCGGTGTCGCGCATGTTGAGCGGCGTGAAAATTCGCTTGGCTAAAAATTCCGCATAGGTCATTCTGCTTAGGTTTTCGATAATCACGCCCAACAAAAAATAACCCGAGTTGTTGTAGCGATATTGCGAGCCCGGGTCAAATTCAAGCGGCAACAATTTAAAGCGGTCTACCATTTGTGCGGTCGATAAATCTTTATCCATTGTTGCTGCGTAATCCGCCATGCCGGTGTAACTAGGAATGCCGGATGTGTGGGTAAGCAAGTGTTCGATGGTGATGGTTTTAGATGGCGCTGGATAGTTAGGTATGTGTTTGGTGATGTCGTCGGTGAGCTTCAACTTGCCTTCGTCGATCAGCATCAAAATAGCCACCGCCGTGAACTGCTTGGTGATGGAGCCCAAGCGAAATACATCGTCAGGCTTTATCGCGATTTTGTTTGCGACGTCTGATAATCCAAATGCGCGCCGATAAATAGCTTTGCCGTCGCGCACCACGATCACCGCGCCGCCGGGTTCGCCAGCGGCAAGATGTGGGGCGACGGCAGCGTCGAATTGTGCATGTACGGCGTTGGGTGCGGGTGCCTTTTGCGCGTAGGTATCACCGTGGGTCGTGGTACCGACGACAGTTAAAATTGGCAACAGGGTAGCGAGCATTAAGCGCGGCAGTGAGGTGTGCCATCGTGTTTTTTGCGTGTATTGACCGCTTATCTGGGGCAGGTGAATTAGGGAAGTTTGCATAAATTTTTTACCTTCAAAAAAGTGAGTGGTGGCTTAAGCGTAGTCTGACTAAGCGCAACGGCAAAGGGATACTGGACGAAATTGCGATAGGCGCGATGAAATGAGCCATTCACATGGCCGTTTACGCTTATCGCGCGGTTTTTTAACTATCCCTCTAGCAACTCTCTTTGAAACAGCGCAAGCACGCTATCGGTTTTGCCAGACCACACACCTTGCATCAGCCCAGGCGTCAGTATTTGCACAAGCTGCCATCCATCTTGGCCTTCTTTGTTGCAGATGCCCGCAAAGTCAGGCAACGCGTATTTTTTCATGCCAGACAAAAACCCATCTTTGGTCTGAATTTCTAGGGTTTTAACTTCATACTTTTTCATTTTTACCGTGTCCTGAGGTTCAAGATCGGAAATTGGTATGCTAAATACCGCCGCCAAGGCTTTCTTGGTTTGCAACGACGTGACTGCCTCTGATTCGATGCGTTGTATGGTTCTTAAATTTAGGCCAGCAGCGATAGCGAGCTCGTCTTGTGACCAAGACTGCTTTGTTCGAAGTTGAAGCACCAATGCGGCGTTAATTTTCATACTGAAGTCTCAATCTAATGGTTATTTGGGGCAAACCCATGTTGCGCTCAGATTCGGAAAACGCTTACGGCAAAGCAACGTCACCTATACGGTAATAAGACGGCAATGAAACGACAGTAATACGACAGCACACTTTTGTGCTTATTTGCGCACCTAACGGAGCACTAAACGGAGTACTAAACTGAGCACCAATTAAGTAGTATGCCCAAAAAAATATGCCTGAAGATGCCCTATTTTGGGGCATCTTCAGGCATATGATGGGGTATTGAGGTAAGGCGTAAGCTAAATTATTTAGCCGGTCGCATACCCGCCATGTACTCGGCTACAGCTTGCATTTCACCTTCGCGCATGCGTGATGCGATGGCTTGCATTTGAATGTTTTTGCGCTCACCTGATGCGTAGCGTTGTAGCTGTTCTAGCGAGTAGTCGGGGTATTGGCCTGCAACGCGTGGATACAGCGCTGGCATGCCTGCACCCGCGCCACCGTGGCATCCAGAACAAGCTGGCACTTTAGATTGCGCAATACCGGCACGGTAAATTTGCTGGCCTTTGTCGGCTACAGCTTGATCGCGGGCGACGGCCGTTGGTTTTGATTTTTGTACCGAATAGAACAGGCCTAAGGCTTTCATGTCGTCGGCAGAAAGATTAGCGGACATACCTTGCATGACGGCGTTTTTGCGTTTGCCAGACTTAAAATGCGCTAACTGACTTGCAATGTATTGTTGCGGTTGGCCGGCGAGCATCGGATTGACTGACAATGGGCTGTTGCCGTCGCTGCCGTGGCAGGCGATACAGACTGCACCGGCAATTTGCTGGCCGCGCGCGAGCACTTCGGCGCGGGTAGGTGCAACTGGTTTAATTACCGCAGCGGTTGCAGCGGTAGTAGCCACTGCTGCTGCAGCCGGTGCTGGATCAGCCGCAAATGCGGTTGCTGAGACCATTGTGGCTAATGCGATAACCGATGCAGTCGAAACGGCGGATAATGTGGAAGCAAATTTGCGAGCGTGTTTCATTTAGCACCTTTTGGACAATCTAGTAATTCGTAAAAGCCTGCATTCATATGTTTATGCGCAGAATTTGAGGCAAGATGTGAGCATTGCTGGTTGCCATTTGCAGAAATAATCGCATCGGCCTGACCGTACAACCATAATTTTAGCGCATAGTCGCTCACCCACGCCAGCATTCGTGCGTTTGGCGCATTAAAAAACTAGGAGTTGCTGTGGCTTTATTTGAAAACGCGCAGTATTTTGCGTCCGCGCATGACCCGCACCAGTTGCCGCCGGAGTCCGGTGCAGAGATTGCTTTTGTGGGCCGGTCTAACGCTGGAAAATCCAGTGCAATCAATACCTTAACGCGACACGGCCGGTTGGCTTTTGTGTCAAAAACACCGGGCCGCACGCAGCTAATTAACTTTTTTAGCATTCCGCGCGGCCGTTTTATGGCCGATTTGCCGGGTTATGGCTATGCCAAAGTGCCGCCTGCGGTAAAGGCGCATTGGGATGCATTTTTGTCGGAATATTTGTCCACCCGCCAATCTTTAGCGGGTTTGGTGATGATTATGGATGCGCGCCACGCGATGCGGCCGAGTGATGAGGTGTTTTTAGATTGGTTTTCACCATCTGAAAAACCAGTGCATGTATTGCTCACCAAAGCCGATAAATTATCGCGTAACGACGGCATGAACGCGCTACGCACGGTGCGCGAGGCGCTGGCAAAGCGTCCGGGTTCAGGTAATGCGACGGCGCAGTTGTTTTCAAGCCTAAAACGCACGGGTGTCGACGAAGCTGAAAAACGCTTGAGCCAAATTTATATGGATGCAGAAGCGGCGACGAGACTAAAGCACGCTGAATAAAATTTTTTTCAGGAAACTGAAAAAAGAAAAGGAGCCAAGGAAAAGGGAATAACCTTGGCTCCCAGAACGGCTTATATATTTGGCAGGGAAACCATTTATACAAGCACCCGCTTAAGGGAGGTGAAGCGGGGAGTAAACACACTCCTACGTAAGAGGGTGGTTTTACTGATTGGTTCAATTTAAATGCAATTTATTTGCGGTGATTTTTGGATTTCAACAAAAATACTGGCTGCGTGCGCTGAAACGGCGCTTAAAAAATTTAAGAAAGCGTTGCTGCGATGACCAATACCCAAAACTTTAATCTCGGCAGTTTCCCCGCGCGACGCATGCGCAGGTTGCGCCGCACGCCCTGGTTGCGCGAGTTGGTGCAAGAAAATCAGCTGTCAGCATCTGATTTTATTTATCCGGTTTTTTTACTCGATGGCGCAAACCGAGTTGAGCCGGTGAGTTCTATGCCGGGCGTTTCGCGCCAAAGTTTGGATAAATTACTGCACACCGTGGAGAAGGCCGTATTACTTGGCATTCCAGCCATTGCCCTGTTTCCGTTGATCGATAACGCGCTGAAAACGCCGGATGGGCGTGAAGCGTGGAATGCGGATGGCTTGGTGCCGCGCGCGGTGGCTGCCATTAAGCGTGAGTTTCCGCAAATTGGGCTAATTTGCGATGTGGCGCTAGATCCATACACGACGCACGGCCAAGATGGTGTGATTGATGCTGTTGGCTATATTTTGAACGATGAAACGCTGGAAGCGCTATGTAAGCAAGCGCTAACTCAAGCGCAAGCAGGCGTGGATATTGTTGCGCCGTCAGACATGATGGACGGACGCATCGGTGCTTTACGCACTGCGCTGGATAGCAAGCAGTTTATTCACACCGCGATTTTGGCGTATTCGGCTAAATACGCCAGCAAGTTTTACGGCCCGTTTCGCGATGCGGTGGGTTCGGCTGGCACGCTGGGCAAGAGTGACAAAAAGAACTACCAAATGGATCCTGCCAACAGCGACGAGGCCATGCGCGAGATCGCACTCGATTTGCAAGAAGGTGCGGATATGGTGATGGTAAAGCCCGGTATGCCGTATCTGGACATTGTGCGTCGCACTAAAGATACCTTTGCCGTGCCGACGTTTGCCTACCAAGTGTCGGGCGAATACGCGATGCTAAAAGCGGCCGCGCAAAACGGCTGGCTAGAAGAACGCGGCTGTGCGCTGGAAAGTTTACTGGCGTTTAAACGCGCGGGCTGCGATGGGATTTTGACCTATTTTGCGCTGGATGCGGCGCAGTGGTTGCGCGACGAAAACGCCTAGTTTTCAGCAGCCAGTAAGGCTTCCAATTCTTGCAGGGTCATCGGGCTTTTAGCGCCTTGATTTGAAGTTGATAGCACTTGATTTTCATCCCCAATAGATGCTTGGAGATGCCCTATTCTAGGGCGTCTCGAAGCACTTTTTGCACCGCTATTGCAGTGCAAAATCGGCTTAAATTTCACGTCGCACGCCGTGTGCAACACGTGATAAACCACGCGATTGGTTTTACTACGACTTTCGTTATTATGGTCGCCATGATAATTGCCGTCGGCTTCAATACGGGTTTCGATGTCATGGTCAAACAAGAAAAAATCGAAGGTTTTAAAGTCGTCTACAAACAGCTCGATTTCAATGGCCGAAAACGCATTGGCGTGCCCCAACGCGACCGCACCCGTGAGCACTGCAGCGCTTTCGGGCAAGGTGCGTTCCAGCAGCGTTAAAATGCTGCGCGCCTCCAGTCGTAAGCGACGCAAGGCTTCCGGCTGGGTATCGGCTTGGAATAGCGCTAAATAATGGTTGAGCGCGTCGGTGATGTCGGCATGGCGCGGATGGCGGGTGTTTTCGGGCAAACCTAAGCGCGCCAACGCTTTGCGGGTGGCGCGTGCGTAGTCTTGCTCGCCTTCTTCGGCGATGATGCGCGCGCAGGTTTCGACAATTTCAGCATCTTGCTGAGTTTGGTTGGCAGCGCGCCGAATTTGGTGCGCTGCAGCAAATTGATCCGATTTTTGATGTGGCATGGTTGGTGAGTAGGTGGTTCAGCTTGTTTTAAGCGCTTTTATGTGCAAATGCACGTTAATACGCCTAGATTGGCGCTATTTGAGCGCAATTAGCTAAAAAATTTGATTTTTCACTTCTTCGCTCGGTTTATTGATTTCGCGCAACGACGACGGGCCTTCAGGGCCACTACCGACGTTTTCGGAATAATAATACTCGGACGTGGTTTTGCCGTCAGCGTCGGTTGAAGATTGGCTCACAATACCCTGTGGCGGCTCAAACGGCACTTCTTTTACGCCTTTTAGGGCGCGTGCCATGTAGTGCATCCAAATTGGCAAGGCGGCCTGTCCGCCGGTCTCGTTGGCGCCCATATCGGTGGGGTTGTCAAAGCCAATCCACGCCACTGCCACTAAACCTGGGCTATAGCCTGCAAACCAGGCGTCAATATGGTCATTAGTGGTGCCGGTTTTGCCGGCTAAATCTGACCGACCTAAACTCATCGCGCGCGCCGCTGTGCCAAAACGTACCACATCACGCATGATGCTGGACATAATAAATGCGTTGCGCGGATCCAACACTTGTTCGGCCTTCTTTTCGCCTTCTTTTGCGGTGGTTTTCTCAGGATTAGCTTCAAAAAGCACCGTGCCTCGGTCGTCAGTAATTTTCGAAATAAAGTAAGGCTTGATGCGATATCCACCATTAGCAAAAACCGCGTAACCACTAGCCACCTGCAACGGCGTCGCCGAACCCGCACCTAAGGCCATGGTGAGATAGGCCGGATGTAGTTTAGGATCGAAACCAAAGCGGGTGATGTAGTCTTGTGCGTACTGCGGCGTGATGGCCTGCAACACGCGAATAGACACCATATTTTTTGATTTAGTGAGGGCGGCACGCAGGCGCATCGGCCCATCGTATTTGCCGTCGTAATTTTTAGGTTCCCACACTTCGCCGCCGTTACGACCCGGATCAAACACCACCGGCGCATCGTTGACAACCGTTGATGCCGTGAAGCCTTTATCCAACGCGGCCGAATAGATAAAAGGCTTGAAACTTGACCCCGGTTGGCGCATGGCTTGGGTGACATGGTTAAACTTATTGGCGTTGAAATCAAAGCCACCAGCAAGCGAACGAATCGCGCCGTCAATCGGGTCGAGCGAGACAAGTGCTGCTTCAACTTTCGGCAATTGACCGATTGACCACACACCATTTGCATCCAAATACACGCGCACAATCGAGCCGCGCACGATGCGATTTGCACCGGCTTTTTCAGCTAAAGCACGGGCGACAAATTTAAGGCCGTCAGCGCCTATTTGCAGGGTTTCTCCACGTTTGGTAATGACGGTGACGGCGTTAGATTTTGCTTCCAAAACTAATGCAGGTTGCATGTCGCCAATAATTTTTTTGTCTGATAAGGCGTCATCAATGGCTTCGTCTACATCCTTCGCATCTGCAGGCAAAACGATCACGCCTTCAGGGCCTTTATAGCCGTGTCGACGGTCGTATTCCAACACGCCACGGCGCAGTCCGGCCACAGCAGCTGCTTGGTCCACATTGCGTACGGTGGTGTAAACCTTGATGCCACTTTCATAGGTCTTGTCGCCATATTGTTCAAACAATTCTTGGCGCGCCATCTCGGCAATGTAGTCAGCCTCGAGTAAAAATTGGGTGCGATCGCTATTGAGTTTTAGTTTGGTGGCAAGTGCGTTTTTTTGATCCGCTTCGTTGATAAAGTTTAGCTCGTGCATGCGGCGCAATACGTATTGCTGACGCAACGTGGCGCGCTTAAAATTATCAAACGGGTTGTAGCGAGAGGGTGCTTTTGGTAGGCCAGCCAACATGGCGGCATCGGCGACAGTAATTTCAGTAATATTCTTGCCAAAATATACTTTTGAAGCGGCTGCAAAGCCGTAAGCGCGGTTGCCTAAAAAAATATGATTCAAATAAATTTCAAAAATTTGGTCTTTGTTCAGGTTATGTTCGATTTTAAAAGCCAACAGCCATTCCGATATTTTGCGGGTGTAAGTAACTTCGTTGGTCAGAAAAAATCCACGCGCGACTTGCTGTGTGATGGTGCTGGCACCGCCGCGAATTTTGCCCGCCGTAATGTTGGTAAAAAGCGCACGTGCGGTGCCGATGTAGTCAACGCCGCCGTGTTGATAAAAACGCTCATCTTCGGCCGCCAAAATGGCTTTTTTCATGACATCGGGGAAGTCTTTAATTTTGACAAATGAGCGACGTTCTTCGCCAAATTCGCCGATTAATTCGCCCTCAGCGGTAAAAACCCGCAACGGAATTTTGGGCCGATAATCCGTTACTGCTTCGATCGAAGGCAAGGTTGGATACAACAAAACCACAACCAGTGCGATTACAGCAATTCCAACTAAAATAAGCGAAGCCAATAAAATGAGTGGATAGAACCACCAACGTGCTGAAGGCATAGTAAATTTCCCAAAAGCAAAACAAATTCAAGCTAAAAATAGCCTTACGAACATCAACATATCTGCTAAGGTTAACATCAAATTCAGCCCAAATATTGTCAAAAAAATGACGGAAAAAACGGCCGCATTGCAAATTTGCGTAAAAACAACAAGCCACCCCGCAATTAAAGTAAATTCTAGGTTTTACAAAAAAAGCTTTACAGGTGAACGTGTTGTTGCTAGGATTTAATGTAATTTATGCGCAATGGGTCGTAACTTCAAACTATGCTAAAAGAAAAATTTGCTTCCCAGTTTGATTTCCTTCGAGCGAAGGCACCGCCGCTACTTGGCGTTGACATTAGCTCCTCGTACATCAAAATGGTCGAAATCGCCGAAAATGGCAAGGGAACGTACCGCATCGAGCGTTATGCTATCGAGCCGTTGGCAAAAGATACCGTCACCGACGGTAACATTGCCAACATCGAAGCCGCCGGTGAGGCGATGACACGCGCATGGAAAACCATGAATACGCGCGTTAAAAACGTCGCCTTAGCGCTTCCCGCTGCCGCCGTTATTACCAAAAAAGTACTCCTTTCCGGTAACCAGCGCGAAGAAGACATGGAATACCAAGTGCAGTCGGAAGCAAACCAATATATTCCGTTTAGCTTGGACGAAGTAAATTTGGATTTTCAAGTTTTGGGTCCAGCACCCAACGCTGCTACCGATTCAAACGAAGTTGAAGTGCTAATCGCCGCATCGCGCAAAGAGAAAATCGAAGATCGCGTCGCTGTCGCCGAAGCGGCAGGCTTAAAAGCGTTGGTGATGGACGTAGAGTCTTACGCAGCGTTAACCGCGTTTAACGTCATCAAAGGCTCTACCAGCGGCATTGAATCTAAAGACGTCACGGCGATTGTCGATATCGGCGCGCAAAATACGCGCGTCACGGTCATGCACGAAGACCAAGCCGTTTATTCGCGGGAACAACAATTGGGTGGCATGCAATTAACCCAAGATATTTCGCGCCAGTTTGGTATGCCAATCGAGGACGCCGAAGTCGCTAAAAAATCGGGCGGATTGCCAGAAAATTATATGTCAGACGTGCTTCAACCGTTCAACGAAAAGTTAGTGATGGAAATTACGCGTGCACTGCAGTTTTTCTTCACGTCCACCCAGTTCAATAAAGTCGACCACATCTTGTTGTGTGGAGGATGTGCGATGTTAGATGGCTTGGAAGAAATGGTCGCAACCCGCACACAAACCAACACCGTGATCGCAAATCCGTTTGCGAACATGGCATTGGCTTCACGTATTAAACCGCGTCAATTAACCCTAGACGCACCGGCATTGATGGTTGCGTTCGGCCTAGCCATGCGGAGGTTCGACGAATCATGATTCGCATTAACCTCCTCCCCCACCGCGAAGAAAAACGCCAAGCACGCAAAAAGCAATTTATTACCTTGGCCGCAATTACTGCAGCGCTTGCATTGGCGCTGTGCGGAATCATTTGGTACGCGCTTGACGTAAGACTTGACGCTGAAAAACAACGCGTGAAATACCTTGAGGGCGAAACGGCGCGGTTAGAGAAGCTAATCGTCGAAATAGCTAAGATTCGCGAAGAGACGGCGTCTTTATTATCTAAAAAGCAGGTAGTTGAAAGCTTGCAAACGGATCGATCCGAAGCAGTACATTTATTCGATCAGTTATTAAAGCAACTTCCCGAAGGTTTGTATTTGCACACCGTTAAGCAGACAGGTAAAAAAGTGGAAGTAATCGGATATGCGCAGTCCAACGCGCGAGTTTCGTCTTTCATGAGAAATATTCAGTCATCGCCCTACATTGAAAATCCTGAGTTAGTGGTAATTAAGGCGCAAGTGGTTTCAAATGTGAGTGCGAACGAGTTCACCTTGAAGTTCAATTTAAAGGCATCGAAAACGGATGACAAGCCTGACCTTAAAAAAGCGGGCGCACCAAAAGCAGGGGGTGCCAAATGAATTTCGCAGAAGAGTTCCGTAATTTAGATAAGAATAATCCGGGTAATTGGCCGTGGCCTTTTAAAATTGGCGCGTTAGCCTTAATCTTTGTGCTGATAATAGGGCTGTCTGTATTTTTTATTTTTAAAGACCAGCAAGAAGCTTTTGAAAAAGAACAGGCCAAAGTAGAGCAACAGAAAACAGTCTTTGTTGAAAAGGCAAAGCTTGCGGTTAACTTGGAAGCCTACCAAACGCAGCGCGCTGATATTGAACAAGCGTTTGGCACGTTGCTGAAGAAGCTGCCTACAAAATCAGAAATGGACGCGTTAATTATTGATATAAACCAAGCAGGTTTAGGGCGCGGATTGACGTTCGAATTGTTCCAACCCGCGACGGCCGAAAAATTAACGGAATTCTATGCAGAGCTGCCTATTTCGCTCGCTGTAACCGGTAATTATCATGATTTAGGTGCATTTGCCAGTGATGTGTCTCGACTTCCAAGGATTGTGACGCTGACTGATTTTGTAATTCTGTCATCGAAGGATCCAGGAAAAGATATAGGTTTGCTTAAAATGACAGCGCAAGCTAAAACCTATCGTTATTTAGACCCTGAAGAGATTAACAAACAACGCAAAGTATCGAAGGATGCGAAAGCAGCAGCAACACCAGCTGCGCCCGCAAAAGGAGGCAAATAGTGCGTAAATTCTTAATAAAAGCCATAGTTCTGCCTGCGATATTTCTTGCGGGATGTGCAAGTGATTTTGACGAACTTAAAGACTGGGTGAAACAGACTGAAAAGAATGCGCCGCGCAAGATAGAAACCTTACCAGAGGTAAAGCAGTTCGAACCGTTTGCCTATGAAGGGTTCGATTTACCTGATCCTTTTAAACCGCGTAAATTGGCTGTAAATCAAAATAGCAAAGGTATTAAGCCAGACCTTGATCGTCGAAAAGAGCCTTTAGAATCCTTTCCGCTTGAAGGCCTAAAAATGGTGGGATCGTTGACGCAAAACGGTGTGGTATATGGCCTTGTTCGCGCAGACAAAACGGTATACAGAGTTAAGGCGGGTAACCACATGGGACAAAACTTCGGAAAAATTATCGAAATTACTGAAGCCCAAATTAAACTAAAAGAAATTGTTCAAGACACAGCGGGTGATTGGTCTGAACGTCAGAGCGATTTACCACTGCTGGAAGAGGGAGTTAAAAAGTGAACCAACTAATCCGATTAAATTCAACTATGTGCGGCAAATATTTGAAGCGAATGGTAGGGATGACGCTGTTCTTCGCGTGCTTGATATTTGGTCTGCAATCTAGGCCTGCACTTGCGCAAGGTGCCCCGAAAAACGTATTGGAGTCGGTCTCAACTTCTAGCTTACAAAGCGGTAAAGTTGTATTGAAGCTTAGTTTTAAAGAGGCGCTTACGGTTGTTCCAGCAGGCTTTTCTGTGACTAACCCTGCACGCATTGTGCTTGATTTGCCAAGTATGTCGAATGGAATGGGAAAATCCAGCGTTGATATTGGCGAAGGCGATGTTCGCACAATGAGCGTGATAGAGGCACCTTCGCGTACCCGTGTAGTGTTAAATCTTTCGCGCAGCTTATCCTACCTGACCGCGATAGAAGGTAAAACGCTGACGATGACTATCGACACAGCTGCATCTGCCGGAGCGGTTTCAGAGACGATTACTTTTAATGCAACACCTACGGCGGCAAACGCTCCGACACGTCCAAGCGTGCGAGATATCGATTTCCGTCGCGGTGCGAACGGTGAAGGTAGGGTTGTAGTAGAGTTATCCTCCGCTAATATAGGAATTGACACGCGTCAGCAAGGTCAAAAAGTATTGGTAGATTTTATTGGCACTGCAATCCCCAAAAATCTATTGCGCAGACTGGATGTGTTGGATTTTGGTACGCCAGTGCGCCAAATCGAAGTGCTAGAGCAGGGCGCCAACACACGATTGGTGATTGATCCTAAGGGTCTTTGGGATTTTTCCGCTTACCAAACCGACACCCAATTTATTCTCGAGGTGAAACCGCTTAAGGAGGATCCAAATAAACTTGTGCAAGGGACGGGTTATAACGGTCAGAAGTTAAGTTTAAATTTCCAAAATATTGAAGTGCGTGCATTGCTTCAAGTAATTGCCGACTTTACTGAACTTAATATCGTCACCTCTGATACCGTTGGAGGGTCTTTAACACTTCGACTCAAAGACGTGCCGTGGGATCAGGCGTTAGACATTATCATGCAGTCAAAAAATCTAGCAAAAAGAAAAAGTGGTAACGTGGTTATTGTGGCACCCGCCGATGAATTAGCTGCAAAAGAAAAGCAAAAACTTGAGGCCGAAGCTCAGATATCTGATCTTGAGCCAATGCGTACTGAGACATTTCAGCTTTCCTACAGTAAAGCAGAAGATGTTCGAAAACTGCTAACCGATAGCGGACAAAAAATATTATCAAAGCGTGGAGCGGCAACGCCTGATGCAAGAACTAACACGCTGTTTGTGCAGGACACTCCGAGCAAGCTTGAAGAAGTTAGATCATTAATTGCAAAGCTTGATGTACCGGTTCGTCAAGTGATGATAGAGGCGAGGATTGTAATCGCCGATGATAAGTTTTTGCGCGAACTTGGCGCGCGATTTGGAAATCAAGCGGGTGCATCAACGGGTAACACGAGTATAGGAACGAGTGGATCATTGCTCACCACAACGGCACCGTCCTCGAATAATGTGCTTTCGTTAGGATCATCAGCCATTAGTCGCGGTGGTCAGTTGCCAGCAGGGGCGCAAGCAGAACAGCTAAACGTGAATTTGCCGGTAGCGGGCGCGGCAGGTAAATTGGCGCTATCATTTTTGAATTTGGGCAACGGCAACTTAGTCAATGTTGAGTTGCAAGCATTGGAAGCAGACAATCGCGGTAAAGTCGTATCCAACCCACGCATCGTTACCGCCGATAAACGCAAGTCAAAAATATTTTCGGGTACTGAGATCCCATATCTTACGTCTTCTCCCAGCGGCGGTACGACTGTAACCTTTAAGTCGGCCGTATTGTCATTAGATGTTACTCCGCAAATTACGCCTGATGACAAAATTCAAATGGAGTTAGAGATCAAAAAGGATTCTGTAGGCCAAGTAATTTCTGGTGTTCCTTCTATCGAAACAAATGGGTTGAACACGCAAATTCTGGTGGATAACGGCGATACTGCTGTGCTAGGCGGCATTTTTGAACAAACAACCCGCACCGATGTCACCAAGGTTCCTTGGTTGGGAGACATTCCGCTTATTGGCAATTTATTCAAAAACACACGCAAGAGCGATGACCGCAAAGAGCTCCTCATCTTCATCACCCCAAAAATCGTAAAAGATCAGCTAGCTATCCGATAACTTCGTTAAACAATCAAAAACGCGGCCTTATGGCCGCGTTTTTGATTGTATTCAAGGCATATTCACATGCACCCCAATATATTCCTTATCGGAATGCCTGGCGCTGGTAAAACTACCGTGGGCAAACTTTTGGCTAAGCGCACGGGCGCGACTTTTGTTGATGTAGATCGTGAAATTGTAAACCGCACTGGAGTCACGATTGCCTCGATTTTTGAAATTGAAGGTGAGGTAGCTTTCAGGGCGCGCGAGACGGCGCTTATTGCGGAACTCGTTACCCGCTCAAATATGGTGCTCGCAACCGGCGGCGGCGCGATTCTGGCAGGTGAAAATCGCACCATTTTGCGTGCGAATGGCCATGTTGTGTACCTTAAGGCCCGTTTGGATGAATTGTGGGAACGCACGCGGCGCGATACGAATCGTCCGCTTCTTGCGCAAGCCAATCCCCAAGCGGTGTTGGCAGCGCTCTTCGCGGTGCGTGAGCCGCTTTACAAACAAACGGCGCATCTTTCGGTTGAGACTGGACGGCAAAGTGTTGGACGGTTGGCGGATTACATCGTGAATGAGCTGCGGCCAAATTCATGGCCATGTGATGGCACGTCGCAGTCCCAATCTAGCGAAAAAGCTATTGCTAATATTATTCCTCCGCCAGACAACTAGTTGGCGCAGTGAAACGCACCTAAGCGAGCACCAAGCCCCAAGCAAGCGCACCGTAAATAATCCCCAAACCGCGATTGCAGGTGCCACGCTAGGCGTGCGCCCAGAGACAAACATCATTGTCCGCAATCGCAGCCTGTCGGATTTTGAGCCGATTTAGCCAAATTTGGGCGGACTAATAGCGCGAGCATTAATCCACTTAGCGTATTATCTAAAGCGGGCATTAAAGTCAAAATAATGCATTCGCCAATCAATCCCGCTCTCACTCTCACATGCAAACAATCCACGTAAAGCTAGACCAACGCAGCTACGAAATCGATGTCGGTGCAAACCACCTTGCGACGGCGCAAAAACTTATTGCGGCGCTACCTGCGCCCCGCGCCATCATCATCAGCAATACTACCGTCGCCCCACTGTACGGCGAGCGGCTAGAAGATGCCCTAAAACACGCAAGCGTGGCCGTGCGAACGCTCGACCTCCCCGATGGCGAGGCCTACAAAACGCTGGATACGCTAAACACCATCTTCGACTTTCTTCTCCTCCACGCGGTTGATCGCAACACCACGCTTATTGCATTAGGCGGCGGCGTTATTGGAGACATCGTTGGCTTTGCCGCTGCTACCTACCAACGCGGCATGCCGTTCATGCAAGTGCCGACTACGTTGCTGGCTTTAGTTGATTCCTCTGTCGGTGGCAAAACTGCGGTAAACCATCCGCGCGGCAAAAATATGATTGGTGCGTTCTATCAGCCTAAATATGTGCTCGCGGACATTGATGTGCTGCACACCTTGCCTGCGCGCGAATTCAATGCGGGGTTGGCTGAAGTGATTAAATACGGCCTAATTTTAGATGCCTCATTTTTCGATTGGCTCGAGCAAAATCTGGACGCGCTCATGTCCCGCGACGCAGCAGCCCTTGAATACGCCGTCGCGCGCTGCTGCGAAATCAAAGCACAAGTTGTCGCAGCCGATGAGCGCGAAACGGCCAAAGAAGGCGGGCGCGCACTACTTAATCTTGGCCATACCTTTGGTCATGCAATAGAAACCGGATTAGGCTATGGAGCATGGTTACACGGTGAAGCGGTTGCGTGCGGTATGTTGTGCGCGGCAAAATTTTCAGAGCAATTTTGTGGCCTAGATGCCCAGAGCGTTGCGAGGATTCAGTGCATTTTAAAAGGCGCTAATTTGCCCACGGCTTTGCCTGCTACCGCAGCACTTTCCACCGAGGATATGCTTTACCATATGGGACGGGATAAGAAAAATGATGCATCCCAACTTCGACTCATTCTGCTGCGCAAAATTGGCGACGCCTTCATCGACGGCTCACATAGCGCTGATAAAATAAGTAACTTTATAGCGACCATCCGTTAAGAAATTAGCAATTAATTATGCCTTCAATAGATGCCTGAGGACGCCCGCGACCCGAAGGCAGTCCCCTTGCGGGACGTTTAGGGCGTCTTCAGGCACTAATCTAAGCTTCAAAATCGTTAAAAATAAAACTTCACTCCCCGTGCTCCACCAAATAACTCACCAGACGAGGTAAACATGTTTTCAACAATCACCAGTCCAATCAATCGATCCACTGCCGCACCGCACCCAACTAAAAAATTTGTAAATAGCCTGAAACGTGCCGCTAAAGGCAGTCTTGCAACACTCCTCGTCAGCGCCGCATGTATCACCTTACCCTTCGCAAGCACCCACGCAAACGCCCAAGCCACACCAAAAGCCGCCGCCGCCAAGCCGCGTGATATTTCTATCGGCCTACAAGCCGCCATCACTTCGATGGACCCGCATTATCACAATCTGTCGCCCAACAATAGCCTGCTGCGCCATGTGTTTGAAACCTTGATTCGCCAAGATGCCGACCAGCGTTTGTCCCCAGGGCTTGCCGTGTCGTGGAAGGCATTAGACGACACCACGTGGGAATTTAAACTACGTAAAAATGTGCGCTGGCATGATGGCTCGTTGTTCACGGCGGACGACGTTGCGTTTACCTTCAAACGTGCGCCCGATGTGCCAAACAGCCCTTCATCGTTTGCCCAATTTATCCGCCCACTTAAAGAAGTAAAAGTGATCGACGCGCACACGCTGGTGTTGAAAACTGAAAATGCCGCACCACTGTTGCCCAATGAAATGTCCGCCATCTTAATCATCTCCAAGAAAAACGGCGAAGGTGCAACTACTGAAGCCTACAACAGCGGCAAAGCAGCTATTGGCACTGGCCCTTACAAATTTGTGGAGTACATACCAAACCAAAAAATAGTACTCAAAGCCAATTACGGTTATTGGGGAGGAGAAGAACCGTGGGATAAAATCACATTCAAAATGCTCACCAATCCGGCCGCACGGGTTGCCGCATTATTGTCAGGCGACGTTGAATTTATCGAAACTGTACCCACCGCTGATATTGACAAAATGAACAAAGACGCCCGTCTTTCGCTCGTCTCCAAGGTATCTAACCGCGTAATTTATTTGCACCTCGATTCCGGTCGCGATAAAAACTCCCCCACCGTTACCGACAAAGCGGGCAAGCCGATCGAAGCTAATCCATTGCGTGATGTGCGCGTGCGTAAAGCGATCTCTAAAGCCATCAACCGCGATGCGATCGTCGCGCGCGTGATGGAAAACAAAGCGCTGCCAGCAAGCCAATTATTGCCCGATGGATTTTTCGGCACTAGCAACAAACTTAAACCAGAAAAGTTTGATGCTGAAGGTGCTAAAAAATTATTGGCTGAAGCGGGCTATCCAGATGGTTTCGGGCTCACCATTCACGGCCCCAATAATCGCTACATCAACGACGATAAAATTGCCCAAGCCGTATCCCAAATGCTCAACCGCGTCGGCATTGAGACCAAAGTTGAAACCATGCCGTCAGCCATATTTTTTCAGCGCGCATCTGATCTTAAATACAGCCTAATGCTCATCGGTTGGTCATCTGAAACTGGCGAGCAATTGTCCAGTCTGCGCGCGCTATTGGCCACACACAACAAGGACAAAGCGCTCGGCATGACCAATCGTGGTCGCTACTCTAATAAAGCATTGGATGACGTGTTGGCCGTCGCCATTAAAACCACGGACGACAAAAAGCGCGAAGCCCTAATTCAGCAAGGCATTGAAATCGCCATGGGCGATCAAGGCCTAATTCCCCTGCATTATGAAGTCAGCACATGGGGCATGAAAAAGGGTCTGAAATACACGCCTCGTGCTGATCAATACACCCTAGCGATGGACCTTAAGCCGATCGCTAAATAAACGTCAGAAAACCAAATGAATAAACTCACCCTTACCGTCGACAGCCACTATTCAAGCCCCTACGCGCTTTGTACTTATGTGGCGCTGCAAGCTAAAAAGTTAGCGTTTGATATGGTCGCAATCGATCTCTATAGCGATCAACATCAAGCGGGTGACTTTGCCCGTAACTCAATTACCGCACGGGTTCCCGCCTTAACAGACGGTAGTTTTTCGCTCGCCGAATCATCCGCCATTTGCGAGTATTTAGAAGATGCCTACGCCGCTCCTGAGTACGCAGCGCTGTATCCCAAAGACGTGCAACACCGCGCCCGCGCGCGTCAAGTGCAAGCGTGGGTGCGCAGCGATTTAATGCCCATCCGTACCGAACGCTCAACCACCACGGTTTTCTACGCACCAAGCATGACGCCGTTATCAGCCGATGCACAAAAAGCCGCAGCCAAACTCATCACTGTTGCCGACACCCTCATCATCGATGCCAATACCGGCATCTTCGGCGCATGGTGCATTGCCGATACGGATTTAGCCATGATGCTAATGCGCTTAGTCAGCAGCGGCGATCCCGTGCCCGAAAAAGTGCTGCGCTACGCCAAGCAACAATGGCAGCACCCCAGCGTGCAGCAATGGCTTGCCCTGCCAAGACCCGCGCTCACTGCATAATCCAAGCAATTTAAAATTTAAATCGAGTCCCGCAACATGGCCCATCATCATCACATCGAAGAACCTACATCGCAAGCGTTAAGCATTCAGCACTCCACCGTTGACCATGCGCAAGACGCACCAGTCGTGTTCGACTCGCCGCACAGCGGCACCGACTATCCCGCAGATTTTGTGGTGCAAGTAGCGCACGCCACATTGCGTCGCGCCGAAGATACGCACGTTGAAAAAATATTTGCCTCCGCTCCTGCGCATGGCGCAACGCTAATCGCAGCCAATTTTCCACGTGCCTACATTGACGC
>JAYUOW010000241.1:0-10293 GCA_043760555.1 Betaproteobacteria bacterium
GTCTTTCGCCACTTCGGCGGCGAGCTCTTTGGGAATGTAGGTGCCGAATACGTCGGTGATTTTTTTGCGGTTAGCGGCTTCAACGAAGTAGCCGTAGGCCATGTTGAAGAAGTAGATTGTGCCAAGCATAAGAAGGGGGACGGCGATAGGTAAAACCGTACCAGCGTTCCAGTAGAGCATATTGGCACCGATGAGAATTGTGGCTGATGCGAGCATCGTAACGGTGCCCCACAATGCGCTCAGACGCACCAATGCGAGCGCAAAAAGGATGCCAATCGTGAACATAGAAAAGATGATGACGGCTTTATTATGCGTAGGTTCCGATTTTATCGTGCCACTGAGATAGCCACTGAGCATATTGGCATGCGTTTCCACCCCTGGATAGTTTTCTCCAACTGGGGTCAGCCTTAAATCTAGTAAGCCCTGTGCGGATGTTCCAACAAGTGCTAATTTGCCTTCTAGGCTCCCTTCTGGAATTTTGTCTCGCATAATATCCGTTGCAGAGATATATTGGAAGGCAGGCGTAGGGCCGCGAAATGGAATTAGAAACATGCCATCCCCGTCAACGGAAATAGCATGTTTGTTGATGGTGACACTTTCAAGAATTTTATTTTCGGCCTTATCGTCTATAAATTTAACTGCAGAAGGCTCGTTGTTTAAAAACGTGCGAGTTAGGGCGATAGAAAGTGAGTCGTAGTATTTGCCATTGAACTCAACATAGGCAGGAACTCGGCGCACTGCGCCATCAATGTCTAGGAAAGGTAATGCGTGCCCCACAGCGGATGCATGCGGTAAAAAGCGTGGCAATACGCCGCTATAACCAGTAATTTTTGTACCATTTAAAGTGCCTACAGTGACGGGTTCCCACGCGGGCGCCGGTAGGCCACCAAGTTTTAATTCATCTTGGCCTGCTTGGTTACTTTGCCCAGAAAAAGCAAGGACGACCAAGTGCTTTTTTAGGTCTTGCTCAAACAAACCGTCGTAATCCAATTCCTTGCGCAGCGCGGGCATTTTGCTTTGAAAATCTGCGTTGTCTTTAAATGTGGTTTGCGCAAGCGTTTCTAATTTTGATAATCCCGAGCTGGTATCAGCTTCGGTAAAAAACACGTCGAACCCCGCTGCTTTTACCTTCTGTTTTTCAAATAGGTTGCGAGTGAGTAATGAGATTTTATCCCGGCCCCAAGGCCATCTACCTTCGGCTTGAATGCTCTTTTCATCAAGGTCAATAATTACGATGCGTGGATCATTTGTGCGCGGCATGGTGAGCCTTAGACGCGCATCGTAGGCTTGTAGCTCCAGGCGATTGAAAAGCTCGTTTTGCTTTAACGGGATATAAGTAAGGGTAAAGGCGAACACGAGGATGATGCTCACTGCCGCTCGCACACCCGTACTAATCGACTGAAAATACCGTTTAAACAGCGCTTTTAGTTTGTTCATTTTTTGAAGTTTGAGAGTGGAAATGGGGCACTACGCGCAGACCAGCTTTTGAGTTATTTTGTGAATCAAACTGCTACTTCTAATCATACGCCCACTTTTGACAATTGGGGGTTCGTAGAGCGAGATGCAGTACGCCTACGGTCGTGGCGTACAATGCGCAATTCTTCTTAAAATATCCGCCGGAGCAACTGCTGTATGGAATTAAGCGCTACCCATAAATTGATTGAGAGTTTCACCGTTGATGACATTTCGCGGGTCATTGAAATGGCGTGGGAAGACCGCACGCCGTTTGAGGCCATTGAAATTCAGTTTGGGCTGGATGAGCAAGCAACCATCGCGCTGATGCGCAGCAATATGAAGGCAAGCTCGTTTCGCATGTGGCGCAAGCGCATGAGCGGGCGTACGACTAAGCACAAGGTGATTATTGCGCGGCACTTGGCGGCAAACCATGACGACAACAACGAATTAGGGTAAATTTTGCCATAAAAAATGCCTTGGAAACGCCCGTATTTAGGGCATCTCCAAGGCATTATTGTTTGTATTTGAAGGTGATTACTTCAGCGCGTAACCCACAACACCTTCATCAATATACCCCGCCACATCCACCAAAAACTTCGCCTCATTTTGATCCGTGGTGAAGACGTGACGAACCGCGTCGCCGCGAATTAAGCGATTAAATTTGATTCCGAGCGGATTAGGTGCGCTACCTAAATAACCGACGGTGCCCTGTTGCACCCAGCCGCGCGTCGCCAATACGGTGTTTTCATTGGCGTCACTCGTCCAGAAATGATAGTTGGTGGGAGCATGGTACAACCGGAACAACGGTTTCGTGGAGACACCGCCTATGGTGCCTGCGGTTTCAATCAATTGCGCCACGATGCCCTCTGGCTGCCAGCCCTCAGCGATAAGCTGCGTGCGTTCTGCCTCGTTGGTGGTGTAGAAGTGGCGCAACTGAGTGGTGTTATACAAACGATAAAGCGGGAAGCGTGTGCCACCGGCAATAACGGTTGCAGTAGTGCTGCTAAACGCACCGACTACGCCGCCAATGGTTAGCGACGTCGTGACAGTCGTGCCTTCCGCAACAGCACCCGCGTGGCGCACGCAAACGGTTTGGTTATTGTTAATTGTCGCCGCTGTGTCCGTAAAGCTTGCGGTGCAGCTGATCGAGTATTCGCCACCAGTCACACTGATTGGGGCTGCAGCGTCGATACCGCTGACGGTAACGGCGTTAGATCGTATCTCCGGCAGTGACAGAGCTTGGTTGATGACAGATACAAATATGAAGGCATTTGGCGTGGTGTCAGGCAGTATTGGCGGCACAACGACGGGTGTGGCGGTCACGCTAAACGACACCACAACCTGCGCTGCCGTGGCAAACGTCGCGTTACCGGCTTGGTTGGCGGTAAGCGTGCAGATGACAGCCGCTGTGCCTGCTGCCGCAACTGTCACAGTATTGCCGCTAACCGTACAAACGCTTGGCGTGGTGGATGCCAACACTACGCTTAAACCAGAAGTTGCGCTCGCGGCTACTGCGAATGGCGCGGCACCATATTGCTTAGCGCTAATGGCGGCCACAGTAATTGTTTGGGCAGTTAGCGTTATCGGCGGAACAATTACTACTGGCGTTGCCGTTACCGTATGTACCAACGTTTGGTCAGGTGTTTGTGAAGCATCTGCTGCGGCTGTGAAGTTGTAAATATCGCCGCCGTAGCTTGCAGTGAGGTTGCGCGCGCCGGTGGCAAGCGTAGCGGTTTCACAGGTGGCGATACGTGCGCTGGTGTCGGCAAACGCGGTAAACACCAGTGGAGTGGCTTGGCAGCCTGCTATTGGTGCGCCGTCGGCGAAGAAGTTAACCACGTTGCTGCTGCTGGCGGTGGCGGCGCCGACAATGCCGTATCCGACTGCTTGAATTCGCAGCGCTTGGCCTTGCACGCTGGTTGTGGCTGCAGGCGATGCAGCAGCAGGAGACGAAGGCGGTGGGGTGCTAGGCGTTGTCGCTACCGCAGCGCTTAAACGCAATGCTGGCGTGACAGCCACAAAGCTGACTGACACCGTGCAATCGTCCGTAACTGGCGCAGTGCTTAAGCTGAAGGTGCCCGCATTTTGGGGCACTAGCGCGACTGGCGGGCTATTGCCTACCCCGCAGGTGCCGCCTAATACGGCCAAATAACGTGGGTTGGCGGTAATGGTGAAAGTCACTGTTTGGCCTGATTGCACGGTAGTCAAACCGGCAGGTGAGATGCTGCCGTTTGCACCGATTACGGTGGCTGTTACGTTCAGCAACCGACCCACATTGGCGCTGGTGCTAGCACTGACGGCGGTGTTATTGCTGTCGCCCAAATAGCTCACGCCAAAGCTGCGCGCGCCCGGCGCCACGTTGGTAAATACCGGCAGCGCACAGGTGGCAGTTTTGGTATTGCCTCCACCAGTAAGGGCAACGGCGGTGCAGCCCGCAACGGCTGCTGCGTTCATGCTGAAGCTGACGGTGCCAGTTGGCGTAACACCTGTGATGGAGGCCGTGAGCACCGCAGAATCCCCACCCACAAAACTTGCTACCGCAACAGCCGGGGCTGATGAGCGGCCAATAATTAGTGTGGCACTTGCCGCTACACTTAAAATTTGGAAGCTTTGCGGCACCGTGGTGGCAGCTAGGTAGTTGGCATTGCCGCCTTGCGCAGCAGTAATGGTGCAGGTGCCAGTGGTGAGTAAATTTACGTTATTGCCGCCAGTCACGCTGCATACAGCACCCGTGGTGCTGGCGTACACCAGCGCGATAGCGGATGCGCCGCCGGTGGCCGCTACGGTAAAGCTGCCGGAGCCAATCGCACGGTTAGTCAAGGTGCCAAAGGTGATGACCTGCGGGGCTTGGGTGATCGTGATGGATTGTTGTACCGCGGTGGCGGCGGTGAAGTTAAGGTCGCCAGCTTGATTGGCTTCGATGGTGCAGGTGCCAACGGTGATGATCGTGACCGTGGTGCCGCTGATGGAGCAGATGAGCGGTGTAGCGCTGGTGTAGCTAATTGCCAAATTGGATGGCGCTGAAATGCTGGCCACAGGTGCCAAGCTAAACGTGCTGGTGGAAAACACGCGGCTGGTTGTGGTTTGCGCGTTGAACGTAATGGTTTGTGCGGCCTTGAGTGACAAGCCTACAAGCAATGGATCGTGATCGGATGCGCGGAAAGGCGTGGCCGTCCAGTAATCAGGATTAGTACACGGTGTGGTGCTTGAAAACGTGCCGCAACCGCCCGCTGTAGCGCCAGGATTCATTTTTTGCTCGACGTTGTAGTCGATAAGCTCCGGCTCATCGGCATTGATATGCCATTCATCCGCACCCGTTACCAAAGGAAGTAGGGCGGCATTGGCCAGCGCATGGTCAAGGGATCCGCTTAGGCCGTTAAACATGTAGGAATAGCTATTGTTGACCAGTGTAGTGAGGCCGCCAGCACGCATAATGTCTATTGGGTCTTCTTGCTCATAGGCATTGAAGTCGCCCATGGTGATGACTCTTGGTGTGGTGGCAGCCAAGGTATTGATGAAATTCACTACCGCAGTCGCCTGCGTCTTGCGCAATGCATTCCATGAGGCTTGGCCATCGTTTTGATCGGCATTTAGGAGTGTGGCACCGCTGCTGCTTTTTGCTTTGAAGTGATTGATAACGGACACAAATTGTTCGTTATTGGCGTTGATTTTCCAAGTTTGCGCGATGGGCGCGCGGGAGATCGTGAATACCGCATCGTTTAGCGCCACTGCCACACCAACGGGCGAGACCACGGCGGGTTTGTAAATAAATGCGGGGCGAATTGCATCGCTGCCGCCAAAGAATCCAAAATAGCCAACGGGCTCGGCTATTGCCGCCCAAGTGCCTGCGCCAGCTACGGCATTTAGCCCGTTAATTAAATCTTGCATCGCCGTAATATTGGGCGAGACAGTGGTAGTGCCGTCATTTTCAAGTTCTAACACACCAATAATATCGGCACCGATTCCGTTTAATGCGGCAATGGTTTTTGCCCGCTGGCGAGAAAATTCATAGGCCGTATTGGCACCCCGGGCGGTGGGGTAGCCGCCTACGCCTAATGCGTCGCCAGTACCGTTGAAGTAATTAAGCAAATTCGCGCTGGCAATTTTTACGTTACCGCCCACATTAGGTGCTGCTGGGCGTGGCGCATAGGTGATGGTGGGTGCGACGGGCGTATACATGCGATACGTACCAAATGATTGGCTAAATATGCCTGACAGCGCCGCAATAGTGCTACCCAAACGAATGGTGTTGGTAGTAGGGTCGATCCATTGCAAGCTGCTGGGGTAAGTGGTGGTTAAAGCATCATCTAAAATAATGCTGGAACGGTTGGTTAAATCAGTCATGGCGTTGATGGCAGCGACGTTTGTTGCACCGGTGGATGTGGTGCCAGAGGCTACGGCATCGTTAGGGTCAATCACCGCCGTGGGCTGCATACTGCGGCCATTTACGCTGAACGTAAGCTCGCCAAATTTAGGCAAATCAAAGTGGTCGCTCAAGGTCAACGTTTGGGTAAATTTCACTCGCATGCCTTCAAAGCGTTCAAGATCGCTCAGAGCGGCAACGGGTAAAGTGACAATCACTTCTGTGGGTAGCGCATTACTGCTACTTACAACGGTAACAGTGGGCGACGTAATTTCAGTTAAGGTCGTGCCCGCTGCAATTTGTGCAGCGTTGCCAAACTCAATGACGGTTCCTGAAACGCGTACTTTATCGCCCACGGTAACGGCGGCTGGAGCAAGATTGGTGTAAACAAAAATGCCCTCAGAGGTTAATGCATTGGCGTCGCTATCAGCATCTTCTTCCTGCATAAAGAAGCCGCCCAAGGTGCCTGTGCCTTGGTATATGGCTGTCACAATACCTTCAACTAATACGGTGGTATTTACCATTGGGCTTGCCGTGCCACTGCCTTGCACCGCGCTAATCAGCGATACGCCGTTGATGGCTGTATTTACTACCGCAGATGAATTATTGGTTTCACTTAGTTCAATAATCGCGTTGAGAGGATCAACCTGCGCTGCACCGATAGGCGCTGCGATTGTGGTGGTTGCAGCCGGTGCTGTTACGGTCACTTTCAGCACTTGTGGCGTGGTGGTGGGTACCGTACCGCCGCTAAACGTAACCACGCCACCCGATTGCGCAGCGACAAAGTTTGTGGTGCCGATGTTTGCGCCTACGTATGTCAGGCCTGCAGGAAGCGTGAATTGCGTCTTCACATTGGTGGCACCCGCAGTGCCGCCGTTGCTCACCGTGATGGTGTAGTCATAATTGGCGTTAATGACGCTATTGCTCGGCGCGGTAAGGGCAACGGTGAGATCAGGTGTGGGCGGCAGCGAGACGGTGGTGGTTACAACATTGAGTGCTGCGTTATTGGTTTCGACCGATTCGGTAACGGTATTTAGTGGGTCAACAATAGCCGTTGACGTGGCGCTAGTTACCGTTGAGGCTATGGCAGGTGCGACAACATCCACGGTAATGATGGCTGGTGTCCCGACGTTAACTGTGCCGCCGGTAAGCTTCACCACACCGGCTGTTAATGCAGCCGAGAAGCCCGTCGCACCTACGTTTGTGGCGCTATGGGTCACGTTTGACGGCAGGGTAAAGTCGGCCGCAACGCCAGTAGCAGCTGCTGTGCCGCCGTTGCTAATGGTGAGGGTGTAGGTGATGATGGTGCTGGTTGTAGCGGAGGCAGGACCCGTGCGTGAGATGGTTAAATCGGGCAGGCTTACGGTTGTAATCATTGTGCTGGCAAGTGCAGCAGCCGTGTCGTTATTATTAGTTTCGTTGCTTTCGGCAATGGCGTTTAAGGGGTCAACCTTAGTGTCGACGGCTGTCAGCGTAATAGTTGTGGCCGCAGCGGGTGCGGTGACAGTAACGGTAAGCACCGCCGGTGTGCCAGTGTTGACCGTGCCACCGCTAAACGTAACAGTCCCGGAGGCTTGGGCACCCGTAAAGGTTGTGGTGCCGACGCTGTTGGAAACGTAAGTGGTTCCGGCCGGAATTGCGAACGTGGCGGTGACACCAGTTGCGTTAGCGCCGGTGCTGTTGACTGTAATGGTGTAGGTGTAATTTGCACTGACACTCGCTGAAGTAGGCGCGGTGGTTACGACGGTGAGATCGGGCAGGTTTGAGGCTTGCGGTGCTAGTGCAATTCCGCGAAACGCTTTGTTGGTGCCTGCAGTAACAGCAGTTGCTAAATCTACTGGTGTGCCTGCGGTGATGGCGGCATTGTAGCCGCTGGAATCGATGTGTTTTTTAATGCTATTACCCTGGGTGATGTACAGCGTGACAGTGCTGCCCGACACTGTTGCGGTAAGCCCGCGCGAGGATGAGAGCGCGACACTGCCATTGGCCGTCCAGTTACCCGCAACGAGCGAATACTTTTGGATATTTGCTGCACCGGTATCGTCTGCAACGTAAAGGGTATCGACGCCGGGTACCCCAGCATCAAGATCAGCAAAGAAGAATTGGTAAGGTGAACCTGTCGTCGGAAAACTCGGCAGATTGGTTATCGTAGTTACCGTCGAGACCGGTAGGCCGGCGCCCACGGTGGTGACGCGAAAAGTGCCGCTGCCGGACGATGCGTAAAGTTGCCCTCCAAAAATATGGGCTGCCCGCAAATTTGTTACTGAAGCTGACACTTGCGTGGATGTGGTGGCACCTAGAGTAGTCGCCCGTATGCCGCCTGCTCCCCCGGTAATCCACATTGCATTTCCGTCGGTCGAGACTACAGCACGCGGATTCGAGCCGCTGGAAGCATCTGCTAGCGCGGTTGACGTGTCCACGCTGCCATTGGCCGCTACACGAGCGATGACCCTATTAAACGTTGCTGACCCGCTAGAAGTGATGTTTGCCGTGCCCAACGGAGCATCATAGCCAGCAAAAACTAAATATTGGCCGTCGGCGGAGCGCGTTATCAATCCCTCGCTAGTAGCCGTGCCGCTAGCCGTAATTTGGCGTTGCGCACCCAGAGCCGATGTTGGAAGCGTGATAGTCTGAACTAACGTACCGGATGGCGTGTACTCATCAAGAAAGATAGCGGTTCCGCCTGGTGTTAGCGCAGCGCTACCGTCACCTACTCGATAAACTACCAAATTACCGGACGTGAACGCAGCGGCCTCGATTTTGTTCGAAAAGAATGATCCTAAAACGAGAGAACAGACGGCTAGGATGGAAACAGTAAATCTAGCGGAATTAGCAAGCATGGCGATACCCTGAAAAAGTTTAGGTGACGATTGATTATTACAATAATTATACAATCGACATTCCAGCCTAGGTTGCCGGATTTTCATTGCAATCGTGTGACGACGTGCGGGCACATGTGGCGGCGCCAATGCGACGCGGTATGTGAATCAAATTTTGTTTACGGTTGCGTCGTTTGGGTAGTAGCGTGTTGAAATGATAAACGCTTAAACATCAGTAGTTTGCGCGAGATTCTTCGCGTGAAGTCCGCTAGTGTGGCTTGTAACGCACTGCGTTCTATACGTCGGCAAGGCTAGGCGCACAGAACGCAAGTTAAATATCACTGAAATTGTGCAACTGTTGCAAGCGCCCCACATGCGGCATCACTATTTCAAGGTGTAGCCCAAAATGCTCTCAACAAAATAGTCGCCTTCGCCGCTGCGCACGGATACCTCGTTGGCGTCAGTGGTGTTCAGGTGACGCACAGATGTGCGGCGGATCATGCGGGTGAATGGAATGCTAAGTGGGTTTGGTGCTACGGCCATATAGCCGATGATGCCATCTGCGCGCCAGCCTTGGCCTGAGCGTACGGCGTATTCGTTGGCATCAGTCGTCCAGAAAAAATATGCGGTCGCGGGATGATACAAACGATAGAGTGGCTGCGTGGCCACATTAGCGATGGTGCCCGGTTCGGCAAGTATGTAAGCGGCTATGCCTTCAGGGATTAATCCGGCTTGGGTTTTTTCAACGCGTTCAGATTCTTTTATGGTGTAAAAATGGCTCTTTTGCACGTCGTTATAAAAACGATACAGCGGCAAGCGCGCACCACCGCCAACTACATCGGCCGTCACGCTGCTAAACAAGCCCGTAACGCCGCCAATGGTAAGACTCGTGGTGGTGGTAGTGCCTTCTGCAGTCGCGCTACGATGGCGCACGCACACGGTTTGACCATTGCTAATTTGCGTAGGGTTTTGCGTAAAAATATCTGTGCAGCCAATTGAAAACTCGCCGTTCACGATGCTGATCGCAGCAGGTGCATTGATGCCCAAAATAGTAATGATGTTTGAGCGAACATCAGTTGCGTTTAATGCTTGGTTTGCCAACGCGCTAAAGCTAAATGGGTTCGGCGTGGTGTCCACGAGAGGCACAATGGTTGCAGGCAATATGCTGAACGAGCTGTTGACTGTAGGTGCCGGTGCAGTTGCCGCGTTACCCGCTTGATTGGCGGCGATGGTGCAGGTGGCGGGCGGCGAAATGGTCGCGATGATGGTGACGGTGTTGCCGTTTACGCTGCAAACTAACGGCGTTGTGCTTGTAAAGCTCACCGTTAGACCAACATTTGATGTCGCGCTAACCGTGAAGGGTGCGCTGCCCAATTGCACAGATGCGATCGGTGTAACAGTGATGGTTTGCGGGGTCAATACTGGTATCACAGGCGGTACAATTACGGGCGCTGTAACCACGTAAGGTAAGCTTAGATCGGGCGTTTTCGAGGCATCAGCATTGGCGGGGAAGTTGTAAATATCGCCGGGATAGCTTGCAGTGATTGTGCGTGCGCCGACAGCCAATGCCGTCGTGTCGCAATTTGCAATGCGTGAGCTACTGTCGCCAATTACGGTGAACACCAGCGGCACAGCTTGGCACCCGGCAATTGCCGC
>JAYUOW010000242.1:0-31366 GCA_043760555.1 Betaproteobacteria bacterium
AGGCATCACGCCCGAGCGCTACGCGCCGCAGGATTACGCGCGGTTGCTGGGCTTAAGCATAGGCTTAACCGATTTATGCAAAGCGCATTCTGGCACCGATGCGCAGCTGCCGGAAGATGCGTTTGATGTGGTTGAATTCTGGGCGAAGATGCAGCGTGTACAGCCTAAAATAATTGCCTTCACCAGCAAAACCGCAGCGGCTGCGGCGTTGCGGTGTAAAACGTCCGCGCTGCAATACGGTTTGCTTCAAGGCGGACATGCGGATCTGAGCGCGCAAATTGTTGTGTTGTGCTCCCCGTCGGGATTAGCTACGGCCTATTTTGATTTGGCGATTTGGGAGGGGTTGGCGGTGATGCTATTGCAAGATTGAAAGTAAGCGCTCGATAATTTTAGGCTGCGCGACGAGGTTGTCTGCTAGTTTTTACTGCTTTACCGCCGCCTTTTTCATCAAGTAATCGCCCAGTAACAAATTTGTGCAAAACGCTTGCCATCAAGGTTTGATAGGGCATCCCTTCTTCCGCCGCTCGGGCTTGAATGCCCTCTAAGTCCATCGCGGAAAGACGAATATTGACGCGCTTATCCTTTCGCAACGCAGCTGACGCCATTTTTTGGTAGGCAGCGTTTGTTTTCGCCTGTTGCTTGACGGGTAACCACTCGCCTTTTTCAAATGAGGCAAGAATGTCGTGTTCATAAGATTGGTCTTGATTCATTTCGGCTCCTTTAAATATTGCTTAGTTGCTTTGCGACTCGGAATGATAGTCTTCAAAAAAATCTCGTCAGGTGTTTCGACAAACGGCACCATGTGCGCGTAGCCGCGCATGCTAACGATCCAGATGCGCTGATTTGGATACTGAACTTTGTTTGGGTGCTCCATCGTTAACAAAAGCCCACCTTGCTCAACTGCCGATAGCACCTCCTCAAAAGAAATGTCCCGCTCCATTTTTAGCGCAGTGTTTTTTTCGTAACTCCATCTTATGGGTTTATCAGTCATTATTTGCAAATTGTATCATTGTATGCCTTATGTACTCAGCTCACTTCAATACCCCACCACCACCGCATAAACCCCACGCACCACCTTCGCCATGCGCGCATAGTCCAATTTATCGTAGGTGTCACCCGCCAAATGGTATTGCTTATTGCGCATAAAAGCGGTGTCGGTGATCATCAGTGCAGGCATGTCGTGTGCCCAATAATTTAGGTGATCCGAGAAGTCTATGCCAGCCAATAGCGGGGGCGCGTTGATGGAAAACACCGGTAAATCAGTGGCGCCGCGCATGAGCGCTTTTACTTTTCGACTATTGCTGAAGTAGCTTAAATTACCGACGATGGTGATGAAGTTTCCAGTGTCCGCATACAGGGCTGACATGCCTTGAACTGGGTAATCTTGGCTGCCTGTTTTATCACTGAAGTAGCCAATGGTTTCAAGGGACATCATCAAATCTACTTTGCGGTTTTGTGCGACCAACGCGCGTGCATGATGGGCGCTACCCATGTCGCTCGTGCGAAAAAATGGCGGTTCTTCTAAAGTGTAGGCCACTAGTTCTACAGCGCGATTTGGCGGGGTTTTTTGTAGCAGCTTTGCTAGTTCAATCAAGCCTGCGACGCCGCTGGCATTGTCGTCAGCTCCGGGTGTGTGGACGCTGTGCGCGGGGATAGGATCAACGTGGCCGTGTGAATCGTAGTGCGCGCCAATCACCATTAACGCGCCGTCTTTTGGGCCGTAACGGGCAATAACATTTTTGTACTTTTGGCCGTCAACCAATACTTCTTGGTAGCTTACGTCCGCGCTCGTAGATTTAAGTTCTGCAAAAATATATTCAGCCGCGCGTTGCAAGTTGGTGAAGTTAGCAGCGCTGCGCGGGTGGACGTCTACGGATAAAAACTTTACATGCGCTTTGAGTTTTTCAGCGTCCACTGCTGGCGGTGTGCTGGAAATGCTGATGACCAATGGCTGGGTTATGACCGCGATTGGTGCGCTGAGGACAGCGCAGAATATTAGCGCTGATATAAGTAATTGTTTGCGCATCTGGGCTGCATAAAGTGCCTGAAGACGCCCTAAAATAGGGCATCTTCAGGCATTGGTTTGCTAGTCATTCGCGTTTTTACGCGGCACGTCGTGTCCACGCGAACCACTGCGTAGCAACACGTTTACTTTGGCTGCAAAATCACCTTGGCCTTGGGTTTGAAAGCGCGACAGCAAGGCTTGTGTAATTACTGGCACAGGGATGCCTTGCTCAATGGCTTCAATGGCGGCGTAGCGGCCGTCACCAGAATCGCCAACTATAGGCGCGACGCCATCGAGTGCGGTGTTGTCTTTCAACACATTGGCGGTAAGGTCGAGCAAATAGGAGCGCACGCCGCTGGCAGAACGCCAATTTTCAACGATTGCGGATAAATCAAAATCGAATTCGCGCTTGGCGGCTAACAGCGAAAAGCCTTCGCTAATCGACTGCATCATGCCGTATTCAATGGCGTTGTGTACCATTTTTACGAAGTGTCCAGCGCCGGATGGGCCGCAGTGCAAAAGCTGGTTTGGGTGTGGGGCTAAGGCTTCGAGTACGCGCTTCATGCTTGCTGTCGTGCTTGATTCCCCGCCGATCATGACGCAAAAGCCGTTTTCAAGCCCCTGCAGGCCGCCGGATACGCCTGCGTCGATCATGTTGATACCAAGTAAGCGAAATTGCTCAGCGCGGGCTACGGTGTCTTTATAGTGGCTATTGCCGCCGTCAATTACCGTATCGCCGGGCGATAGTTTTAGGCGCAGTTCGTCCAGCACTTGATGATTGGCGCGGCCTACTGGCAGCATGACCCAAATAGTGCGTGGCGCGGCGACGGCATTAAGCAGGGCATCTAGCGAATATGCGGCTTCAAAACCGCCTTCAGATTTCAATTCTTCCATGCGCGATGCATCGGTATCAAAGCCCACTACATGGGTGTCGGCACGACACCATTTGCGCGCTAAACTGCTTCCCATTTTGCCCAAGCCGACGAGTCCGATTTGCATATAAACCTTATCTGGTTGTTGTAGTGATGTCAGTATGCCACGGCAAATGTGGCACAGCGCTTTTACATATCGTTTGCACGTGAAATGGCTTACTTACCCTGTTAATATATACAGCTATTCCACTGGGAAATCTGCCATGTCAACACCAAGCGCCCCGCATTTAATTAGCTATCCAAATAGCCCGTTTAAACTCAACCAGCCGTTTCCGCCTGCGGGCGACCAGCCGGTGGCAATTGCCAAATTGATCGAAGGCTTGCGTGATGGTTTGTCGTTTCAGACGTTGCTTGGGGTAACCGGTTCCGGCAAAACATTTACGATGGCCAATGTGATTGCGCAAATTGGTAAGCCCGCGCTCATCATGGCGCCTAACAAAACGCTGGCAGCACAGCTGTACGCGGAAATGAAAGAGTTTTTTCCAGAAAACGCGGTGGAATATTTCGTGAGCTATTACGATTACTATCAGCCAGAAGCTTACGTGCCGTCGCGCGATGCGTTTATTGAAAAAGATTCCGCAATTAACGAACATATTCAGCAGCTGCGTTTGTCGGCCACTAAGTCGTTGCTAGAGCGCAACGACGCGATTATTGTGGCCACGGTTTCTTGCATTTATGGCCTCGGTGATCCGACTGATTATTACGAAATGCGCATGATGGTACGCACGGGTGATAAAACTGATCCGCAAACGATGATGCGGCAGCTAATTGCGATGCAATATAGTCGCGCTGAGCTTGATTTTAGGCGCGGCACCTTCCGCGTACGCGGCGATAGTTTGGATATTTTTCCAGCGGAAAATGCCGACCTTGCACTACGCATTGGCTTTTTTGACGAAGAGGTAGATAGCCTCACGTTATTTGATCCGCTGACTGGTCATCTAGGCCAAAAAGTGCCGCGCTTTGCGGTGTTTGCAAAAAGCCATTATGTGAGCACGCGGTCGACGACCGTGCGCGCGATTGAAACCATTAAAGAAGAGCTGCGCGAACGCATCGATTACTACACCGCAGAAGGTAAATTGCTAGAGGCGCAACGCATTCAACAGCGCACGCAATTTGATTTAGAAATGATGCAAGAAATTGGTTTTTGCAAGGGGATCGAAAATTATTCGCGCCACTTAAGCAACCGCGCGCCGGGCGAGCCACCGCCAACGCTCATCGATTATTTGCCCAAGGATGCGCTCATGATTATGGACGAAAGCCACGTGACCGTACCGCAAGTGGGCGGCATGTACAAAGGCGATCGTGCCCGTAAAGAAAACTTAGTGGGCTACGGTTTTCGCCTGCCATCGGCGATGGATAATCGGCCCTTGCGTTTCGATGAATTTGAACGCTTGATGCGGCAAACTATTTTCGTATCCGCCACGCCCGCTGATTACGAAGCCAAACACACCGGCCAAGTGGTGGAGCAAGTGGTGCGGCCAACGGGCTTGGTCGATCCCATTATTATCGTGCGGCCAGCGGCAACGCAAGTGGATGATTTACTATCGGAAATCAACAAAAGAGTGGCGCTGCACGAGCGGGTGTTGGTCACCACGCTAACCAAGCGCATGGCCGAAGATTTAACGGATTATTTATCCGAACACGGTATAAAAGTGCGTTACTTACATTCGGATATCGACACGGTAGAACGTGTAGAAATTATTCGTGATTTGCGTTATGGCGTCTTCGATGTATTGGTCGGTATTAACCTACTGCGCGAAGGTTTGGATATTCCTGAAGTGTCGTTGGTGGCTATTTTAGATGCCGATAAAGAAGGGTTTTTGCGCGGTTTTAGATCGCTAATCCAAACCATCGGCCGCGCGGCCAGAAACCTGAACGGCACCGCAATTTTGTATGCCGATCGAGAAACCGATTCGATGAAACTCGCCATCGGTGAAACCGATCGCCGCCGTGCTAAACAAACCCAGCATAATCTCGACAATAATATCGTCCCAATGTCGGTCACCAAAGGCATTAAAAACCTGATTGATGGAGCCTACGACATCGACGAAAAACGCGGCGAACGCAAAGCTGCGCAAGAGCGGAAAAAATACGATGTGTTGAGCGAAAAGCAAATCGAAACTAACTTAAAACGGCTAGAGCGGGAGATGCTGGATGCGGCAAAAAATCTGGAGTTTGAAAAAGCAGGTAAGCTGCGCGATGAGCTAAAAGTACTGCGCAATAAAATGCTGGTTTTAGGTGGGCCGGAAGCGGCGGGATTGACGGGTTGAAACGATGTAGACCACTCAGTGCGCCGCTTAAATCTAGCGCATTCTAGCCCCCTCTCCCAAGCGAGAGGGCTGGGGTGAGAGCTACGGTGATCGCGTGAAAAGTAAATCGAAAAACAGGAAACCCATGCTAGAACTCGTCATCTACATCAAAATTTTTGTCGCCATGACAGTCATCGTCAACCCTTTGGGTATCATGCCTGTATTCGTGGCGATGACAGCTAATCAAAGTATCGACCAACGCAAGCGCATCGCTAGAATTGCCGCGTTTACGGTGGCTGTCGTGCTCACTATTTCAGCCGTATTCGGCGAAAGCATTTTAGAGCTTTTTGGCATCAGCATTGCCAGCTTTAAAGTAGGCGGATCGGTATTGGTGATGCTCAGTGCATTGTCCATGATGCAGGCCATGCCCGCACGCGAAAAGCAAACGCCGGAAGAGGCTGAAGAAGCGGTAGACAAAGCTAGCATCGCCGTGGTGCCGCTGGGCGTGCCGCTTTTGGCGGGGCCGGGTGCCATGTCCACCATCATTATTTATGTGAGCCAAAACAAAGCGATTTGGCACTTATCGGGTGTGCTGTTAGTGGCCATCGCAGTGTCACTTACCGTGTGGTTGGCGCTCCGTATTGCGACGCAAGTAGGTAAATACATGAGCCATACGACGATCAATATCGCCACGCGAATTATGGGTTTATTGCTAGCTGCGTTAGCGGTAGAGATTTTTTCAGGCGGCATTGTTGAGCTGCTGCCTGGCTTAGGGCCGCCAGACGTCTTTAACTACCGAAAATAGGCTGAAGATGCCCTAAATTAGGGCGTCTTCAGGCATTTAATTTAAAAGGAAATATAGTGAAATACTTGCACACCATGGTACGCGTAAGCAACCTAGAAGCATCGCTCGATTTTTATTGCAACAAGCTGGGGCTAGTCGAAACCCGTCGCCAAGAAAATGCCGCAGGTCGCTATACGCTGGTGTTTGTCGCGACACCCGGCGATGAATCCAACGCCATTGAGCTCACCTACAATTGGGATGCTGAGGTGTACACCGGCGGACGAAATTTCGGTCACGTGGCTTATGGCACTCAAGATATTTACGCTCTCTGCGCCAAGCTACAAGCCGGTGGCGTACTCATTAGTCGCCCACCGCGCGATGGCCGTATGGCGTTTGTGGTGTCGCCCGATGGCATCTCAATTGAGCTGCTGCAAATTGGTGCAGCGTTAGCGCCCGCAGAGCCTTGGAGTTCGATGCCGAATACGGGGAAGTGGTAGCGCTTATTTGTTGAAAAGTTCGGCGTGGGTGCCTGCGCGGACAAAGTTGATTCGGTTGTCATCCAGCTCGTAAATCAGCAAAAAACCCCCACCAATATGACATTCTCGATAGCCCACTAAATCGCCCCGTAGTGGGTGGTCGAGCCATTCGGGAGGTAGCGGAGCGTCGTTGGCGATAAGCCAGAGCATGGCGTCTTTCAATTGCCGCAAGTCATAATGGCCAGAACGAGAAAGTTTAAGCCAATCGTTGAAAAATGGCTTAGCGTAGTCAACCGCACAAGGTATTGTCGCGCGCTTACTTTCGGCTGTTTTTTTCGAGGTCATCAAAAAGCTCTGCCGCTGAATTAAATCTGGCGCGATGTGAACGCATCATTTCGCGAGACTCTGCCATCGCCGCAAGCGTTTCCGCGTTCGGCACTTTAAGTTCTAACGGGAAAGCTTGATCCACAACAATACGACGCAACAACATACGCACTGCGTCTGACATGGTGAGACCCATGTGCGCGAGCGTTTCGGTCGCTTGTTCCTTCATTTCAGCATCTACGCGCACGTGAAGCATGGTGGATTGCATTGACATTTTCTTGCTCCTAGCTTAAAAAACTATTGTGACTCATTTGAGATACAGTTTGTGGCTTGTTCTAAGGCGCAAAGTACTATGCTGAAGACGGCCTATTTTTCCGCAAGGGAACTGCCATCAGGTCGATGGCGTCTCCAGCATGGTGGTAACTCACTTCTTGCGCCCAAATTTCACCGTCATCGTCACCTTAGCCAAGCTATTGGCGTTAATCATAAATCCGGCTAATGCTGCAGTCGATCCGCTGGGCATGTCGAGTTTTTCGGTTTTTAACGCGTGAAGTGTAAAAATATAGCGGTGCGGTTTGTCGCCAACCGGTGGGCACGGGCCGCCGTAGCCTGCGGCACCAAAATCAGTTACGCCTTGTGCTGCACCCTTAGGCATGGCCGATCCGTCGCCTTTACCCGCGCCTTGCGCGAGGGCTGTGGTGGCTGCTGGAATGTTGTAGGCCACCCAATGCCACCAGCCCGAACCGCCCGTAGGTGCATCGGGATCATGCACTAATAATGCGAAGCTTTTAGTTTCTTTTGGTGCGCCGCTCCACGCTAATGCAGGAGAAATATTTTCGCCGTCGCAGCCGAAGCCTTTAAACACGAATTTATTTGCTACTGTTTTGGTCGGCGAAATATCTGCGCTGCTGAGCTTGAACGCGTAGGCGGGTGCAGTGAAGCCGATGGCGGCGATGGTCGTAATAATTGCATTGACGATTGTTTGTGGTTTCATTTTTTTCCTTTGAGGTTAGAAATAAATTTAGTCGATTCGGCCTAAGCGCACTGTAGTCAAACCTGGCTTCACATGGATGAGCGTTGGCATAATTAACACGCAATTATCGTATGGCGTGAGTACCGGCACGCCGTCATCCATCGCAATCACATCTCCCTTGTTAGGCAATATTGAAAAGCCGCGCAGGCCATCGCAAAACTCAAAATTTTCGCTGTTGGCAATGACAGCTTCGGTGATGCGCACCACTTTTTGCACAGGCGTTGTCGTGCGGTCAATCTGCGCTTCTGCCAAGTCGGCATTCACCATGTTTAAACGCGCTAAAAACCGCCATGTAATTTGCCAAGCAAGTTGTTCTGCAGCGGCTTCCCAGTGCTGCCCGCACTCGGTTAGAAGAGCAGTTTTATGCGATGCGGCATCACCAAAGCCGCTGTAGTCGCGCAGGCGCGTGCCGTTGGCGTGGCCTGCATCAGCGACGATAAATTCTGGCAGACACACATCTTTTGCCAGTGCGATACTGCGTGGCAATAGGCCAGATATAGTGAGCGGTAAATGCGGATCATGCATTGAATGATGGTCTAACAAAAAATCAACCGTATCAATAATCGGCCGCATGGCGCGCGCACGGGCAAGCTCAGATGATTGACGTTCGCCGTCCAACACAGCGGGCGACCACACCCGATTAAAATCTTCATCCACAAAGCGCGAATCATTCGGCAGTGCCGGATTAAAGGCATGGAACGCGGCGACATTGGCAAATGACAGAGACAGCTTGCCGTGCGTGGGGCGCAAATTCATTTTAAATAAGCGGTCAATTACTAGCGCGCCGCACAGTTCATTGCCGTGGGTGATGGCGTTGATCATCACGTGCGGGCCTGCTATGCCACTGTCGAAAGTGGAAATGTAATCAACGCCGGTATTGCCGTGCTTGTAGGCAGAAATATCGGGCGGCATTAAGCTGATGGAATAGGGTGTAGCGCCTTTATTGATGGGCATGTTGATGGCTTCTAAGGTGTAAAACTAATCATTTAAATGGCAGGCCGAAAATCGGTTAATCGCGATATTTTTTAGCATGGGCTGTTCGGTTTTACATCTATTATTTGCCACCGACGCCGCATGCGGGCAACGCGGATGAAAGTGACAACCCGTCGGCGGATTAAGCGGCGATGGAATTTCGCCCTTCACGGCGACAAAGTCTTTTTTGCGCACGTCAAGCGACGGAATTTCAGCTAACAAACCTTGTGTATACGGGTGATTTGGCGTGGCAAATAATTCATCCGTGGGTGCAGTTTCCACCACGCGGCCTAAATACATAATCACCACGCGATCAGATAAGTGCCGTACCACGCCTAAATCATGACTAATAAATAAATAGGTGAGGCTTAAATCTTCGCGCAATTTAATAAACAAATTTAGCACTTGCGCTTGAATTGAAACATCCAACGCCGCCACGGCTTCATCGCAGACTAAAAAATTTGGATTCACCGCTAACGCCCGCGCAATGCCTATCCGCGCGCGCTGCCCGCCTGAAAACTGGTGCGGAAAACGCCGCGATAAGGCGGGGTCTAAGCCGACGCGCTGCATCATTTGTGCCACATAGTTATTCCGATCGCGTGCATGCACGATGCCATGCACCACGGGGGCTTCACCAATAATATCTTCTACGCGAAAACGTGGATTAAGAGATGCGTAAGGATCTTGAAAAATCATTTGCGCTTCAAGCTGCATGGCGCGCGACTCAGTTGCGGTCATGGCGTTTACGTTTTTGCCGCGCCAAATTCTTTCGCCGTCAGTCGGCTTGTGCAGTCCAACCACCACGCGGCCAAGCGTAGATTTGCCGCAGCCAGATTCGCCCACCAAGCCTACTACTTCGCCTTTAAATATAGTTAAATCAATCTTGTCCAGCGCGTGAACCACTTCGTTTGAAGCGGCTGCGCCAGTGAACCGTTTTGCAAATCGGCCAATGGCATCAAGCTTTTTTTCAAACCGCTTAGAAATGTTTTTTAATTCAAGCAGTGGCGTATTCATGCGCGGCGCTCCGTCAATGCTCTGGGATGCGGGTAGAAACAGCGCACTTGTTGTGTTGTTTCTGCGCGCGGATGGCTAAACTCGGGTGCGGCATCACAGCTTAGCGCGCGCTTGCTACAGCGCTCGCGAAACGCACAACCTAACCCTATTTGTAATAGCGAAGGCGTCATTCCCGGAATTTGCTTAAGTGCTTGCCCCTTTACGTTACGGCTTGGCACCGAATCTAGCAAACCCTTGGTGTAGGGATGCAGCGGTGTACTGAGTAAATCTGCCGTGCTGCCTTCTTCAACTATTTTGCCTGCATACATGACGGCAACCCTATCGGCCAAGCCTGCAATCACCGACAAATCATGGGTAATCCACAGCAATGCGGTGCCTGATTGCTTGCACAAGGCCTGCATCTCAAACAAAATTTGGCCCTGAATCGTGACGTCAAGTGCGGTGGTTGGCTCGTCGCAAATAATGAGATCGGGCTTATTGAGTAGCGCAATGGCAATGGCTACGCGCTGGCGCATGCCGCCTGAAAATTGATGCGGATAGGATAGCAATCGCTCATCTGGCGACGGAATACCCACCTGCGCCAGCGCAGTGCGACAACGCGCGCGGGCGACGTCTTTAGATACTTTTTCATGCGCAGTGATGGCTTCCATCATTTGCGTATCAATGCGCAACACTGGGTTCAGCGTCATCATCGGGTCTTGAAAAATCATCGCTACCCGATTGCCGCGCAATGCTCGCCATTGGGCATTGTTGTATGCGGTAACGTCCGCACCATTCAGCTTGATATTGCCTGCCACCACGCGGCCAGGCGCGTCGATCAAGCCCATGATGGAATAGCCCGTCATGGATTTGCCGGAGCCTGATTCGCCCACCAGCCCTAAAATTTCGCCTTTATTGATGGTGAGTGAAACATCGTCCACCGCCTTCACCACGCCTGCTTTGGTGAAGAAGTGGGTGCGTAAATGTTCAACCTGCAATATGGGTGTTGTGCTCATTTTTTAAGCCTTGGGTTGAGTACATCACGCAATTGATCGGCCACTAAATTGATCGACATAATCGTAATTAATAATGCCAGCCCTGGGTAAAAACTAATCCAATATTTGCCACTCATTAAATAGGTAAAACCGTTAGAAATTAACAGCCCTAGTGAAGGTTCAGTTATCGGTAAACCTAAGCCCAAAAATGACAATGTGGCCTCCAACGCAATGGCGTGCGCAACCTGCACGGTGGCCACCACAATTAGGGGCGGCAAACAATTTGGCAACAGGTGCTTAAACAAAATACGCGCCTTAGAAAGCGCTAAAACCTTGGCTGCTTCTACATATTCTTTCTGCATCTCCACCAAGGCCGAAGCCCGCACCGTTCGGGCATAATAGGCCCACTGCACGGTGATGAGCGCGATGATTACTTTGTCTACACCCTGCCCAAAAACGGCTAACAATATGAGCGCCAATAAAATTGCCGGAAACGATAATTGAATATCGACAATGCGCATAATTAAGGTATCCACCCAGCCACCAAAATAAGCCGCAATCAGACCAAACGATAAGCCAATGCTGGCCGCCACAATCGTGCTGGCGACACCCACCGCAAGCGACGTGCGAATGCCATAAAAAATAGCAGACAACATATCGCGACCCTGATCATCCGTGCCCAACAAATAGCGTTGGCCTGAGATGGATGCTTCACCCGGTGCCAGCTTATTGTTCATCACATCAAGCTGGCCTTGGTCATACGGATTTTGTGGTGAAATTACTGGCGCAAAAATTGCCACTAATATCACCAAGAGCAGCATCAATAGGCCAATTACAGCCAATTTTGATTCTGCAAATTCGCCCCATACGCGGCGTAGCGGGCTTACTTCAGAAGTCGCCATCATGTTAGTGACCTCCCGATGCAGATTGACCCAAACGTACGCGCGGATCAAGGTATGAATAAATAATATCCACCACAAAATTGATAAAGATAAACAGCGTTACGATCACCAATAAATATGCGACGATTACCGGGCGATCTAGCTGGTTAATCGAATCGATCAGCAGCTTGCCCGTGCCCGGCCAAGCAAAAATAGATTCAGTCACAATCGCAAAAGCAATCACCGAACCGAACTCTAAACCGATCACGGTAACAATCGGAATCATAATATTTTTAAGCACATGCACGCCAATAACGCGCGATTGCGATAAGCCCTTGGCGCGGGCAAATTTTACGTAATCTTGCAGCAGCGCTTCACGCGTTTGCGCACGAGTTAAGCGGATCAGCAGCGATAGTTTAAACAGCGCCAAATTAAGCGCAGGCAAAAATAAATGGGTCAGCCCATCCCAAGTTAAAAAGCTAATCGGCAAGCCCAACACCAACACGGTTTCCCCGCGCCCATTGGAAGGCAGCCAGCCCAAATAAACCGAGAAAAACATAATTAACACTAAGCCAACCCAAAACGTCGGCAAAGAAAAACCAAAAATAGACCCCGCCATAATGCCCCGGCCAATCAAGCTATTCGGCTTTAAACCCGCAATTAAACCCAGCGGAATACCAATGCCCACCGCCAACACCATCGCGCACAAAGCCAGCTCAATAGTGGCCACCATTTTAGAAAGTATCAAGCCAAGTGCAGGCACACCAAATACAAACGAGCGCCCCAAATCACCCGTAAAAGCGCCTTTTAAAAACACCATAAATTGCACGTAAAGCGGTTTATCCAAACCCAGCGCCACAGTTGCGCGCAATTTTTCTGTTTCATCCGCCTGCGGATTCACCAGCAATTCAATAGGGCTACCAATCGCATAAACGCCTAAAAACACCAGCACTGCCATGATAAATAGCACGAACACTGATTGAACGAGGCGACGCAGCGTGTAGGCGAGCATAAAGGGGCTTTTTAGGTGTTGATAGCAGCGGAGCGTGGAGTGAAGAAGCAATGGTTCACAGTTTAGCGTGAACCAAGGGTGATGGGGAGGTTGGTGCGTGTGTTTTGCTGAAGTTGGGTTGCAGCGTAGCGGTTTGGGAGGTGCCCCAAATATTTTGGCGACTCAACGATAGCGATATTTTTTCGAATGCATGCGTGTGTTGTATTTAACATACACACACAAAACGCGATATTTCATAGCAAAAAGTTAAAATAATTGGTACGGACAAATTATAGTTATAAGCTTATGTCAATAAAATATTTGACGACAAATAAGCAAATCCGGTTAAATACGGTTTTTAGCGAGCTATATTTAACAAAAATTTTATGTTGTGCGCTTTTGTGTGGGTAATTTAGCCATCTCTTGCGTCATAACTTTTCTACGGTTTTTTGAATGTCTAATGTCCATGTCACGTCCAACCCAACCCAACCCAACCCAACCCAACCCAACCCAACCCAACCCAACCCAACCCAACCTCCCCACCGGTAGCTGCGCCGCAAGCTGACGCGTCCAAACTCTTCCGAGACGAAGTATTTGAAGCCAAGCGTGATACGTGGCTTGGTGAAGTGGTGCTTATTCGTCCAATAAGCTTCACGTTCTTGACCGTTGGGGTCGCGCTGCTCGCTGCGCTTATTTTGGTCTTTTTGTTTTGGGGTGAATACACCCGCAAAACCAAGGTGGCGGGCTATATTGTGCCGAGCCAAGGGCTGATAAAAATCGTGCCGATGGCCGCAGGCGTGATTGCCGAATTGCGGGTAAAAGAAGGCCAAATGGTCGCACGTGGCGATGTGTTGGCCGTGCTAAACACCGAGCGGGCGACGGCAAATGGTGGCGTGCAAGCCGAATTTAGCAAGCAAATTGCATTGCGTCATGATTCGCTGCTTACTGATCGCACCAAAATTGATTCTCTCTACGCGCAGCAAACGCAAAGTTTAAATGCCCGTGTGAGTAGCCAGCGGGCAGAGCTTGCGCAAATTGATGGTGCCGCCAAACTACAGGTCGAGCGCATTCGCATTTCAGAAATGGTGCTAGAAAAGCATCGCCGCTTATACGCAGAAAAATTTATTTCTGATCTTGCGCTGCAACAAAAAGAACAAGAATTTTTGAGTGAACGTGGTGCACTCGAAAATTTTAAGCGCAGCCGCATCAGCTTGCTGCGCGATATTGGCGCGCTGGAAAGCGACCTTAAAGCGCTTCCGCTTAAGCAAGAAAATGAGCTTTCGAGCTTGAGCCGCAGCCTGGCTGGGCTTGAGCAAGACCGGATTGAAAACGAATCGCGTCGAGAATCCTTGTTGGTAGCGCCTCAAGCAGGCTTGATTACAGCCATGGCCACCAACGCGGGCAAGCTAGCCATTGCTGGGCAGCCGTTGTTTAGCTTGATACCCGAAGGGGCGGCCTTGCAAGCCGATTTATACGTGCCGTCGCGTGCGGCGGGCTTTATACGCGAAGGGTCAAAAGCGCTGATGCAATACCAAGCCTATCCGCATCAAAAGTTTGGCAGCCATGAAGGGGTAGTAACTAAAATTTCGCGCACCGCCGTTGCGGGAAACGAGCTGCCATTTCCAGTGCCGCAGGGCGAGCTTTTCTATGTAGCCACCGTGCAGCTAACCAAGCAAACCGTGACCGCGTACGGCAAAGAAGAACGCTTGCAGTCCGGCATGGTGGTAGACGCCAGCATTTTGCAAGACCGCCGCACTTTGTTTGAATGGGTGTTTGAGCCGTTGTATTCGATAACCGGGAAGTGGACGGCGAGTAGCGACGGTGCAGCGCTGGCGCCGAAGGATTCGAAAACGATCGAAAAGGCAAACTTGTGAAGCGTATTTTGCGGGCATCGGCCCTCAATTTTTCCGTCAGTCTAACCCTTGCTATCCGTCGTTCCCGCGTAGGCGGGAATCCAGAGGCGTGCGGCTAACGACTGTAGGTTCCTGTCTGCGCGAGAACGACGAAACGTGGGCATATGCCGTCGAAACATGCCGTCGAACAATTTGCCTTGAAACCGCGAGTTGAACCAGACATTTTTAAACCCGCCGCACCTGTGCTGACCGCCAAAATAAACCGACCCTAAAAACCATGTCCATCCTAAACACCCTAAATTTGGGCTTCCGCAGCAAGTTGCCTATCATTTTGCAAACCGAAGCCGCCGAATGTGGTCTCGCTTCTATCGCCATGGTGGCGTGCTATCACGGGTACGTTACCGACTTACCCAGCTTGCGCAGCCGCTATTCCATCTCGCTCAAAGGCAGCACCTTGGCCGAAATTATGAAAATAGCCGGTGCCTTAAAGTTTCAAACGCGCCCGCTGCGTCTGGAGCTTAATGAGCTGCGCGAGCTTAAAACACCCTGCGTATTACATTGGGACTTAAACCATTTTGTAGTGCTTGAAGCCGTCACCCGTGAAGGCCTGCGCATATACGACCCCGCGCAAGGCAAACGCACCATCACCGTAGCAGATGCCAGCAAACACTTCACCGGTGTGGCGCTAGAGCTTTCGCCAGACATCACCTTTGAGAAAAAAGAAGAAAAGCAGCAGTTAAAACTCCGCGCTCTATTTGGCAAAGTTACTGGCCTAAAACGTTCGCTCATTCAAGTATTTTTACTTGCTGGTGCGTTAGAAATATTTGGCATCGTCGCCCCATTTTTTTCGCAATGGATTATTGATGACGCGCTGGTTTCGGGCGATCAAGATTTGCTCACCATACTTGTTGTGGGCGTATTGTTTGTGGCGCTCATTCGCATGGCGGTGGGCTTGATACGTTCATGGGTGGTGATGCATTTGAGCACCACGCTCGGCCTAGAATGGTTTGCCAATGTGTTTGCGCACTTGCTTAAACTTCCCGTGCCGTGGTTCGAAAAGCGCCACTTGGGCGATGTGGTGTCGCGCTTTGGCAGCTTAAGCGCTATTCAATCTGCGATGACCGGCGGCCTAATAGGTGCAGTGCTTGACGGCATTATGGCCATCATCACGCTGGCCATGATGTTTGTGTACAGCCCCGTATTGTCTGCCATTGCACTGGCCGCCGTGGTGCTGTACGCGGCAGTGCGCATAGCCCGTTATGGTGCGTTACGCGACGCCAGTGCTGAACAATTAGTGCGCCAAGCCAAGCAGCAAAGCCACTTTATGGAATCCATTCGCGGCATACAAGCACTGAAGCTATTTAATCGCGAAGAAGACCGTCGCCAACGCTATTTGAAGCTGGCGGTTGACACCACCAACAACGGACTTTCCATCCAAAAACAAAACATGGTATTCGGCACCACAAACGGATTTATAGTGGCTATCGAGAACGCCGCCATTCTATATTTGGGCGCTAAGCTGGTGATGAGCAATCAGTTTTCAGTCGGCATGTTAATCGCTTTTATTTCCTATAAAGATCAGTTTATTACCCGCATATCAAGCCTTATTGATACGGCCATTTCGTTTCGTATGTTGGGCATACAAGCTGAGCGCTTGGCCGATATTGTGCTCACCAAGCCGGAAGAAACCACTGCCATCGAGCGCTTGAGTGATGAAACCATAGAGCCCAGCATTGAAGTGCGCAATGTAAGCTTTAGATACTCTACGGGTGAGCCTTGGGTGCTGCGCAACGTGAGCATGACCATTACAGCGGGCGAATCCGTAGCCATAGCGGGGCCGTCAGGCTGCGGCAAAACTACCCTGCTAAAGGTAATGCTAGGCCAATTGCAGCCTGAAGAAGGCGAGGTGCTAGTAGGCGGCATACCGCTGAAGCAACTAGGCCTAAAAGCCTACCGCGACCAGCTAGGCGTGGTGATGCAAGACGATCAATTATTTGCCGGAAGCCTAGCTGAAAACATCGCGTTTTTTGATCCGCAAACTGAGCAAAGCCGTGTGGAAGCAGCATCTAAATTAGCGGCTATTCACACCGACATTTTAAAAATGCCGATGGGTTACAACACGCTTGCGGGCGATATGGGCACAGGGCTATCCGGCGGGCAAAAACAGCGGGTGATATTGGCCCGTGCGCTGTATAAAAAGCCGCGCATATTGTTTTTAGACGAAGCCACCAGCAACTTAGATACCGGCACAGAGCTGCTGGTAAACCAAGCCGTAAAGCGCCTACGCATGACGCGTATCACCATCGCGCATAGGCCGCAAACGCTTGAGATGGCGGGGCGGTTGATTATTTTGGGGCTGGCGCGGGATGAGCCGTTGCGGGCGGCGGCGTAGAGAATTTTTTTGCGAAGAAGTAGTTAGAGAATTTTTGAATTTAACCCGTACACAAGGAAAATTAAACATGAACCACGCAGCACAAATCAGTCAATTTGAAACTACCATAACCCCCGCTGAAGCCAAGGTAATTGGGCTTCTTCAGCAAGGCATGACCAATCGCGAAATAGGCGTTGTACTGTTCCGTAGCGAACATACAATTAAGACGCATGTAGAGCACATATTGGCAAAAACCGGCGCTAAAAACCGGGCGCAGATTTGCATGTTGTGGGCCTCAAGTGCAAGTGATTTTCTTGCACAAAGAATGCAATATACGCCGAACGGCGTATTGGGTGTGGTGAGCGCGAGCGGTAGTATTGATGTGCGGTCAAGTGGATCGAACATCAATAAAGGAAACAAAATGAGAAGTTTAAATACGACAGAAATTATCGTTGTGGGTGGGGGATTTTCCGGTGATTTGCCATATCAACCACCGGGTACCGGTCCGATTGTATTGCCAGGCGACCCCTTTCCCGGCACCCCAGCATTTCCGTACTTAACTGTTTCAGAGATCGTAGTGCGCCCCCCCGTGGAGCTCAGAGAATTTTTATCGCCTGACGATATTTGGCGGCCTGAGCAATAAGCAAGAATACGCCGAATGGCGTATATCAATAATTGCTTGAAAGTATCAAACTGTTTTTGTAGTTTGTGATGCAGTAAAAATGTATTTTAAAATCTAACTTTATAGGAATATATAATATGCGTAGTTTAAATCTGAATGAGGTAGCTGTGGTTTCGGGTGGTGACGGTGGCGACGATCCGTCTACGGCCTGCGGTCTTATAGGTGGTCTAGCTGGGGTTGCCACTGGATTAGTCGTCACTGGCGCCGCTGCAATTGCCAGCATACTTACAGCAGGTCTAACTTTACCGGGCGCAGCGGCTCTAGGCGCCGTATCTGGCGTCGCAGTGGGGGCAGGCGCGCGGCTTGCGTGTCTAGCAGCCTTTGACGACTTGGCGGATTCTGATGACGATGATGACGATGATGATGGTGAATAAGTAATAATTTGAAAAACGCTACCTTAGCTTGGAAAGCTTTGGTAGCATAGTCTCGGTTATTTTGAGCAGTGTTAGAACGAATGAAAGGGTTAGTTTTGTGAGGCGAATTAAGTGGTTCCTTTATTATTTACTTATGACCATGGTCATTTCTATTTTCGTTGGTCAAATGTTATTTCACGGTCTTTGGGATTTTAAAGAATTACTGAATTTCAATAAAGGTACTATCGCATTTTATGTTCCGCTCAGCGTATTTTGGGTTGGGTTGGCTGTTTTTTTGACGGCTAAAATTAAAGGATAGAAATGAGACGCTTGTACTTAATTGTTTTGGTTTTTATTTTGTTCTCCACTTTTTTGAATTTTGCAAACGCGGCGGAAATAGAAGATCGAAACAAGACCGTGTGGACAATGGTAACGGTTAGCAAGAACAACAAAATCGAGGGTTATATTTTTGGTTCAATGCATAGCGGTGCACCAAATTTTAAAGGCCTTCCAGACTACGTGTTGGCTGCAATCAACGCTTCAAAAATAATTGTGATTGAATCGATTCCAACACCCGAGAGCACTTTAGAAGGAGTTAAAGCGCTCACCCAAAGTCTGGGAGCTGTAAAGTTGAGTGAGATATTTAACGAAGAGCAGCTATCTGGAATTGAGGCAAAAATTAAGACAGGCTTTGGGCGCACGATTGCTAAGCGCACACTATTGCGCACGCATCCGCAAACGTTGATTGATTTTTTCCTCAGAGATTGCTACAAGCTGGTTGCCTCTGGCACCTCGCTTGACGCGGTAGTTATAGGTTATGCGCAGGCATATGGTAAGGATGTTGTTCCGCTTGAAAGTGGTGTTTCGCAAATCGGGTATCTCAGTAAAATTACACTAGCAGACTGGCGGAAATTCATTTATTCAGCGATAGAATTTGGCACATCTAAAAATTGCGAAGCATCGACTAAAGCCCACATGGACGAACTTATTCGAACGGTAAAGCTAGGCGATTTTGATGCATTACACAAAAACGATATTGCTTTCTTCAACGGCGTTATTGGCGTTGGCGGGTTGATGCAGGCCACAATTTTTGATCGAAACAAAGACTTATCGCAAAAAATTTCGACCTTGGCTGCATCGGAAAAAGTTCCATTCTTTGTTGCACTTGGTGCATCACATTTAGGGGGGGAGCAAGGTGTGGTGGCGCTTTTAAAAAAACAAGGATTTCAAGTTGCGCCTCACAGTGCTAGAGACAAATGACGATGCCCGCATAATTGTGCCGCCATTTTTGAGCCGCTTTTACTGCTGACGTGGGAGTGCGTTTTAAAAGATGCTCTGTCGCCCCGAGATTTAAATACGTCTATCATCATTCACTATCGAGGCCAGATGGTTTTATGGCAGGAGTTTTGCTGTGTCGATGCAGTGCCCGCGCCTTTGCATAAAACAGCGCGAATTAGGTCGATAGCCATGTTGTTAAAAAGGGTTAAGCAGCTTTTTAAAATATGAAGGCGGTGAAGTAAACAGCCTGAAAATGCCCTATTTAAAGGATGTCTTCAGGCTTTTTTATGGCGGGATTGGACTGCCGTATTTGAGCCATGTTAAAAAAGTGCCCACTACTTTGCTATGAAAAGACGAGTTCACCCTACTTCTCTGCCGCTGCAAATCTTTTTGATGCGGTGAGTTTACGGTAGGCTTTTAGATTGATTTTAAAACCGTAAACGATCTTTTAATGTAACCAAATTTTTGATGCAAAAGACAGAATTCAGCTTCTTGTCAATTTTGTATGGCAGCGTTGATCGCCTCGCTCTTTCCGATCGATCAGCACGCACCCAATACGCCGAATGGCGTATTGGGTGTAGTGTAAGCGGTTGGCCAAATCACCTATGAAATGAATCACTGATGACGCACGCTCGCCAGTTTTTTCTGGAGGGATAGCGATGATTGAGAATGCAAAGCAAAGGCCACGGGCTCAACATGCAAGCCGGTAGGGGCTGGCACACGTCGCTGCGCAGCAGCTGAGCGGCCTTGCCCGAAAAGCGTACGACGACAAGGCGGGCATAGGCGGTTATAAACTCGACTATTGGCGCACCTTAGCCCGACGCATACGGGTTTGATGCCGCCGTTGTTCATGAAAATCAACCGTTCCGCCGATATCGATACCGAGCCTATCGCCGCTGCATCGCCCACCTCCCCTGAACTAGCCGCTCGTCACAACGCCATGTCAAATTCAAGGTGAGCGTCCGGCCAAATCACCTATACAACTGCTCTAGCGGTGCATCTGTTTTAGGTTGGTGTAGCGGCAGCCGGTTCTCGGCATGGCGGTAATAGAGCGTCGATATAGCGATTGCGGTGCGCCGGGATGCGCGTGAAGAAGTCTTTTAGATACGCATACATATCATGGCCATTGGCTTTTTCATGAACAAAGCCGAATAAATAACCCAGTTTGAAACCACCATATTACCCGCAGAAGCCAGAGTAATCAACCTTCTACAACAAGGCATGACCAACAAACAAATAGGCACAGCACTATTCCGCAGCGAGCTAACAATTAAAACCCACGTAGAACATATTTTGGCAAAAACGGGGGCTAAAAATAGAGCGCAAGTTTGTGCATTGTGGGCGATGGTCGCGGTAGGTAATCTCATGGAAAGCTCGCAAAATACGCCGAATGGCGTATTGGGTGTAGTGAACACTGCGGGTAATATCGATGTGCGGTCAAGTGGATCGAACAACACAAAAGGAAGCGCAATGAGAAGTTTGAAAATGGAAGAAATTATTGTGGTGGGTGGGGGTTGGATTGACTTTGGTCCACCAACGCCACCAGCCTATCCAGCATGGCCAATAGAGCCGCCGCCGATCATTTGGTTGCCTAGCCCGCCAGAGCGTCAGCCATGGGAGCTGCGTCAAAATGTATCGCCTGATGGTGCGTGGCAAGAGTTGTTGTAGGCAATGAACGCGTTGAACTTTGATGCCACTCAAAATACGCCGAATGGCGTATTGGATTAGTTTTTAAGCAGCGCTAAAATTTCAATGTGGTCAATTTGATCCAATACTATTTAAGGAATTTTCATGAGAAATTTAAATACGCCAGAAATTAACGTTATCAGCGGCGGGTTCGATGAAGGTCAACCACCCTGTGTTCCGCCGCCAACAAAGCCAAGCCTTCCAGCTGACCCCGGTGTAGCTCAACCAGCGCCAGCGCAGGTTGTTTATGTCGGTAATGACACACCACTGCGTGCAGCGATGACCGAGTATTTATCACCAGACGATATTTGGCAACCGCTTCCCTAATTCGTCAACCAATCAAAGGAAATAATTATGCAAACAATAAGTCACGCGCTATTGGCGCAAGTTTCGGGCGGTTGCGATGAAATCGGGTTTATTGACGATGGTTTTTGCCACCCACCTGCGTTGCCAGAGCCTATCGAACCGGTCGTTCCACCAGTTTGTAGGCCTAGGCTTTCTGAAACAAATGAGGGTTCGTATCGGATTCCTTAAGCATTTTATTTGACGGTGTTTTCGAATCGACGTTGCTTTTTTAGCATTGGTTTGGCAGTACGGGAGCTGTTGTTTGATCTGCGAGTGTAGTGGCACTTGGTTGTAAATTTTTAGGGGTTGTTGCGCCTAGTCTGATTTACGCAGCGGTAGATGCGGTGTTGGGTGAGTGACTGGGACGTGATGCTCACCCGCTTTTAAAGCAGGGAGAAGTGGATCATTCGACTTGCAGTCCGCTAAAGGGCTGGAAAGAGGGTGACTAGTAATGCAAAATGTTGGTTAACTTTAATTTAATAGGAGTTTTTATGCGTGATTTAATTTTTGAAGAAGTTATTGAAGTTTCAGGTGGCGAAGATCAAACGAAAGCATCGAAAGCAGGTGGGTGGACGAGCTTTGGGCGTGACATGCTTGTCGGTGCTATCGTCGAGGAGGCTTTTAGCCTTGCAAAAAAAGCATATGCTGCAATGAAGATGCCCGAAGAGCCGCCCACGAAGCAAGATCCTGCGCCAGGCCCAGTGAGCGGTGGTGGTGGCGCTTGGGTTGATCCAGGTTAGCCTACATCGTATAAACTGCTTCACAATATTCGCGCGAGTGCCAATCATAATTGGCATCCGCGTCGACTGTTTTAATGTCGGTGAATCGCAATATTGCTTCTGGGGTAACGCAAATAAGCATTGAAAACTTCAAGATAGCCAAATCGAAATTAACAACGCCCCAACTTCTTGGTGCATTCTTTTTTGTTTTTATTTTGGCTGTATTTCCAGCTTACATCCTTGGCGGTTTTTTACAGCCCAAGTTAAGACTCGGCTGGGCTATTTATTCGCTAACTGGATTGTGGTTTTACTACTGTTGGACGCGGAGATTTGACTTTGCTGGTTATCCACAGTTTAAATTTTCGATCCTACTCACGTTAAAAATTGTAGTGGCTACTGGGCTAATAACTGTTATTACTTACTTTATTGGGATGGCAGCAATCCATGTGTGGCCTTGGCAGCTACGTTTAAATTGGTATGACGATGGCGGTTTTGCAGTTGCACTACCGCTGTTTGTTTCTTTCAGCGTTGTCGCACCCATTCTTGAAGAGATACTATGCCGAGGATTGTTGATGCGGTGGCTTCTGTCGTTGGCGAATATTCGGTTGGTAGTAGTGGCACAGGCGGTTATTTTCGCTGCACTCCACGGAACCATGATTGAAAGCGGAGACTTTTTAAGAATGATTCAGCTCTTTGCGATGGGCACTATGCTCGGGCTAGTCTTTTTACATTTCAATACAATCTGGGCTCCCATCGCTGCGCATTTCGCTTGGAATACCAGCCGCAATTTGCTTTTTAGTTTTGAACCACTTGCACTGCCCGCACTTGGCCGCGAACAGGAAATTTATAACCAAGTGTTCAAGCAAAACTTGCTCATCACCGAGATTTTATTTTGGCTTGTAGCGGGCGTAGTTTATTGGTGGTGGACTCAGCGAGGGCGTGTGCGACGCACTGAAAATTTTGGCACTTATGCTGACAATAAGACCCTTGTGGAACGAAAAAATAGCGAGTGAATTTCACTCGCCTTCGAGGGCAGCGAGACAGTTGTAGAATGGCGGAAGAGTCTTGTAAATAGGGCATTTCCAGCCATTTAAATGTGCTGAAATCCTAGTGCCCGGTCAAATATTCAACAAAATCAATTGCGTTAGCCAGTGGTGGTTTTGATGATGACTTACCACCTCGACCGGCTTGTGTTCCGCCGAAGACAGGTTCCGTCATCATCCCGAGCGTTCTGAGTATCGGAGCACTGTTAGCGCAGACCAATGGTTCTAGCTCGCCTCCGCTGCCCGCGCACGCATGGCTCGCCGAAGCGTTGTCGCCTGGTGAAATTTGGCAGCCACTTCCGTAATTCTAATTTTATAGAAACAACTCTTTGCAAATTCGAGACGAAGCACAAATTGCAAAAGGAAGCGGTGTGTGCGAAGACAACGGCCTCCCAGAAGATAGCTTTTGCCATCTTCCTGCGCTGCCGGAGGTATGGCCGGTTGTTCAGACTATTCGAACGGTTGGTCGACCGGCAATTTCTGAAACCAACGATACTCCGCACTCCTTGCCTTAATTTTTGGAAGCAATGCGGTTAACTGGAGCGGCGCACCAGAAAGCTAGGTAACTACACCAACCGACGGTTCGTCTACTCAAGCTAAAGTGCTGGTTTAGGTTGCGGACGTTGACCCCATAAAAAGCCTGAAGGTGCCCTATTAAAGTGCGCCTTCAGGCTTTTTTACGCTGTTAATTAACTCGTGCGCGGCACTTTGGTAGTAGCATAGAATGCGCGTCGCCGCGAGGCAATGACTTGCCCGCCTCGCTCACGGTACGTGCTGCGATAGGCCTTAAAATGAGCTAACGTAAGTAGCGTATGTGGCTGCGCAGCCTTTAGAAGTTTAAGACGCGTGCGGCGCGACAGCTACACTAAAGTCGATAGCCCACCAAGGGCCTTTTTGCATGAGTTTACCCAATGCAAAATACGCCGAACGGCGTATTGGGTGTGGTGAGCGCGAGCGGTAGTATTGATGTGCGGTCAAGTGGATCGAACATCAATGAAGGAAGCAAAATGAGAAGTTTAAATACGACAGGAATTATGGTTGTGGGTGGTGGGCTAGAAATTTTTCTATTGATTCCTTGGTTTGGTGCACCGCCGCCAGCAGCCACGCAAGGCCCAACGCCACCGCCGCCGCCTGCGCCAGAACAATGGCGACTGCGTGAATATTTATCGCCTGATGATATTTGGCGACCGGTGCAGTAGGCAAGAATACGCCGAACGGCGTATATGAATTGCGATGCGAAAGTTTCAAAATTAAGTCGTTGTCTGCTCCACGTAAATTGTAAGTTTTGAAAATAATTTTATAGGAAAAAATATGCGTAATTTATCTGTAACTGAATTTAAACTGGTGGCTGGTGCTGATGATTGCAATTTGGATGCGTCTTGTAATGTACCTCCTTCTACTTCACCGCCAGCTAGTTCTGCATGGGCGAATGGCGAAGGTTGTACGACAACTCTTTCAACGGGTGCTGGGGTTAATGGCACGATGAATGGCGGGCAGGGTGGCATCAACTTTAGCCTTGGGGCATCTTGGGGCGGTGCTAGTGTTACCTGCCCAAACGATGGGTTTCCGCAGCCCGGCAGCTCCAACAATCCGCTGGGCACCAGTGACTTGCCGTACACTCCAGATGAGCCAGGTATTAGCGGTGAGTTTCGTAGAATATAATTGCTGCATGTTTTGCGCATCGACTTTTATCGGTGGGTGCGTCTTGATCGGGGCAGCGCAATGACCTTGCTGCCCCGATTTTGCCGTTGCTAGCTTACCGCGCTAGCGTAAAAGCAGTCTAAATTTGTAATGTGGTCGACGAAAGCAAATATGCTGAAAAATCGCGTTGTGTACTTATGCTCATTTTTTCTTTTCGCGCGTCTAGTGAGTGCGGCTTTTGCCATGAGCGATACTGTTGTTGAGAAACATGACAAAACTTTTGAGCTCAAAAGTGATGGTACCTATTCGCAGGAGAATGAAGTGCTGATACGCTTGATTTCGGAGCGGGGCGCTAAAAATAGCGGGCAGGTTCCCCTGTCTTATAGTGAAAGTCTCCAATCGCTGGAGGTGCTTGAGGCGTACACGGTGAGGCCGGACGGCACGCGCATTATCGTGACAAAAGATAAAATTTTTGAGCAGGCGGCACCCGTGGCGGTTTCGGCTCCCCAGTTCAATGATTTAAAATATAAAATCATTGTGTTTCCCGAGCCGCTCGTAGGTGGCAAAATTTATTTTCGGGTATCGATAAAACAGCATATTTCGCCGTTCCCGAACCAAGTATCGATTATCGAAGTGATACCCGATACTGTTGCGACGGAGTCTCTTGTTGTTCGCGTGTCCGCGCCACTTGAATTGGCATTAAAAACTGACGCGCGCGGCGTTGTGGGTGGCAAGATGGCAAACAAAAACGGCCGCGCACACTGGGAATGGCGTTTTCGTAATACTACTGCCCGTCGCGCTGAGTCTTTTGAAGTTTCAAGTACTGATTTTGGGCCGTTTATTGCGTTTTCTTCGTTCCAGAGCTGGGGTGAATTGGCCAAAGCATATCTTGACCGTGCTGCGCCAAAAGCCGCAGTTACGCCTGAGATTACAGCGCTCGCGACCGATTTGACGAAGGGTATCTCTGACCCGAAACTACAAGCGCAGGCAATTCATAATTGGGTCACCCGAAACATACGATACGTCGGTGTATTTTTGGGTCTCGGGGGATTTGTACCGCGCGACGGTGCAGACGTTTTAAAATCTAAATACGGTGATTGCAAAGATCACAGTGTTTTGCTCGAAGCGCTGCTTCGCGCGAAGGGCATTGAATCCACGCCTGCATTGATTAATACTGGGGACAGTTATTTACTGCCGTCAATTCCGATCGCCAGTGCATTCAATCATGTCATCACATATGTACCTGCCTTCAATGTTTTTATGGACAGCACCGCTTCGTTTTCGCGGTACGGTAATTTGCCGAGTATTGATGCAGGAAAACCAGTTTTGCTTGCTAGCAGCGGTAGGCTGAGTCAAACGCCAAACAACACCGCAACGACCGATACAGCTAAAGATACGATCAGATTGACGCTCGACTCGAGTGGTGATGTCAGCGGTAAAACCCTAGTTGAAGTCACTGGGTCAATGGAGACAGGACTGCGTTCATGGGTTGCAGCTATGCCTGCTAGCGATAAAGATCGGCTAGTTGCCCGTTGGTTTGGCGCGAAGTTTAAAGCAGAAGGCAATCATGAAAGCTCGGATCCCAACGACCTTAGCACGCCATTTGTTTTTTCAGCAACTTATACGATCAAAAATGCGGTTAATCTCGATAGTCCAGGCGCATTTGTCATTCCGGTAGGGCTAACCTACAGCACCATCCACAACTTAGTCGCGATTGGCGCGACGACGGCAACTATTCGTGACACCCACTTTATTTGCGGTTCTGATTCGCGCTCGCAAGATATTGTATTGACGCTACCTGAGTCGATAAGCATCGTTAGTTTGCCAAAAAATGTGATGCATCGCACCAAGACCATTACGTATGAAGCTAATTATAAGCAGGAAGGCCGATCAATATTAGTAAAGCGAAAGCTGATTCGCGACCGCGCAAAAGCGACTTGCGAGCCTGCCCAATGGGAAGAAATCATTAAAACCCAAGATGTCGTTGCAAGAGATGCCAAGGCGCAAGTTTTGTTCAGATAGTTCGTTAACAATATTGCCCAACTTCATTAAAGTAAGAAATATATATTTTGTAAAGAATCGCTATGGCGGCTGCTACGATAACATCTAAAGGGCAAATTACACTTCCAAAGCTCGTCCGCGTAGCCCTTGGCCTTGACGCCGGAGATCGTGTTGATTTTATTGTGGCTCCCGACGGCGGATATACCCTAGTACATCGTTTCAATAAAATATTTACTTAATTTTTACCTTGTGCGATGATCGCTATTCACAAATCATTTTGGAGAATAGCGATGGCCAGACCTTCTACGCGGGCAGCGCTCATGCTTAGTGACGCCGAACGTACCATGCTCAATTCATTAGCCTCTTCGCGCACAGCAGTAGTGCGAGAAGTAGAGCGCGCAAAGGTGCTTTTGGCCTATGCCGACGGCAAACAGCCCACTGAAATACAACGGTTGCACGGGCTATCTCGCCCAACCATTTATAAGTGCATCGATAAGGCGCTTGCAGCAGGCGCGGGGGTGGGATTGAAAGACCACTATCATCGGCCTTTTGCACCAAAAATAAGCGATGAGGCCAAAGCGTGGGTCGTTAGTTTGGCGTGTCGTAAACCTAAAGATTTGGGCCTTGCTGCTGAGTTATGGACGCAAGCAGCACTCGCGCAATACGTGCGCACACACGCCACGGCGGCTGGCTTTGATCGACTTACCCAAGCAGCCAAGGCAACGGTATGGCGCATTCTCGATGCGCACGCGTTAAAGCCTCACCGGGTGCGCTATTACCTTGAAAAACGCGACCCGCACTTTGACGCTAAGATGGCCGCCGTGTTGATGGTTTATCACGACGTGAATTTGTATCGCGCCGACGCCTACCATGATGGTCGCCCCACGCCAATTTATACTGTCAGCGTAGATGAAAAGCCAGGCGTGCAGGCATTAGGTTTAACGGCACCAGATTTAGCGCCAGTGCCCGGCAAATATCCAAGCGTGAGTCGTGACCATGAATATGTTCGGCATGGCACTTTGTCAGTCATGGCAGCACTTGATTTACATACTGGCGAGCTGATTGTAAACGTGGAGCCACGCCATCGCAGCGTGGAGTTCGTCGCCCTATTGCAAAGGGTTCATGAGCACTATCCGGCGGACGCCCGTATTCGAGTGGTGCTGGATAATCACAGCACGCATATCTCGAAAGAAACGATGGCGTGGTTAGCGCTGCATCCGGGCCGCTTCGAATATATCCACACTCCTAAACATGGTTCGTGGCTCAATCTGGTGGAGGGCATGTTTTCTAAAATGGCGCGTAGTTTTTTAAGGCATATTCGCGTCGACTCGCTCGATGAACTAAAGCTACGCATCCTTCAAGGAGTGGCAGAAATGAACGCGCACCCAATCCGCTCGCAATGGAAAAACTTTGGATTCGACGATAATCTAAATAGTAAATATTTTAATGAATCGATGTACTAGTGCCGGTGAAATCCAGTATTCAAAGCCTAAAGGGCTGTATTGCTGCGCCGTTAAAACCGGTCTCTATTGATGATATGAATCAGGCCGTTCGGCGGCGCGGTGCGGCCAAAGCCGCTAAGGCCTTAGATGCGAAGCCGTGATTGGGCTTGATACCAATATTTTGGTGCGCTACTTCGCGCAAGATGATGTGAAGCAATGCGCACTGGTTAATCGGTGCATTGATGGGCTATCTAAGGGTGCGCTGGGTTTCGTATCCACGGTGACGCTGTGCGAGCTTGTGTGCGTGTTAGAAGACGTTTATGCTGTAGCTAAACCCAGCATGCTTGGCATTTTACGACAGTTGCTTGAAGCGGATCAGCTTGTGATCGAGCACAAGCCTGCAGTGTGGGGTGCATTGGGCGAATTTTCTAAAGCATCGCTTGATTTTGGTGACGCGATGATCGCGCAATTGGGCAAGACCAGCGGTTGCACCCACACGCTCACCTTCAATAAGCGCGCTGCAAAAACACCAGAATTTCAGCTACTAAAATAAGCCGCGCCACGCTTTGTCATGCACTTGCCGCCAAATTTTAGCTACCATAGCGGCATCCACAACAAAAAATAAAGTTGCCACTATGCCCTTTCGCCGCGCCTACCCAAATTTACCCCAAGCCGATGCGCTTGAAACTTTAATTAGCAATCGTGTGCTCAAAGGCGCTGACAAAGCCGCAATTGATGCGCAAATATGGGCGGAGTTTGGGGAAACTTGGGCTGTTATGTTTACCGATTTGTCCGGGTTTTCGCGCGGAGTGGAAGCGTTTGGGGTGATTCATTTCTTGCAGATTATTCATGAATCGTATCAGCTGTTTTTGCCTTGCATTGATGCGCATCACGGCACGTTGCTAAAAACTGAAGGTGATTCGCTGCTGGTGATTTTTCCCACTGCTGCAAATGCCTTGGGTGCAGCTACAGCGATGCAGGCTGCCACCGTTTCGTACAATAAAAATACGCTGCCAGAAGAACAAGTGTTGTTGTGCGTTGGTTTAGGTTTTGGGCCGATGCTAAAAATTGGCGACGTAGATATTTATGGCGCGCAGGTTAATGCGGCATCAAAGCTTGGTGAAGACACCGCGCAATCGGGTGAGATTTTATGCACGGGTGAGTTTAAAGCGGCGGTGCAATCGCATACCAACGTCAGCTTCACGTCGATTGGTGCAGTGATGAATATGAAGACGGATTCTTGGAAAATAGAATATTAGAATGTCTTGAAGATGCCCGAATTTAGGGCGTCTTCAAGGCATTTAAATTACTTATTTTCCGTCCAGCCGCTGCGTCATCACCACTTCGTCATCGTCCATTTCGCCATTACGCGCAAAGCCCATGCGGGCGTAAAACAATTCTGGATTGTTTTCTTGAGGCACAAATGACAGCAGCATTATTTTTGCGCCGCGCGTTTTAGCGTGGATTAAAAGTAGCCTAATGGCTTGCGCGCCGTAGCCAAACTTTTGGTATCGCGTATCAATCATGAAGCGCCAAAGCCCAATGTAGTTTTCGCCGTGATGCAGCTTCGGCGGGGTACTTGCGACCTGATGCGGGTCTTCTAACATCACAAAACCCACCGGCGTTTCGTCCGCGTACACGGCGCGAAACCATGCATCTGGATAAAAATGTGCCTGTGCAATTGAAAACGCATTGGGTGCCACCAAGCCATCTTGGCTGGGTGATACGTCAAGCCAGCAAATTGCCCTCACAGTTTCAGGTGTAATTTCGCGTAGCGTTACCTTGGAGTTTTTATCCAGCGGACGGGTTTGATTTTGCATGGAAAGTGCCTCCACTTTTGCTACAAATTCTGGATGGCTTTGGCGTACATTACGGCCAAGCAGGCTCGGCGGCCACGTGTTGTTCATTTAAAAATCACCGTCCGCCCATGGTTCATCAACACCCGATGCTCAGAGTGCCATTTTACGGCTCTCGCCAGCACTTGCGCTTCGGTATCGCGGCCGCGTGCGGTAAGGGTTTCAACGGTGTCGGAATGGTCGGCGTGGGCTACATCTTGCTCAATAATCGGGCCTTCGTCCAAATCGCCAGTCACGTAGTGCGCCGTTGCGCCAATAAGTTTCACGCCTCTGGCGTGAGCTTGGTGGTAGGGTTTGGCACCTTTGAAACTGGGTAAAAAGCTGTGGTGAATATTGATGGCGCGGCCTGCCAGTTTTGCGCATAAGTCGTTGCTAAATATTTGCATGTAGCGCGCCAATACAATCAATTGTGCGCCTTCAGATTCAATAATTTCCAGTTGCTTGGCTTCTGCCTGCTGCTTGGTAGCGGCAGTGACCGCTATGTGGTGAAAGGGTACGTTATAGCTTGCTGCAAGCTGATAAAAATCGCGATGATTGCTCACAATCGCGCGAATATCGACTGGCAAATAGCCAGATTTCCAGCGGAATAACAGGTCGTTTAAGCAATGCCCTTCACGGCTCACAAATATCACCGTGGGCATTGGGGCTGCGCTATTGTGCAATGTCACCGTCATATCGCGTGGCGTGGCAAATGCCTGAAGAGCCGCCTGTAACGGGGCTTGCGCGAGCTTGTCGCACGCAAAACGCACGCGCATAAAAAATAGGCCAGTGCTGTGATCGTTGTATTGCGCAGCTTCTTCAATATTGCCGCCATGCTCCAGCAAAAAACCGGTTACGGCGTGAACAATGCCGGGCTTGTCGGCGCTAGTTAGGTTGAGAATGTAGGAGGAGGAGGTGGGCGTGGGCGTGGGTTCCATGTATGCTTAATGTAAGGTTCAAATGAGTTTAGTTGATTGACCACGCGCTGCTAAGAGTGCGACCGCTTTTTTGTCGAAGGAGACAAAGGTGGTGCCACCCAGCCAATTTCCTTCATAGGCAATGACGCCATCAGCAAAATCACCTCCCGCTTCTAGTACCGATAGGCCAGCCTCCACTGCTGGCCGATTTACTTCCACATTCGCAACGGTGAGAAGCGTCCGAATTGCCACGGCGGCGTCGGCGCGTTCGAATTGATAAGTTCTGAGTAGCACCCAAATAAACTCACATAGACAGGGTAACGTGATGACAATCAATGTTGCGTCGGCTAAAATTTTGCCTGCAGTCTTTACTTGTTTGACGTCGTCACGCACTGCGAGCCGAACAAGTACATTCGTGTCAACTGTGATTCTCATGGCTTGCTAATTTCGCCCGCCCAACCCGCCGCCGCCGCTTCGTTCATTTCAGTTATGGATGCAATTTTTTTGGTTCGCCCACCTAGTATGCCGATAAAATCTTCGATTGTTCCCGTTGGGCGGGCGGCTT
>JAYUOW010000243.1:0-31323 GCA_043760555.1 Betaproteobacteria bacterium
CACGGTTAACTTAAACCTAGGCAAAAAAGGGTGTCAGTCATGACCGAATCAACCCAACAGCAAACTCATTTTGGCTTCGCACAAGTCGATGAAACCCAAAAAGCCAGCAAAGTAGCCTCCGTATTTTCGTCCGTCGCACCGAGCTACGACGTGATGAATGATGTGATGTCGGCAGGCTTACACCGCGTGTGGAAAAAGTTTTGCGTTGATTTAGCCGCCGTGCGCTTTGGTGAAAACGTGTTGGATGTAGCCGCAGGCTCGGGCGATTTAACGCTGGCGTGGGCGAAAGCCGCAGGGGTTGGGCAAACCCAGCTCGGCAAAAACGGTGGCATGCGGGGTGGCGTAGTATGGCAAACCGACATTAACGCCGCCATGTTAGGCGTAGGGCGTAATCGGCTGCTAAACGCCGGTTATAGCGTGCCTGCACTGCTTTGCGATGCCGAAAAATTAAGCTTTGCGGACAATACTTTTGACGTCGTGAGCGTCGCATTTGGCCTGCGAAATATGACGCACAAAGACAAAGCGCTGGCCGAGATGAAGCGCGTATTAAAACCCGGTGGCCGACTGCTGGTATTGGAATTTTCAAAAGTGGCCCAACCATTACAAAAAGCCTATGACGCCTACTCGTTTAAACTGCTGCCGCTCATGGGTAAATTGATCGCAAAAGATGAATCGAGTTATCGCTATTTAGCCGAATCAATTCGTATGCATCCAGATCAAGCGACACTAGCGAAGATGATGGAAGATGTGGGATTATCTCGTGTTGAGTATTTTAATTTAACGGCGGGTGTAGCAGCCGTGCATCGTGGCTATAAAATTTAGTTTGTTATAACTTTAGGAGAATACCGTGAAAACATTTTTAGTCAGTTTAGCTCTAGCAATATCCCTCGTGTTGGCGCTACCAGCGGACGCAAAAAACCGCTTTGGTAGCGGCAAATCAACCGGCATGCAGCGCGATAGCGCCAAGCCATCTGCTGCCACTCCCGCTACGGCAGCACCGGCAGCCGCTGCAGCACCTGCCGCCGCAGCAGCCACAGCAGGAGCGGCCGCAAAGCCAGCCGCAGCCGCAGCAGGTAACAAATGGTTAGGCCCACTCGCAGGTTTAGCTGCAGGCGGCTTGCTGGCATCCATGTTTATGGGCGGCGGCATGGGTGGTTTTGGTGGCATTAAGTTTTTTGACATCCTCATGATCATCGGTTTTGCTGCAGCTGCATTCTTTTTATTCCGCATGTGGCGCAACAGAAGCAGCGCCAACAACGCCGCGCCTGGCAATTTAGCTTATGCAGGTAACACCGGCAACAGCACGCCAGATTTCACGCCATCAGCACCTGCTAGCCAACGTACTAGCAGTACCGGCAACGGCTTTACTACACCAGAAATTGGCAGCCGCCTGCAATCAGTTTCAAGCCCGGCTGAAGCCAACGCCCTAGCGCAAGCACCGCGTATTCCGGCGGATTTTGAAGCAGAGCAATTTGTACGCCACGCACGCGGTGCCTTCATCCGCATGCAAGCTGCGAACGACGTAGGCGACAAGGCCGACATTCGCGATTTCACCACACCAGAAATGTATGCTGAAATTTCCATGCAAATCCAAGAGCGCAAAGGCGAAACGCAGCGCACCGACGTGACTAAGCTTGACGTAACTTTGCTTGAAGTGGTCACTGAAAATAGCAAATCTATCGCCAGCGTGCGCTTTGTGGGCGAACTACAATTTGACGGTGAAACCAGCGTTGAGAAATTTGATGAAGTATGGCATGTAGTCAAACGTGTTGATGAGCCAAACGCAACATGGTTAGTTGCCGGTATTCAGCAGCTTAGTTAAGCCGCCTTTGAATCGTAGCAAATGACACCTCTGAATCACCTAGCAGCAAAATTTGCCAATCGCGTGCTGGGCGACTACCCAATCGCTCAGCAACGCTTGCAAACCTTCGCCACATCGCGCATCTTCGTTAACGCAGCGGGCGTTGCCGTGGCGCTGAGAATCACCGATAAAGGCGTTTTAGAGCCTTGCGGTACTGAAAACTCCCAAGCACCCACTCCCGCCGATTTAACCGTTTCCATCCCCCTTGCAGCCCTTCCCGCAGGCATTACCAGCGGACGCGACGCGTTGAAACTCGCCACTTTCTCTGGCAACACCGAACTTGCAGCCTTGCTTAATGAATTAGCACACCACCTAAGCTGGGACGCCGAACACGATTTAGGCAAAATCATCGGGGAAATCGCCGCCCACCGTGTAGCCACGGCAGCACGCGCCACCCACGAAGGCTCGCGCGAGGCGATTAAGCGCTTAGGTGAAAACGGTGCGGAATACTTGGTGCACGAAGCGCAAATACTCGTAAGCCGTGCGGAATCTCGACACTTTCAAACGCAGTTAGAGACCTTGCGGGATGATATTGCGCGGCTGGAAAAGCGTGCGGGTAAGCTCGCTACAACTGCATAATTAAATGCCTGAAGATGCCCAAAAATAGGGCTTCTTCAGGCACTTTTACGACGCATTTCCCGACATACAAGCACCTGCCATAATGCGCCGCGCAATATTGTCGGCGTGAAGTCATTGTTTCCGCTCAGCACGTTCAGAAAATAAGTTTTAATAGTTCAACTATGAGCACTTAAAGCGTAAATTAGCTTATAATAGTTCTTATGAGAGCTTTTAAACTACTATCTTCGGCGTCTATTTGCGCGAACATCGGGGCGGAAATTAAACAATGTCGCTTGGCTAAGAATTTTAGCCAGCAGCAGTTGGCCGATATGACGCAGAGCTCGTTATCTTCCGTTCGACGCATTGAAAGCCACGGCCAAGGCAGCCTTGAATTCATCGTGCGCATTGCGCAAGCCCTGCAAACGGTAGATCAATTCGAAGACTTATTTGTGCAGCCTAGCGAAAGCATCGCACAAATTGCGCAACAAGAAATGACGGCACTTCGGCAGCGCGCACGCTTGACCACCGCCCGCAAAATAGCTCGGTGAAAACGCTCCAAGTAATTTATTGCGGCTGGGGCGCGCATTGGCCGCTTGGCTTACTTGCTGACACCGGACGCGACATTCTATTTGAATACTCGGCAGATGCCATTGCCCACGGCCTACAACTCTCACCGCTACATCATCCCCTACCCCGCGCCGGTGCAGCGACTGCGACATTCAAAGGTGAGCCGCACTTTCAAGGTTTGCCCGGATTTATTGCCGATGCACTACCTGATGGTTGGGGGATGTTGCTTATGGATAGAGCAATTCGGCAAGCTGGTCGTAACCCGCATGAAGTTTCAGTGCTTGAACGCTTAGCGATTGTGGGTGACCGCGCCCTAGGGGCGTTATCGTTTGAGCCTGCGCAAAACGAGGTATTGCCAAGCGAAACACTCGACCTAATACGGCTGGCGGCAGATGTCGCTGCATTGCAAACCGAAAATCACACTGAAAACGATGCGACTTCTATTGACGATCGACTTCGGCATTTGATGCAATTAGGCGGTTCACCGCAAGGTGCGCGACCCAAAGTGTTGGCTGATTTTAATCCGCGTTCAGGGCAACTCACTAGCGCCTTTCCCGCTACAGAAACCACCACGCCTTGGTTATTCAAATTCCCAGCGCAGGGCGAGCATACCGAAGTTTGCGCGCTGGAAGAATTCTATGCCCGCATAGCCAGAAAAATGGGTATTGAGATGCCAAGCAGCCAATTTTTTGCGCTTGGAAAGCAACACAGCGCATTCGGCGTCGAGCGCTTCGACCGCGTGGGACGTGGCGAAAACCTGCTGCGCGTTCCAGTGATGAGCCTATCGGCTTATCTGCAATCTAACTTTCGCCTGCCTGCGCTCGATTACGAAACTTTGTTACTGGCGACGCTTCGCATCACCGGCGATCAGCGCGAGGTGTTCAAAGCGTTTGAGCGTTGCGTATTCAATGTGCTCATGCATAACCGCGACGATCACGGCAAAAATTTCGCGTTTCGGATGGATGAGCAGGGCTTGTGGAAACTAGCGCCAGCTTTTGATTTAACGTATAGCGTAGGTCCTGGTAGCCAACATTCAACAACGGTTGCCGGACACGGAAGAAATATTAGTCGTACCCATTTGCTTCAAGTGGCCAAAACAGGCGGTGTTCCTGAAAAGCTTGCTAATGATTTTATTGATCAAGCCGTTCAAGTCACGGGCGAAGCGCAAACCCTTGTAGGTGATTTGCCAATTCGAAAAAGCACCTTGGAGCAATGGGTCAAAACGATTCGTGCTTGCTCAGAACTCGTGCGTCGCTAGTTGGTCTTCACGTCGCTACACCATGCTTTATTTCGCGCTTCACTTCATCATGCTTGACCCTCAAGCGCCGCAAACTAAATCACAAAAATAGCCTGAAGACGCACAACGACCCGAAGGTAGCCCCCTTGCGGGGAAATAAGGCATCTTCAGACACTTAACCCAACGATTTACACCCAAAATCCACGCATAAAAAAACCCCGCCTCGCGGCGGGGTTTTTAATTTCAGGGCGCTACTGCTGCCCCAAATATTCAAGCAACTTAGGACGGGTTAACGCCTAGTGCTTTTACTGTATCAAGATTCAAGTACTGATCAACTGGTAAGCCTTTAGATCTTTGGAATGCATTCACGGCACCCATTGTCTTCGTGCTTACACGGCCATCAATTGAACCTGGATCAAAGCCAAGACCTTTAAGGGCAACTTGGATTTCTTTGATACGTGATGGTGTGGCGTTGGTTTCGCACAGGATCGAACGTGTTTCAAAGCGTGCATCAGCAACTTTTACAGTCTTAGAAGTAGTTGCGTATTGTGCTGGAACTTCTGACACATTGGCTTTGGCTTCTTCGATTACTTTGCTTACTGATACGGTGCGATAAACAGCTGGTACGTCAACTTCACGTACTGTTGCTGGTGTATCAATCACTTTGCGCGCGACGGTACGGGTAACAGCTGGTACTTCAATTTCACGTGTAGATGCTGGTACATCAACTACTGAACGCGTTACTGTTTTGAAGATCGCTGGCACTTCAACATCGGACGAGCTACCGGCTTTGTCAACAACCATGCGTGTCACTGTTTTGTACACCGCTGGCACGTCGATTTCACGTGTGGATGCTGGTGTATCAACAACTTGACGCGCTACGGTGCGATACACCGCTGGCACTTCAACTTCTGATGTTGTGCCTGGCTTATCGAGTACCGAACGGGTTACTGTTTTGTACACTGCTGGCACATCAACATAGCTAATCGTTGCTGGTGTATCAACAACTGAACGGGTAACTGTTTTGTACACAGCTGGCACTTCGGTGTAGCTTACTGTTGCTGGGGTGGCAACAACTGAACGCGTTACAGTTTTGTATACAGCCGGTACATCAACGTAGCTAACTGATGCTGGTGTATCCAACACTTGACGGGCTACTGTTTTGTACACTGCTGGCACTTCAACATCAGTGCTGCTTGCTGGTGTGTCAATAACTTGACGCGTTACAGTTTGATATACGGCTGGAATTTCGTTGTAGTTAGTTGAAGCTGGTGTATCTACAACTTGACGCGATACGGTTTTGTATACTGCTGGCACTGCGATTTCGCGCTGTGATGCTGGTGTATCAATAACGGTGCGCTTCACGGTACGGTATACAGCTGGCACATCAATATCGCGACGGCTAGCAGCAACGTCAACGATACGACGCGTTACCGTTTTGTATTCAGCTGGAATCGCGATTTCACGCGTTGAAGCTGGTGTGTCGATAACGCGACGTGAAACTGTTTTTGATTGTGCGGCAATGTCGATATCACGCGTAGAAGCTGGTGTGTCGATGACTTGACGTGTAACAGTTCTGAACGATGCTGGGATAACGATTTCACGGGTAGTGGCTTCAACATCAACCACGCGGCGGGTTGCCGTGCGGAACTCAGCAGGCACTGCGATTTCGCGCAAGAAACCAACTGCTTTGGCGGTACCTTTGCCTGAACCTGCAGCAGCGGCTGCGGCAGAAGCACTAGCACCAGAAGTTGCACGAATGCCTACTTCTTCAGAGTTGGAACCATCTGCATCAGCCGAACCAGCAATTAGCTTACCTTTTGCATCGCGCTTTGCATCACGCTTGGCCGTGCGGGTTGTGTTGCCAGTCGTGTATTCGCCTGCCAATACAATACCTGAAGACGCCAATGTAGAGGCTGGAACAATACGCTCGCCATTTGGGCCAGCAGTTACTGTGCCGTCAGCAGACACGGTGTAGCCGCGTGTGCGTAGGGCGTCAAGATCAATTACGCGACGGGTTACTGTGGTGTACTGCGCTGGCACGTCAACATCACGTGAAGTAGCACCTTGATCAACTACTTGCTTGGTCACTGTTGCGTATTCAGCAGGCACTGTTACTTCGCGTGAGCTTGCTGCAGTTTTAAGAACGCGCTTAGTGACGGTTTGATATTGCGCTGGAATTTCTACCAAGCACATAATGTCATCACCGCCTGCATCGCCAGACGAACCTGCAACAGCTATCGTGGCCATAGAAGCGTCTGCTGCTTTGGCTTCTGCTTCGGCTTCAGCTGCGGCGTCAGTCTTGCCCGCTTTTAGGGCTGCTGCGGCTTTGGCTTTAGCGGCTTTTGAAGTGGCTAGTGCAGCGGCACGGGCAACGGCTTTGGCTTTAGTGCCGCCAGTTGTTTGGTAGTCAGCAACGCTAGTTACTTTAGTCGCACGGGACAACCATGCGCTACCGCGTTTCCATTCTGTGGATGCATCGCTAATTTTGATTTGTTCAGTAACGGTTTCGTATACTTCAGGAATGATGTCGATACGAACGCTGGCTGGACGCACTAAAACTTGTTCAGTCACTGTTTTGTAGGTAGCTTGGTTAGCCTCGATACGTTTGGAAGCTGGGCGGCTTTCTACTTGCTCAGAAACTGTTTTGTAGAACATTGGAATTGGTTCGTAACGCACAGAAGCTGGGCGCACTTCAATTTGTTCTGTCACTGTTTTGTACGTTGCAGGGATAACATCCAAACGACGTGATTCAGGACGATCTTCAACCTGCTCACTTACGGTTTTGTATGTGGCTGGAATTACTTCGATGCGCTTAGATGCGCCGCGAACTTCAACTTGTTCAGCCATGTCTTTGTAAGTCGCTGGAATCACTTCGATGCGCTTAGATGCGGCTTTAACTTCGATTTGTTCAGTTGTGTTTTTGTACGTAGCTGGAATAATTTCGCCGCGTTTCGTTGCTGGCGATACTAATTCTTGCTCTTCAACTGTTTTAAATGTTGCTGGAATTGGCTCGTAGCGCACTGTTTCTGGCTGTACCAAAACTTGTTCAGTAACTGTTTTAAATTTAGCAGCCACAACCGAAGCAGATTTGCTTGCTGGGCGTACTTCTACTTGCTCAGAAACAGTCTTAAACGTTGGCGCGATAGGAAGTGAGCGCTTAGTAGCTGGGCTAATTTCAACTTGTTCAGTTACGGTTTTAAAGGTAGCGGCAACTTGTACAGCACGCTTCGTTGCTGGTGTAACTTCAACTTCTTCGGTCACGTTTTTGAACGCGGCTGGTGCATTTACTGCACGCTTAGAAGCAGGAGCCACTTCAACTTGCTCAGTTGCGTTTTTGAATGTAGCGGCAACTTGTACGGCACGCTTCGTTGCTGGTGTTACTTCAACTTGTTCAGTTACGTTTTTGAACGTAGCTTGCGATGTTACGCTGCGCTTGGAGGCTGGGCTTACCTCAACTTGTTCTGTCACGGTTTTGAATGTAGCGGCGACGTTTTCAAAACGCTTGGAAGCGGGTGTTACTTCAACTTGTTCAGTAGCAGCCTTCATTGTGGCTGACACTGGAACCGAGCGCTTACCAGCGGCTGCGACTTCAACTTGCTCAGTCACGGTTTTGAATGTAGCAGGCACAGTTACAAAACGCTTTGTAGCTGGCACAACAATGACTTCTTCCGTCAGTGTTTTAAAGGTAGCAGGAACAATTTCCATGCGCTTCGTGGCTGGAATAACCAGTTCTTGCTCAGTAACAACGCCCATTTTTGCCGGAACGATGTCGGTGCGCTTAGATGCAGCGGTACGCAAAATTTGTTCGTTAACTGTTTCGTATTTAGCTGGAATCGTAACGCTTGCGTAGCATTCACCGGCTTTAGCGTCTGAAGGCGCACCAGCGGATTGGGCGAAGCTTACTGTGGTCATCACACTGGCGCTTACAGCGATTGCGATTTTAGAAAACTTTGGAATATTCATGGTTTTTGTTCCCTTTTGAGTTGAAAAAATGGCCCAACTTGTTCAAGTACTAAAATACGAATTGCTATTATTTTGGGCATGGCTGTGCAAACAAGAAAGCGAGTGTAAAACTCTTCTACAAAGCAGGTTGTGAACAAACATGGAGCAAATACAAAGATTCAAATGCGCCACAATCACAACCGCCTCACCCCTCTTGCGACGGCACGTCCTACCTCCCCTTTACGCTATTGCCGTGCCATATCAAAATTGCATAAAACCGCAAATTACAGCCATCAAAATTAGTGCGCTGCGAATGATACCGTACTCGCTATCGGAAAATCTATGATATTTACCCAGCCCCTTTAGTGGAAACCCATAGGGTTGAAAAATTGACACACATCCCCATATCGGAATATTGAAGAACATTCTTAACTTTTTAAGCCCGTTAGTGTCGCGTATGTTTCGGCAGCCGCTTGCGCGTCTGCAAAGTCGCCTGTTATTGCGACGCACTTCACAATCGGCACATCAATTGTTGCCGCATCGATCACAAAAATCCAAGATGGAGAACGTCATGTCCGACCAAAATCAATCCGCTAACAACGCCGCCGATCAACCCGACGCCGATCAAGTCGCAAATGTGGCTGGAACTAACACTGCCGCTGCAGATGGTGTCGAAACCGTGTCTGCCGAACCGATTTCACGTGTTGCAGAATTGGAACAGTTATTGGCCGACGCCACCAACAAAGCGCAAGAAAACTACGATCAGTTCGTGCGCGCGAAAGCAGAAACCGACAATGTGCGCCGTCGCTCGGCCGAAGATGTGCTGAAAGCGCAAAAATTTGGCGTAGAAAAAATCGCGGAATCACTCCTAGCCGTTAAAGACAGTTTGGATGCCGCATTGGTGGTCGAAAACGCGTCTGTTGACACGTTTAAAACCGGTGTTGAGCTAACGATGCGTCAGCTGACTAGCGTGTTTGATAAGTTTTCGATCCGCGAGGAAAGCCCTGAAGGCCAAAAATTTGACCCCACCAAGCACCAGTCTATCGCCGCGCTGGAATCCGATGCGCCAGTAAATTCAGTGGTTGGCGTGATGCAAAAAGGCTACATGCTGCACGACCGCGTGCTGCGTCCGGCACTGGTGACGGTGGCGAAGGCGCGTGCGGTGGCTGAACCCGACGCCGCAACAACATAAATTTGGCAGTTGAAATTTACCTTACTGCCCTTACATATAAAAACATAAGCAGTTTTATTTAATTTGAATTTAAAAGGAGTACATCATGGGAAGAATCATCGGTATTGACTTAGGCACCACCAACTCTTGCGTCGCCATTATGGAAGGCGGCGTGCCTAAAGTAATTGAAAACGCGGAAGGCGCGCGCACCACGCCATCCATCGTGGCCTACCAAGACGACGGCGAAGTGCTCGTGGGCGCTGCTGCCAAGCGTCAAGCGGTGACCAACCCTAAGAACACGCTGTTTGCGGTAAAGCGCTTAATCGGTCGTAGATTCGAAGAAAAAGAAGTACAAAAAGACATCAACATGATGCCTTACAAAATTTTGAAAAACGACAACGGCGATGCATGGGTAGAAGCCCAAGGCAAGCGCATGGCGCCACCGCAAATTTCGTCTGAAGTGTTGCGCAAAATGAAAAAAACGGCCGAAGATTATTTGGGTGAAGAAGTAACCGAAGCCGTGATTACCGTGCCTGCCTACTTTAACGACGCACAGCGCCAAGCCACGAAAGACGCGGGTCGCATCGCTGGGCTTGACGTAAAACGCATTATTAACGAGCCTACAGCGGCGGCGTTGGCGTTTGGTATGGACAAAAAAGAAGGCGACCGTAAAATTGCGGTTTATGACTTAGGCGGCGGCACGTTTGACGTATCGATTATTGAAATTGCATCCGTTGATGGCGAGCACCAATTTGAAGTGCTATCCACCAACGGCGATACGTTCTTGGGCGGCGAAGATTTCGACCAACGCTTGATGGAATATTTGTGCGACGAATTTAAGAAAGACTCTGGCGTTGATCTACGCAAAGATGTGTTGGCTCTACAGCGCTTAAAAGAAGCCGCAGAAAAAGCCAAAATTGAGCTCTCATCCGCCCAACAAACCGAAGTGAATCTGCCCTACATTACGGCCGATGCATCAGGCCCTAAACACTTGGCTGTAAAGCTAACGCGCGCTAAGTTTGAAGCGCTAGTTGATGAGCTAATTGAGCGCACGATTCAGCCTTGCTTAACTGCGATTAAAGATGCAGGCGTGAGCACGGACGACATCTCCGACGTGATCTTGGTCGGCGGTCAAACCCGTATGCCAAAGGTGCAAGAAAAAGTAAAAGACATTTTCAAGCGCGAGCCACGTAAAGACGTAAACCCCGATGAAGCGGTAGCGGTTGGCGCTGCAATTCAAGGTGGTGTATTGAAGGGCGACGTAAAAGACGTACTGTTGCTTGACGTGACCCCGCTATCATTGGGTATTGAAACCTTGGGCGGCGTATCGACCAAGTTGATTAAGAAAAATACCACAGTGCCAACCAAAGCTGCCCAAGTTTTCTCGACCGCTGACGACAACCAAAACGCAGTCACCATCCATGTTTTGCAGGGCGAGCGTGAATTAGCGTCGGGCAATAAATCATTAGGCCAATTTAACCTAGAAGGCATTCCGCCGTCACAACGCGGCACGCCACAAATTGAAGTGACTTTTGATATCGATGCCAACGGCATCATGCACGTATCCGCACGCGACAAAGCCACGGGCAAAGAAAACAAAATCACCATCAAAGCCAACTCAGGTTTGACGGAAGAAGAAATTCAACGCATGGTAAAAGATGCTGAAGCCAATGCAGACGAAGACAAAAAAGCAATTGAATTAGTTACCGCCCGCAACACTGGCGATCAGTTAGTGCACAGCACCAAAAAGTCTCTTGCTGACTACGGCGACAAGATTGAAGCCGCCGAAAAAGAGGCGATTGAAAAAGCCAGTACCGCACTAGAAGAAGCGCTAAAAGGCAACGACAAAGCTGAAATTGAAGCCAAAACCGAAGCCCTTTCAACCGTATCGCAAAAGCTCGGCGAAAAGATGTATGCCGACATGGCGGCTAAAGACGGTGCCGCTGGTGCAGCAGGCGGCGCGGCTGGTGCTGGAGCAGGGATGGGTGCAGGTCCATCGTCTGGTCAAGCTGGCGGTGCAGAGGCCAAAGAAAAAGATATGGGCAATGTAGTGGATGCTGAATTCACTGAAGTAAAAGACAAGAAGTAATCACTAACTACAATGCCGCGTGCAGGATTCACCTGCACGCGGTTTTTGTATTTTTAACGCAGCAAAGTAAGGTTCTAAATTATGTCCAGCAAAAAACGCGACTACTACGAAGTTCTTGGTGTAAACCGTGACGCCAGTGACGAGGACATTAAAAAATCCTACCGCAAACTGGCGATGAAATATCACCCAGACCGCAACCCTGATTCCAAAGAATCAGAAGACAAATTTAAAGAAGCCAAAGAAGCTTATGAGATGCTATCTGAGCCGGATAAGCGTCGCGCCTATGACGCCCACGGCCACGCAGGCGTAAGCCAAAATGCGGGCGCTGGCGGCCAAGGATTTGGTGGCTTTGGTGATGCGTTTGGCGATATTTTTGGCGACATATTTGGCGGTGGGCGTGGCGGCGGCGGACGCAGTGGCGTTTATCGCGGAGCCGACTTGCGCTATAACTTAGAAATTACTTTAGAGCAGGCCGCACGCGGCACTGAGACCAAAATCCGTATTCCGGCATTAGAAGAATGCAAGGTCTGCAGCGGTAGCGGTGCCAAACCCGGCACCACTAAAAAAACCTGCGCGACATGCGGCGGCCAAGGCCAAGTACGCGTACAGCAGGGCTTCTTCTCGATCCAACAAACCTGTCCCACCTGTCGTGGTGCAGGCCAATCCATCTCCGACCCATGCCGCCCGTGCGACGGCCAAGGCCGAGTCAAAAACCACAAAACCCTATCGGTAAAAATACCTGCAGGTGTAGATGAAGGCGATCGTATCCGCCTCACTGGCGAAGGCGAAGCAGGTGTAGGCGGCGGCCCAACGGGTGATTTGTATGTAGTGGTGCAGCTAAAGCCGCACAACGTGTTCCAGCGCGAAGGTGCCGACCTACACTGCGAAATGCCCATTAGCTTCACGCAGGCGGCATTGGGTGGCGAAATTAAAATACCAACCCTTGACGGTGAAGCCAGCATCAAAGTGCCCGCTGAAACGCAGTCTGGTCAAGTATTCAGACTACGCGGCAAAGGCATCAAACCGATCCGCTCGAGCACATCAGGCGATTTAATGTGCCACGTAGTAGTAGAAACACCAGTGCGATTAACCGAACGACAAAAAGAAATTTTGCGCGAGCTAGAAGAAATAAACCAAAAAGACGGCGATCGTCACAATCCAAAAGCAAAGGGCTTTATGGATAAGGTAAAAGCGTTTTTCTCGTAAAAATGTATGGCAAAATGCCCTGAAGATTCCCTATTTTAGGGCGTCTTCAGGGCATTTTATTAACTGCAGCAAGGCGGTTCCAAAGCATCAACAACTTCCTCCCGCGCGCTGGATTAACTTGCAACACGAAGCTAATCCGGCCTTGCAAATGCCACGCAAAATTTTCGACACTAGCACGATTTTGCGCAGCTAATCCCGTATTGCAGGCGTTGGTGAGTATCGCTTTTAGGGTATCAAATTCGTCGCGGGCAATGTTGGGCTTTTGGTTTACGACTAAACCGGTAATTTCTTGGCGCGCGCCTTGGTGCATCAGTTTGGTTTTGCGTATATTGACGACAAATTTTTCTTCCAACGCAATCGCGCACACGCGCAGGTAAAACCGCTCGCCGCCGATGCCGCAGTCTGCAGCGCCTGAAAATGCTAAATCATCCGCGTACCGGCTGTACACAGCGCCGCAGCCTTCAGCCAACGCGTTTAAACGCAAATCCAGCCTGAATGCGGCTAAATTGGCGAGCGCGGGCGATGTTGGGGCGCCCTGCGGCAGATGATCGCTTTGCAGACGCTTAACGGCGTTCCAGTCAGCACCCGCCACGCGCCCTGCTTTGGCGATCGCCCGCGTGGGGCGCGTTGTACAAATGCGTGTGAGCGACTGCGCGACCGGTTCGGCATAACCCAATTGCCGGAAAATACCGTGCACGCGGGATGCAGGAATGCTGGTAAAAAAATCCTGCAAATCACAGCGCAACACCAAGGCTTGCCCCGTGTGCAAACGCGCGTGCGTGACAATCGAATGGCCGCGCCGAAATCCGTGTGCGGCCTCATGCGAATCAACTTTATTGAGCAGGCGCTGCAACAACAAACGCTGCGCCGCCTTAAGGTCAGACTTCGGCTGCTCAATTAGCCGTGCGCCACCGCTTTTTTTAGGAGCCCAATAGCTAAAATAATGATCGAAATTAGCCTCGTGCGTATCGCCCTCACGCCAGCGCGTGCTAAAGGCTTCCAACCGCTGCGGATGAATTTCAAGTAGCGCACATAAATCACCCACAGCATCAATTTTAGGTAAGTTAAAACCGGTATCGTTAGCTGTAATTGCCCAATTGGCGGGGTGTTTGACGGTGTGGGCTGGCAAAAAACTTAAGCGCGATGGTGGCGGCAGCTTGACTGCGGGCGGCGCATCAGGGTCAGCCGGCTGAGCAAATTCAAACGCATCGCGCAATAAAAAAGCCGCCCCCAACGCGCGATGATTCAGCAAAAAATCAACCAACTCCGCATGCGCAACGTAAGGCAGCTGCGTCCCAAAGCGACGCAAAACATCCTTGGAAAGCCCCGTAAATAGGGCGTCTTCAGCCTGTACTAGACGCCGCGCCGCAGCACGCATCGCCTGCAAACCCGCTGGTGCACTCGCAAACGCCTGCGCCAATAGGTGCGCAGCTTGCGGCAGGGTTAATCGAGGCATGAAAAAGCGCGTGATGGCATAACGAAAATAAAGAAAGAAAGGTGCCCAACCGCATAACGTGCTGGTGACGCGCGTACAACCGACCATGGGACTGGTCTGCCGTACGCGCAACGTGAAGCCTATACAAAAAAGCCTTGGGGTAACCCCAAAGTGAACCGTAACTCAAACAATAAATTGCAAAAGCCAAAGCTCGAAAACGCTTATGCGGCGGGCGTCACTAGGTTAGGCGACAAGTTGCAGTGCGTCAAGCGCTTAAGCGGACAATTGTAGCGGCTGGGCGCGGCCAGAAATCGCAGGTTCGGTGGGGCGCGTTTGGGGCGCGGTTTGGCCAACTTCCCCCTCTCTCCCAGCCTCTCTCCCACGAGGGGAGAGAGGAGCTAAATAGTGCAGGTGCGCAAGTCTGTGCTTTGTTTTGGTGTTGCAAAAACGGGTTGGTTGTTCAGTACAAAAAATGCCTGACTCAGCACATTGCAGGCGCACTGCCAAATCAAAAAACGACACCGCTCAAGCCCGCACTGCCTCCTCTCTCCCCTCGCGGGAGAGAGGCTGGGAGAGAGGGGGTAACGGCAGCACCGCAACCTAAAGCCTAAACTGCAACCCATCTCAGCCAGCGCTATAAAACATAAATATGGCGCAATAAATACCTGAAGATAGCCGTACTTAGGGCACCTTCGGGCTATAGCGCAGAAGCTTGCGCTGCCAACTTTTTAACCCACAGAACCATTTGCGCCACCACAGGGATTTTTTTGTATTTTCCCGCTAACATGAATCACACTAGCTACTTTTCCCAAGGTCAACCACCATGCCGTTAATCCTACGCACTCTACTGGTCTTGCTTCTTCCGATGCTTTCAGGTTGCATTGCCGTGTTGCCAATCACCGAATACATACCGACTACAACTGGCGGCGTAATAAACACGTCGAACTGTGTCGGCAGAAAGAGCGTGCGCTATGATTTTGATGGGGTGCCGCTGTCTATATTCGTACGCAGCGGCGGTGTTACTGGCGGCAGCAGCGATAGCCCGCAACTGTTACTGCGGCTGCCGCTAGATGAAGGCCAAACCGCGCGCTTCTCCACACCCGAAGTTCGCATTAAACCATTGGACGGCACACCGGAAGAAGGTCGTGCGCTGCCCATGTGGGAACGCACCGTATTGCGCATAGTGAAGCCAAATAGCAAGCGTTACGAGCGCGTCACCGTAGAAACTGTTCCTGCGGCCGATACGCTCATCGGTGGCAAACCCAACGACGGTGAAGGAGTCATGATGCTCACTCACTACAAGTTCTTCGACATGAGCATTCCACTAGGTGCCGCAGCAGCAGGCTACCGCGTTACGCTGCCAACGATCGAAATCAACGGCAAGCCCCACACCATCGCGCCCATTGAATACCAAAAGCACCACCGCTTAAAATTTATGGTGCCGATAAACTGCTGAACGTATTGTGATGGCAGCGACTCATGCGCAAGTTAGCGATAAACGCTTAAGTGCTTAGCCGCATAAACTCCTGCGCGGGCTACGCACAGACGGAAGCGCTGGCTGGTGTAACATATTGCAACGCATCATTGACAGTGATGCCCACACACTGAAATGAGCCACTAATTTGAGCCACCCTGTTACCAAAGTCGAAAACTCGCTCACCACGATGCTGCAGGCATGGCAGGCGTCGCGGCAGGGTATTGAGGCTGTTGCATTCAATACGCTGATTGCAGCGTGTTACGAGCAACTGCGGCGCGTTGCGGCTATGCGAGTGCGGGAGCGCGGTGCCATTTCGGTATCGCCGAGTGCGCTTTTGCACGATGCGATTATTTGCATTGGCAAGTCCGATGGAGAGCTAAAAAATAGTCAGCATTTTTTAGGCACCATGTCGCTTAAAATGCGCTCGCCTCACCCTTAACGTGGCGCAATCCTCCTTAAATGATCAAAATCATCCGCCAATTATTTGATGCCGTCGCCGACTTAGCCCCCGACGCGCAGCGCAGCGCCTTGGAAAAGCTGACGCAAGACGGGCCGCTCATAGAGCAAGTGCTGCGTATATGCGGGCATGCGCGCACCAGCGACACGATGATTTCGGCAGCCATTTCTCATAACGCCAACGATCTAACGGCAATGCTCAGCAACGAACTTCGCATGGGCGATACCCTTGATACGTGGAAGCTGATTGAGAAAATTGGCGAAGGCGGAATGGGATCGGTATTTTTAGCCGAACGGGCGGATGGGCATTTTCAGCAAACTGTTGCTATAAAAGTAATGCATGGCCTACCCACGCCCAATGCCACCGCAAGGCTTGCCCAAGAGCGCCAAATTTTAGCGGGCCTTACACATCCCAATATTGCCCGACTGTTCGACGGCGGCGCTACGCCGAACGGCCAGCCTTATTTGGTGCTCGAGTACATTCAAGGACTAGCCATTGATACATTTTGCCGCACGAAAAATTTGGACTTTCTGCAAACTCTTGATTTGTTGCTGCCTATTTTCGATGCCGTTGCCATCGCCCACCAACGCTTAATTATTCACTGCGATATTAAGCCAAGCAATATCCTCGTGAACCAAGCAGGACGGCCATCGCTGCTTGATTTTGGCATCGCAAGTTTAGTCGGCGAAGCGGATTTACTGGGCGCTACAGCAGTAAGCCCAGAGGAAGAGGCACTAGGTAATGCGGACGCTGAACCAATCGCGCACTTCACGCAAACCACCATGCGCGGCAATGTGGCAGTTGCCTACACGCCGCGCTATGCCAGCCCAGAGCAAAAGGCCAGCAAACCCATTAGTACAGCCACCGATATTTATAGCTTGGGACGCGTGATTGAAGAGCTGTGCGCGCTTGATCCAGCGTTTAAAGAAAGCCGTGCGCGCGGCAAACGCCTACTGCAACGTCAAGAAGTACAAGCCATTATCGACAAAGCCTGCGCTGCCGTGCCCACCGCCCGCTACGGCAGTGCGCAAGCGCTGGCCGCAGACATTAAAAATACCCTACGCGGCGCGAAGGTAGAAGCCGCACTGGAAGCGGCTTCGGCGGTGCCCAACTACGCTAGCCGCAAATGGATTAGCCAGCACTGGCGGCAAGCTGGTGCTGCACTCGTATCGCTGGCAATCATTAGCGGCTTTACCTTGAAGGTGATTGCTGAAAAAAATTATGCGCAAGTGCAAGCGGCGAATGCAGAGGCTGCACGCCTCACCGCCAACCTTGCTCGCGCTGCAGCAGAAGCTGCACAGCAAGAAACGCAAGTCGCTAAAAACGATGCCTTAAAACAGCGTGACGCCGCCGAAGGCGCGCGCAATGTGGCTGAAGATGCCCGTAAACAGGCTATCTCGGCGCAAGGCAATGCGGTATTAGCACAACACAAAGCGCAAGCCTCGCAGCAACAAGCAGAACAAGAGCGTGCGTTGGTGGTGCGGGCAAAACAATCCACAGAAGCCGTCAATGATTTTTTGGCCTCAATTTTCAAAAATGTTGATCCCTCTGGCGGTGGCAACAGAAATGCCACCGCCCGTGAGGTTGTGGAGAAGGCGGAGAAGCGCCTAGGTGAACTAAAAGACATTGAGCCTGAAGCGCAGGCGAAATTATTTACAACCTTGGGCAACATACACCTATCGTTTGGCAACACCATGACTGGTGCTGAGTACCATATTAAATCTGCTGAAGCTTGGGGCGTTTATGGTGACAAATTTTTAGTTGATCGTGCCGGTGCGTTGATTATCGCTTCAGTGCAACTGAGCGTTGTAGATTTACCAAAATCAGTCGCTTTAGCCCAGCAAGCCTTGGCACTAACAAAGCCATATTGGCAGCGACACCCGCTTTTGCATGCGCGCGCGCTAAACGCGGTGCTAGTGGGTATGCAACAACAATCGCGTCACGCTGAAGCGAAAGCACTAATTGTTGAAATAGAGGCCATCTGGCGATCTGCTGGGGATCGTATTTGGGAAAATGATAGCTATATCTCGTTTAACTTCCAAGTAGGTAAAAATCAATTTGCCTTGGGTGATTTTGTTGCTGCGGAAGCCACCTTCAGAATGCTTGTTGATGTGCGCTCAAAACAAGTGCCCATCGTAGAAGGTGCTTATGTTGACACCATACTTGAACTGGCCAAAACACTGGCGCGACTTCAGAGAAACGCTGAAGCTGATACGGAGTTCAAGCGAGCGCTCGCGAGGGGCGAAGTACAATTTGGTATCGAAAGTGCGCGGGTAAGTAGTTTGCGCGCGCCCTACATTCGATTCCTTATTGAACTGAAGCGGCTGGATGAAGCCGAACCTCAACTTAAATTAGCTGAGGTCGCACTTGCGCAGGCGAACCCACGCAGCAATTTGATGGCTTCGAACTTAGTGGATCAAGCGCAACTAGCTGAGGGGCGCGGCCGCTACATTGAAGCGATTGCACTTCAAGAACGCGCCGCGACAATTTACACCTTCACTCGTGGCGAAGCCAATAATTTTACCGCCGGTTGTTATGGCCGAATTGCCCGTATTTATGTCACGCTCAAGCAATTTGATGACGCGAGACAATATGCCACGCGCGCTGTCGCGATGCACAATCGCTTCAACACCGATACCGATAGTTTCAAGTTGGGCGCGGAACGAACGCTAGCCTTTGTGGAAGTAGCGGACGGCAAACCGCTTGCGGCAATCTCGATACTGGAGCGCATCATGGCGCTAGAGATAAACGCGCTCAACATCTCTGCCGACGGCAAATATGCCACTCGGCGCGACGCGGCACTGGCATGGCAGGCCGTGGCGGCAGACGCACTTGCAAGTGGCGCAGCGCGCGATTCTGCGCGTGCCAAAGCGATCGGCTACGCCGAAGCCGCGCGGAACATCGCTGAAAAATCTGCGGGCAATTTGAGTGCCAATTACAAAGTGGCGGCGGCCTTGGTGGACAGATTAAATGACCCAACTAAAATGAACGCAGCCAAACCAACGGTTGCACCGTAATAGCCGACAACGCGTCATTGCAATCAAGACGATAATCTGAAGACGCCCTAAAGTAGGGCGTCTTCAGCTTATATCCTGCGGCTTTTATGCGCCCAATTTCGCCAACCGTTTCGCAAAATCACCCGTTGGGGCAATCGACGGCTTGGCGTTGATGGCGATTTGTTTGGCTAGTTCACGGGCGGGTGCGCGTTGGCCTAGCTTGGCTAGGAGTTCAGCGCGGTCGAGCTTTATCAACCACGCGTCGGGGTGAGTTTCGCCATACGATTTAAAGGCGAATGACTCAGCGTCTAAATAATGTTTAACTGCTAAATCAACGAAACCACGCGCGGCTGCGACACGACCCAGCTCCATTACCACCGCACTGTTGCGCTCTTGCTTATTCGTGGCGGCAGCGGTATCGAGTGCCGTTAAAACCGATAGTGCCGCGTCAAACTTTCCTTGCTGGCGATAAAGGGCGGCCAGGTCTAATTTTGAATGTGCGAGATGACGCGCTTGCGTTTTTGGGTCATCTACTTTGGCTTGCAGCGCGCGCAGAATCAGCGGTTCGGCGCGGACTAAATTGCCCGCCAATCGGTGCACGCGACCCGCCAAATACTGCGCTTCAATAATTTCGATACTTGTCGCAGGCTGCAATTTAATCCGCAACGCTAGCACCTCGTCGATTGACAACGCGGCGGCGGCATACGCCCCAGTACGCAATTGAAGCTCTGCCAAACTATAAAGCGAAATTGCGGTTGAAACCGTTGCACGGCCATCTAGCTTTTCTTGAATCATGACGCCTCTTTCAAGTAAGGGTATCCCAAGCATGCGATGCCCAGCTTTATCGAGTAAATTTGCATAAGAATACAGCCCAAACCCATTCTGATTACTAAATTCACCGTATAACTTCGTGCGCATTTCGCTCATCTCACGGACGATCGGAATCGCCTCATCAAACTTGCCCTGCGCGCCCAGAGCAACCGCTACAATTTCCAGCGCATTGGCATAAAGGTAGTGATTTTTCCCAAGTTGCTGGCCAAAAATTCGCAATGCAATGCTGGCAAATTTATGACTATCTATACCTGCCCCGTCTATATAAGTTAGGCTAAGTCCCAGCGCTAAGTAAGCCCGTCCGGCCTCCACGCTATTTTTTCCATGCCGCTTTATCGAAATAGCAATTGCTTGATCTAAACACTGCGTAGCCTCTTTCCGATGCCCTTGATACGCCCGAATCACACCTAGCAAACGGAGTGTATCCGCCACCTGCATCGATTGCGGCGCTAAGCGCTCATAAAGTGCCAGCGCTTCCCGCGCAAACGGCTCGGCGCGCGGGTAGTCATCCATATCGTAAATGGTGTTGGCTTTTTTATAGATTAACTCCGCTAAAATTTCTGCGCGATTATTCTTGCGCTCGATGGCTATCGCTTCATCAAAGAGCTTCAACGCTTGTTCGCGCTGTCCAATATTTTGGTACACGCTACCTAAAATTCCACCCATTTCCGCCCGCGTTTCGGGTTGATCTTTTAAACGCGTTGCCATGCGTTCGCGGCCTGCGTCTAGCAACGCAGACACCGGTAAATCACGCTGGCCGGAAACTTCAGGGTCAGCGCCTTGGAATACGGAGATCATGTAGTCCTTCACCTCACGCGAGGCAACTTCGGCCTTGCGTGCGGTAGCTTCGGCTGCGCGTGCATTGTCGCGCTCGAGCACGGTGCGCCATGAAAACACGCTGATAGTGACTAAAAATGCGGCGGCAGCAGCCAGCCACGGCCAATTGCGGCGGGTAAATTTGGCGGCGATGTATTGCGGTGTGGCGGCGCGGGCGGCGACGGGTTGACGGGTTAAAAAGCGCTGAAGATCATCTGCCAGCGCATCTGCGCCTGCGTAACGGTCAGCAGGTACAGGTGCTACGGCGCGCGCGACGATGGCACTTAAGTCTGCATTTAGCGGGCTTAATTGGGCGGCGGTGAGTGGCTGATTGGCTGTGATTTTTATGCCGAGTAACTCTGCCAGCATTAGCCCTAAGCTGTAAACATCGGTTGCCATGCCTACGCGTTCACCGGCTTTTTGTTCGGGGCTGGCGTAGCGTGGGGTGTAAGCCGCACTAGTGAGGGTGGCGCTAGTGGGGGTGGCACTAGTGAGGGTGGCACTAGTGAGGGTGGCGCTGGCGTTGCTAATTTCTAGCACTTCAGGTGTGGCAGGCTCAGCCGTTTCATCTACTTCATGCATCAGCCTCGACACGCCAAAATCAAGCAGTATCGGGCGGCCTTCATTGGTCACTAGAATATTGGATGGCTTCAAATCGCAATGCACCACCAATTGCCGATGCGCAAAGGCAACGGTCATGCAAACCTGAATGAATAAATTTAAGCGTGCCATTTCGCTTAAGTTTTTATTGGCGCAGTATTGGTCAATGGCCTGCCCATTTACGTGTTCAAGCACTAAATACGGGCGTCCCCGAGGTGTGGCACCGCCGTCCAGCAACCTTGCGATGTTGGGGTGATTTAATGCGGCTAATATTTGCCGCTCGCGCGCGAGATGCGCCATGGCGCGTTCGGACGCGAATCCGGCTAAGAGTTTAAGCGCTGCGCGTTGTTCAAAATGGCCGTCGCTGCGTTCGACTAAAAACACGCTGCCCATGCCGCCGCGCCCTATTTCTTCGATGAGTTTCCACGCGCCTACCATGTCACCCGCATTTAGCTCGGCCGCCATATCAGCACCTGAAGCCAGCGCGCTCGATACTGCTTCAACGGCTGCGGCCGTGTGCCCAGAATCGGTATCGCTTTCAATCATGATTGAGCGCACCCACCAGACGATATTTTTACCCACTGCAGGATCGTCGTGCATGGCTTGCAATGCGGCTTCGCGTTGCTCAAGCGGTAAATCCATGACCGTATTGAAGATGGATTTAATGCGCTTAAAATCAGCGTCAGTGGGCTTCGCTATCATGGTCATGGCGATCTTGGTTGTTATGCTTGAGTGAGTCGTACTTATCTTGTAATTTTGTTTTTAACCAGCCTCGCGCAAAGCGTAATTCACGGTCTACCGTGGCCACAGATATTTGCATGACCACGGCAATTTCATCTCGCGTGAGGCTGGCAAAATAAGTAAGATGCAAAACCTCTGCAGCGCGCGCATCTAAGGCTGCTAGCGCGTGCAATTCCTCATCGAGCATCAATAATTCGCCCGGCGAGGTAGGCGATGTGGTGGCAGAACTGGCGTTGTCGGCTAAATGCGATTCGGTGAAGGTAACCGCAATAAATTCGCCGCCGCGTTTATCGGACAACTGCGCACGCGCAAAATCAACGAGTACGGAGCGCAACGTTAACGACATGCTGGCATAAAAATGCACACGCGATTGCCAATCTTGCGGAGCGTCCGCTACTTTTAGCAGGGCTTCATGCAGCAGTTCGGTGGGCGCAATGCCAGCACTGCCCCCTGCCCTGCGCACCCGCGAATGCGCGAGCTTGCGCAACGCATCGTATGACTGCGCGATGACGGCGTTGTAAGCCGCACCATCGCCATCGCGCCAGCGATGGAGGAGATTTGTAAGCGACGCGGGGTCGCTGTTGGGGCTTGAAATCATAGCCACAACTATGCCACAAAAAATTTAACTGCGCATTGCGCGCCTTGTAAACTCATTCATTTTTATGTCCAAACAATGCCTGTAGAGTGCCTATTTTAGGCACTCTACAGGCACATTTTTAGTCAGACCAGCAGCTCAAAACCCTTCTGCATCCCCCGCCAGCGCATGGGCGCGAATGGTGTTGGCAAGGTTGACTGACTTGGCTAAAAACGGCACAAAATCTGCTGCCACCACATCCGCTGCAATGGATGCTGCCACCGCATTTGTGGTGGTGGCAAGCGCTGCTACCAAGCCTGCCGCATTGGCGGTTACCGCTAGCGCTGCAGGCACTAAAATACCGGAAATCGTGCCGTAAGCTAAAAGGGTGATGGCGATAGCTGCGGTGGAAGTGGCAATAGATGACGCAACCCCTGCCGTGGCATTCGCAATCGTGGCCACGCCAGATGCTACGCCAGCGGCAGCCATGAGCGCTTGCAATATGAGTTGGTAGCGATAATCGTCCATGCCTTTTGCCATTATTTGCGCACTGTTGAGCACATTAAAATGCGAGTGGCCAGCGGCGGAAAATCCTAAGCCGCAGGAAAGGGCTGCAAATAATGTGGGGGCAGACATCGCCACTACGTTGTCGTCATAGTCGGCCGACTGCGCGGTAGAAGGCGCATTAAAGGTGGGCGCTACGCCTGACTGAAATCCGTCAAACACATTGCCATCGCCGTTAGCGTCCCCCAAGCCGGGCAGCGCCATGGCAAAGACGACGGGTCGCAAATCTGCGGCATTGGGCAACCTTGTTTGCAGCACGCCAGCGGTCGGCGCATCGTCTATTTTGCTTAACGCCGAACAAAGATCAATCTGGTTAGCATGACCCAACAGGCGGTTGATGCTGAAGGGAATGGTATTTTGGGCAATGACACTATCGGGCACCAACGGCGCGAAGCGGTCAATTTTGACGGCTAAATCTAGGTTCAGCAGAGGGTCAACCGGTGCGGGAAGCGTATTGCGGCGCACGCCGTAACGAATAGCACCTGCAGCGGCTTCTGGCAAGCCAAGCGTGCGCCACGGCAAGAAGCCGACATGCACCGCAGGTGGGCAACCCGAAGCTTCAATACCGCTTTGGTCAAGCGCGGGACAAGGCATGCGGCTATTTACATACGCAAAGCTCACCACAGCAGCTTGCGCACGACCCAGCAATTCGCTTTGCGCATCGGCTACACGCACTTGCGTGGTGGTTTTCCAGTAGCTTACAAATAGCAGGGCGACAAGCCCGAGTACGGCTAGGGCAATGGCGGTTTCTACTAAGCTAAAGCCATTTTGGAGGTTTGTGCTACGGTTTGAAGTTTTAATTTTCATGGCAACAACCCGCGTTTAACAGCAGTGACAGCCGATGCAGTGGCGCGTGCTAACGTGGGTGCTATGAGGTTTAATTTGTTTGCGTTAGCGGCATCGCGCTGGTTGTTGGCTTTAGCAAGCGCGACACCAGCGGCAACCACACCAGCAGTGGCTGCGATGCCTGCTGCTGTGGCAGCTGCCACCGCGGCAGCCGCCCCAATTACCGTACCAGCGCCAATGCCCACCGTGGCGGCGGCTAACGCCAGCGATGTGGCACCGCCAGCGATGGCAATCACTAAATCAGCAGCGGCAATTGCGGCCGTTGAAATCGCAAACACTAAGTTTTTTTCACGCACCTGCACCACAAACGTACGATATTCCGCATACAGCGCCGCGTTTAAATCATTATCAAACGCGGCGTATAACGAGCGGGCGGCACCATTGGCATGGCTCAGTCGCTCGGGGCAATTTAGCCTACCAAATAGCTCCGAATGCCCCGCGATTGCGACCTTATCATCGTAACTATTGCTTTGCGCAGTGGAAGCCAGCGCAAAGGCGGGATTGATATCCGCATTGGCCCCTTCAAAATTGCCATTCGCACCCGCATGGGCAAGCCCGTAGGCAATCGATACGCCACTGGCAGATGCTGCCAACACGCTCGGGTTGGCGATGGCATTTTTTAACGCCACGCAAAAATCTAGGCCATTGATTGCACCGATGATATTGATGGGTGAAGTGGGCAAATACCGTTGTTTAGCCTGCGCTAAATCCGCGTCATTTTTAACCACTGCGGCGGCGTTACGATACACGCCGTAGCGAAGTTGGCTGCCAGCAGAAAGCCCCAGTGTGCTGTAGGGCAAAGTGCCTACTTGCACGTTGCCGGTGCAGTCCTCAACACCGTTGGTGCTTGACGCTGGACAGGGTAAACGGTTTTCGCGCAGAATAAAACCTTCAAGTGCGGTTTGCGCTGCTTGCAGCGCGATGCGTGGCGCGTCAGCATTTGCAGTGCCGCGCATAGCGGGCATTAGCTTCCAAATGGCTAAACCAATCACAGCGGATATCGCCAGCACAACAGCAAGCTCTATTAGGGAGAAGCCCGTATTTATTGGCTTTACGGCAGTTAATTTAAATTTCTGTTTCATTGCTTTGTGCCTCCCATTGCGTCGGCTCGACGTAAAATTGCTTCAGCGCCTCCCCACACCGTTGCAGGCGTACCGGCACCCGCAGTGGGCGTTGCGTTGGCGCTTTCAAGCTGGTTTAGACTGGTTTGCGCTTGCTGCTCTGAAGCCACTGCGGCGTTGTAGTTAGTTTGCGCGGCTTCGGCTTTTTTGTTGTTTAAATAAGCCTGCTTAAATTTGGCTTCATAGTCATTTAGCCTGGACGTCATACGCGGGCGGCCGTCGTAGAATAAATTACAGTTTGTCGTGGTAACTGCCGGACTACCAGAGGTGGTGGTCACGCAATAAGAACGACGGCTGGCGGTAATAAGGTTTTGCCGCCGATTGTCATAGCCCAACTGCGAAAACGCGGTGTTGGCTACGGCGTTATTGAGCAAGGCTTGCTTGTTGGCTGTCACTGCCGTGTCTTCAGGCACTGTTCCTTGTGCCACTCGCAACTCAGACCGGGCAGCGGCTTCGTTGTATTGCGCATCGTTTAAATAGCTGTAGTGCACGACGGTGTCGGCAATCATGCTGTCCAAAATATTTACCGATGTGGTGCCTGCAGGCACGCCTAACGCGTTGGTGGTGGCGATAATGCCGTTAGTGGCGTTATTAGCTTCGTTGTACAGCGCATTAGAGGACACCGTGAGGGCACTGTTGGTTGGTATGGCCGCATTTTGCGCAGCTACTAATTTGGTATTGGCGGCAATACGATTAGCGGTAGCAGCGGCTAAGTTATCACGCGCAATTTGTTTGGCTTGCGTCAAATCAATGGTGAGGCTGGTAGATACACCTGCCATGATCGCAACTGTTAGGGTCAAGCCCATATAAATCAGTGTGGGCACTAACGCCGTGATGCCCGCTGCAATAGCCACTCCACCTGCGGTAACCGCTACCACCGCTGCCGCAACGGTTGCAATGGCATGCGGAAGCTCCGCACAGCCAACTATTACTACGCAACCTGCGATAGCGGCTGACAGCAAGCCGGTAGCACCCGTTAAGGTGGTGATTGCCGCACCGAGCGCCACACCTGCAAGCGAAATTTTTAAGATTGTCACGCCCGCTTTGACACCACCAATCAGCGTGAGCACCGACGCCGTAATGGTGGCCATAATGGCGGCACTCTGCACTTCATCACTCACATCAATGCCCAGCGCCATCATTTCTAGGGTTGAAATCAACACATCGCAATCGGATGTGAAATACAATTCAGCGGTCGTACGCGCCAATACGGTATCGTCGTAGAAGCCCGTAATACGGGCGTTTTCAGGTGCTTCCATGATAGCGGCGGCACCGGCATTATTGCCGTCCAGCACATTGCCATCACCGTCAGCATCACCGTCGCCCACATGCGCTAAGGCATAGGCAACCGGGCGCAATGCACCTGAGCTTGCGCGCACTTGCGCACCCGTGGGGCTTAAGCTGGCGTTGCTAAGTTGCTTGCAATAATCAACCGAGCTTATTTGTTTAAAGTCGTGCTTTGCCCCATCCCATTTGCTCGGTTCGAATAAATTTGTGGTCGCAGGCGTTAATACCGCGTTCACCATATAACGTAATTGCCCCGCCCCTTTTTGTGCGGCGGAACCGTCGAGCCGCAGGGTTCGGTAGGGCAACACACCTTTATTTAAGGTGCAGTCTTCAACACCATTGCCATTCACCTGCGCTGGGCACGGCAGCCTAAATTTGGCGGCGGCAAAGGCTTCAATAAAGCGATTAGCCTGCTGCAATTGTGCCGTAGTGGCCTCCGCCCGCACTGCCTGCTTTTTAGCCGCCAGCCACGCATAACCCACCACCAACGTGGCACCTACGACAAATAAAAACAGCATGACTTCCAATAGGCCAAGACCCGCCATTTTATTTGGTGCGCGTTGCGTGCGTTGCCGTATTTTTTTAGTTATTTTCATCATCCACCCAGCACTTTAATGCGGCACCGCAAGTAACCGCGCAGGTTTACGCGATTACCCACAAGCAAATGCCGCCGTCTAGAAAACGGGAAAAAGCCCCCGTAATTAGGCATACGATTTTTTTGGGTTGAATCCTGTCATGTGGAATGAAAATGGTTTTTGATGGCGTGATTTGACGCAAAAAAGCAGTCCGCTGGGGAATGCTAGTGCTCAACGATTATCCGTTGCCGACGCGCCTAAGCGCATAGATTTTCATATAAAATAAGCTGAAGATACCCTAGTTTAGGGTTTCTTCAGCCTATCGGCGAATTACTACTGCGACAGACTATACGGCTTTTTACCCACCCAATTTTGCTAAGCGCTTCGCAAAATCTCCCGATGGTGCAATGCTGGGCTTGGCATTGGCGGTAATTTGTTTGGCTAGCGCTTGGGCGGTTTCGCGTTGGCCTTGTTTGGCTAACAGTTCGGCGCGGTCTAGCTTGGCTAACCAGGCATCGGGGTGCGTGGCACCTTTGCGTTGACTAATTGATGCCTCGGCTCGCGCTAGCAGTTTTAGCGCGTCGTCGTAGGCACCTTTTACGACGGCCGATTGGGCGTTTTCAAACCATTGCTTTTCGATAAAACTGGGAAATTTGGCGTAGGTTTTTGGGTCTAGTGTCGCAAGTAAGGTTTGTGCAGCGTCAATACGATTTTGCGCACGCGCCAACGCGACCATTTCGAATTTCGACTTTAAAACCTGCTCAGGCATAAACTGCACATTCGCCTCGCGTTCGCGCAACGCCAGTGTGCTGGCTTTTTCCGCGTCGGCCAGCCGTCCTAATTGTCGTAGCGATCGGCCAACCAAATATTTGGCTTCTAGTGCATTAGGCCCGCTGGCTTGCGTACCCGTGGCGTAAATAGCAATGACCTGATTGGCCATGTCGAGCGTGCCTTCGTAATCACCGGTTTCAACCAAACTTTTGGCGATTTCAATCATGGGATTTGCCAGCGCCAGTGCATCGCCACCTTCCACTTTTTTGAGCAGTGTAATGCATTTTTTGTACACGTCGACGGCCTCTAGTCGCTGCCCCGCACGGTCAAGCACACTCGCGTAAGAAAATAATGCGAACACATTTTGGTTACTCACTTCGCCGTAAAACTTCGCGCGCTTTGTGCTCATTTCTTTCGCCACTTGCATCGCTTCGTCAAACTTGCCGCTTTGGCTTAAGGTAACGCTCAACGCTTCCAGCGCGTCAACGTATAAATAATGGTCGACACCAAACTTAGCCTTAAAAATTTCAACCGCACGTCTCGCCGCTTTTTCGCCGTCAATGCCATCGCTATTAAACGCCACAAAATGGCGGGCAAAATCAAGCTGTACACGCCCTACTTCAGCGCTGTTTGCGCCGCGTACGCGGGTTGCTAAGGCCAGTGCACGATCTAAAAATGGGCGTGACTGATCGCGCTTGCCTTGATAGGTCAAAATGCTACCAAGCAGCTGCAACGTTTCTACCATGCCAACAGATTCCGGTGCCATTTTTTCGCGTAAGACCAGCGCCTCAAGGGCAATGGGTTCGGCCTTGGGCAGGTCTTCCATATCGTAGATGGTGTAGGCCTTTTTGTGCAGCAATTCGGCCAACACGGCGGGGCGATTATTGCGCCGCTCAATGGCGATAGCTTCATCAAAGAGCTTTAATGCTTGCTCGCGTTTGCCGATATTTTGATACACGCTGCCTAAAATGCCGCTCATTTCGGCGCGGGTTTCGGGCTGGTCTTTTAGCCGCAACGCAATGCGTTCACGCCCGGCGTCGAGCAGCGCCGAAACCGGCAAATCACGCTGCCCGGATATTTCCGGGTCGGCACCTTGAAACACCGAAATCATGTAATCCTTCACCTCACGCGCCACGCGCTCGGCCTTTACCGCATTGTCGCGCTCAATCATCGTGCGCCATGAAAAAACGCCCACGGTGAACCCAAAGGCCGTAGCCGCTAACACCCACGGCCAATTACGGCGCAGAAATTTGCCGCCCACATACGCGGCCGATGCGGGGCGCGCCGCCACGGGTTGGTGCTGAAGCGCACGTTGCAAATCCGCGCCAAAACCATCCACACCCATGTAGCGGCGCACCGGTTTAGCGGCTGTGGCGCGGCCAATAATGGCGGCGATGTCAGGGTTAAGCGCGGCCGTGTCTAAGGGCATATTGGCGATGAGCTTCACGCCCAACAGTTCGGCCAGCATCATTCCCAAGCTGTACACATCGGTAGCCACACCTAATACAGCACCCGCACGTTGTTCTGGGCTGGCATAACGCGGCGTGTAGCCGCCTGCGGTGAGGGTTACATTATCGGCGTGCAACGCCGACGCGAACGCGTCGCTTGGCCGGGCTGGTAACGTTTCTTTCAGCAATCGCGACACACCAAAATCAAGCAATATCGGCCGCCCATCCGCAGTCACTAAAATATTGGATGGCTTTAAGTCGCAATGCACCACCAGCTGTTGATGCGCAAACGCAACGGCATTGCATACTGCAATAAATAGCGTAATTATTTGGTTCGGCTGCAGCTTATGATTGGTGCAATATTTATCAATGCTCTCACCATTCACGTGTTCAAGCACTAAATACGGGCGTCCCCGAGGGGTAGCACCACCGTCGAGCAAGCGCGCAATGTTGGGATGATTTAAGGCCGCCAATATTTGCCGCTCACGCGCCAAATGCCCCATGGCACTTTCCAAAGCAAAGCCCGCCAACAATTTAAGCGCCGCACGCTGTTCAAAATGGCCATCGCTACGCTCCACCAAAAACACACTGCCCATACCACCGCGGCCAATTTCCTCTACTAATTTCCATGCGCCGATGGTGTCACCCGGATACAGTTCCGTGGCATCCAATTTAGCCACCAAACCACCAGACGCCGCACCAATCACATCCTTTATTTGCCCGCCGTCATCGCCACCGTTCGTGTTGGCGTCGGTTTCACTTTCATCTAATATCGACAGCAATCGTGCAATCAATGCGGGATCGTTGGATAGCTTTGCCAGCGCCGCGGGGCGCTCGTGCACGGGCAAGCCAACCACGGCGTTAAACAAAGTTTTGGCTTGTTTAAAGTCTGGTTCTTTCATGTTGTTTTCAACACCAGAGTCAGTAGTCATAGCGGCGATTAAGCGGATATAAATTAGGCAGCAGAATTAATATTATAGGCATCCTTGAGGCGATCTTTTAACCAGCCCCGGCCGAAGCGCAGCTCGCGATACACCGTGGGTGCCGAAATATTAAGCACGCTTGCCACTTCCTCTACATTCAAATCAGCAAAATAAGTGAGATGCAAAATTTCAGCAGCGCGGGCATCGACGGCCTCGATTTCGCACAACGCCTTTTCAAGCTCAAGCAAGCCCGCGTGCGATGTCGGGTTTCTATCAATATTTGATTCTGTAAACGTCACCAGCGCATAATCACCGCCGCGTTTTTCCGACTGTTGCTCGCGCGCAAAATCAACCAACACCGAGCGCAAGGTAAGTGACATGCTGGAAAAAAAATGCGCACGCGATTCCCAATCTTTCGGGGCATCAGCCACTTTTAGCAGCGCTTCGTGCAGCAGTTCAGTCGGCGCCAGTCCATGCGGTGCACCAGAACGATTCACCCGCGAGTGGGCAAGCTTGCGCAACACATCGTAGGACTGCGCGATCACAGCCTCATAGGCGGCGCCATCGCCGTTGCGCCAGCGATGCAGTAGAACCGTAAGCGAAGACTGATCTACGTCAGTATTTTTAGTCATAACGATCATTATGCAACAAACCAATGACCACTGTCTGTCACAGGAAAGGATCATTCACCGTGTGCGATGCAATACGTTTATGGCGGCCAGTGCTTTACCTTGCTGACTTTTCAAAAACGGAATAATTTCTGCGGCAATTCATGGTTTGTAGAATTTATCGCCATAGAAGACTAAAGCACGGGTGAAATAGCTCAGCTTGCGCATTTTAGACGGCTCGATGCATACACAAACATCGGTTCACAGCCTCTCGCTTTTGGATTAACCACGTTTTCAACGCACAAAAAAATACCCTGAAGACGCCCTAAATTAGGGCATCTCCAAGGCATGATTGCTAGTTCTACTTATTAAAAACCTACTATGAAAACTTCCGCTACCTCTATCCTGGGTCGCTACCCACCTATGGCGCGTCCCGCACAATATGCGTCAACGCAGGCGTTGGCGTTTTGTTGGCATCGGTGATGGCGGGGAAGTTGTATTTATCGCCGCTGAAACTCACTGTTATTTTGTGCTGCCCTAGGCTTAAGGCTGTTGTGCTGCAGGTGGCTTGGTAGTAGCTGTCGTCTAGGCCAAACTTTAAGCTAACCACTTGTTGTTC
>JAYUOW010000244.1:0-10217 GCA_043760555.1 Betaproteobacteria bacterium
TATCAACGTGGTGGAAGTAGGGCACCGCAATAACCAAAAAACCAAAGTCAAAGAAGAATCTTTGATGATCACCGAAGACCAAAACATTGTAGACGTGCAATTTGCGGTGCAGTACAAGCTAAAGCCAATCGTGGCAGAAGCGGCCATCAATTCTGCGGTGCAGTTTTTATTTAATAACAAAGCGCCAAACGAAGCCGTGCAGCAAGCCGCTGAAGCCGCTATGCGCGAAGTGGTTGGCAAAAGCAAAATGGATTTCGTGTTGTACGAAGGCCGGGCAGATGTGAGTACGCGCGCTAAAGTGCTGATGCAAAGTATTCTTGACCGCTATGAAACTGGCTTAGTTGTCACCGATTTAAACCTGCAAAATGCGCAGCCGCCAGAGCAAGTGCAGGGCGCTTTTGACGACGTCGTAAATGCAAAGCAAGAACGCGAACGCAACAAAAACTTGGGCGAAGCCGAAGCCAATAATATTTTGCCACGTGCCAAAGGTGACGCCGCTCGTCTGCTTGAAGAAGCCAATGGCCACAAGCAAAAAGTAGTGGCCACCGCCAAAGGTGATGCGGCACGGTTTAGCTCGGTGGTTGCTGAGTACGAAAAAGCCCCGCAGATTACTCGCGAACGCATGTATTTAGAAATGATGTCGACGGTAATGCAAAACAGTTCTAAGGTATTGGTTGATCAGAAAGGTGGACAAAATATGTTGTATTTGCCGCTGGATAAAATCATGCAAATGAACGCGCAAACCCCTGCTGCCGCACCGTCTCAAGTAACTGAAACCATTACTGTGCGCCCACAGCCGACCAACAATGCCGAAGTGCCGCGTCGCGATGTTCGCGATCGCACCACACGCTAAGCTAAGCCGAGGATAAAATCATGCAACGCAACTTACCTTTTATAGCGCTTTTGGCAGCTATTACGCTATTTGTGCTGTCGCTTTCGGCCTACACGGTCGACCAACGCAAAGCCACGATTAAATTCCGTTTGGGTGAAGCCATTGCTACGCAAACCGAACCGGGCTTGTATTTTAAAGTGCCGTTTTTGGACAAGCTGAGAACCTACGACACGCGGATCCAAACGCTTGATCCAAAAGACCCTGAGCGCGTGCAAACGGCTGAAAAAAATAACGTGTTGGTCGATAGCTTCGTTAAATACCGCATCATCGACGTGAAGCAGTTTTTTGTGTCCACCGGCGGTGATTTAACCCGTGCTGAATTACGTCTATCGCAAGCGGTAAACGAAGATTTGCGTGGTGAATTTGGACAGCGTACGTTGGCTGAAGCCATCTCCGGTGATCGCAAAAAAATCATGGATAGCCTGCTTAAAAAGGCCGACGCAAATTCACGCAGCATGGGTATTCAAGTGCTTGACGTGCGTATCAAGCGCGTTGATTTACCTCCTGAAATTAATAATCAAGTGTACAAACGTATGGAATCAGAGCGTACCGGTGTAGCGAACAAATTGCGCTCCACCGGTTTTGGTGAAGCCGAGCAAATTAAGGCCGACGCTGAACGTCAACGCACCATTATTTTGGCTGATGCGTATCGCGATGCGCAAAAAATCAAAGGTGAAGGCGATGCTGAAGCGGTGCGTATTACTGCAGCCGCGTTTGGCCGTAACCCAGAGTTTTATTCGTTTTATCGCAGCATGGACGCCTATCGGGAAACCTTCCGCAACAAGGGCGATGTGATGGTTTTAGATACGAACTCAGACTTTTTTAAATATCTAAAATCGCCCGGCAAAGGCAGATAACGTCGAGCTTTGCGTAGCCTTCAATCATGTGGGATGCGCTTATGTTAGCCACAGGGCTGATGCTGATTTTAGAAGGCATCGGCCCTTTGTTTGCGCCAAAGGGCTGGCGTGAATTGTTTAGTAAATTAGTCGGGCTCAATGATGGGCAACTGCGATTTATCGGCTTGGCCAGCATTGTTGTTGGCGGGCTGATTGTGTTGCTGTTTCGGTGAGCTTGGCCACATTCAAAAAATAAAGGAAACACCTTGCGTACTTGGCTCCTCCCCGAACAAATTGAAGACCTGCTCCCCGCCCAAGCACAACACATGGAAAACCTGCGTCGTCGTGCGCTGGATTTTTTTAAAGTGCATGGCTATGAATTAGTCACCCCGCCGTTGCTGGAATATACCGAATCATTGTTATCTGGCAGCGGTCGCGCGTTGGAATTAAAAACCTTTAAGCTAGTCGATCAGCTGTCCGGTCGCATGATGGGCGTGCGGGCTGACACCACGCCGCAGGTGGCGCGCATCGATGCGCAATTGCTCAATCGCCAGGGCGTTACGCGCCTGTGTTACGCGGGTAGCGTGCTGCACACCACGGCGGAAGGTAAACATCAAAGTCGCCAGCCGTTTCAAGTAGGTGCGGAGTTATTTGGTTATGAAGGGCTGGAAGCCGATATTGAAATTCAACGCCTTGCCATTGATTTGCTCGAAACCCTTGGCGTAAAAGGCGCCCAGCTTGATGTGGGTCAGCCGTCGATTTTTCGGGCGCTGTGTAGCGCCGCGAATTTAAACGCCATCGCTACGCAAAATTTATTCCACGCCATTCAAGCGCGCGACGTGCCGCAGCTAAAAATTGAAACCGCCGCGTTGCTCGCAGCCGGTCATATAACCACGCAAATTGCCGAAAGCTTTGTCGCACTGCCCACCTTGCACGGAACAATTGATTGCTTAGCCCAAGCGCGCAAAATTATGCCCGCTGATGTGCAAGTGCAGCAAGCCATCGACGCGCTCGAACGCTGCGCCGAGGCACTCAAAACCAGCAACATGAAAACCAGCATTGATTTAGCCGAGCTCGGCGGTTTTGAATACGAAAACGCCATTGTTTTTTCCGTATTTGCCCAAGGCGCACCCGACGCGATCTGCCGTGGTGGCCGCTACGATGGGGTAGGCAGTGTATTTGGTCGCGCGCGCGCCGCTACCGGCTTTACCTTAGATTTAAAGCTCATCGCCCAGCTGGTTCCGCTCAGCACGCAAGCCACATCAGCAATTTTGGCGCCGTGGGTTAGTCCAAACGCTGGATTGCCTGAAACCATCGCGTTCCACCGCGCGCAGGGCCGCGTCGTGCGCGTGAGCTTGCCCGGGCAAGACGCGCATTGCGCCGAACTGCAGTGCGATCAAGAGCTGGTTTATTTAAACGATGCATGGCAATTGCAAAAACGCACATAATTTAGCGGTTTCAACTCGCTTTAGCCGCTAAATCAAACTAAAATAGCGTGTTTGGTCGTAATTTGCGCAGTACAACGAATAGAAATTTAAGGGAAACAGCATGGCACAGAGCATCACGGCAAAAAACGTAGTCGTCATTGGCACCCAATGGGGCGACGAAGGTAAAGGCAAAATCGTTGATTGGATGACCAATAAAGTTGCCGCAGTGGTGCGCTTTCAAGGTGGTCATAATGCTGGCCACACCCTAGTTGTAAATGGCAAAAAAACCATCCTGCGTTTGCTGCCGTCCGGCATGTTGCACCCGCACGTTGTGTGCTACATCGGCAACGGCGTGGTACTTAGCCCCGCAGCCTTGTTAGGCGAAATAGCCGAGCTGGAAGCAGCAGGCATCGACGTTGTAAGCCGCCTGCGCATATCAGAAGCTTGCCCGCTAATTTTGCCGTATCACGTGGCAGTTGACCAAGCCCGCGAAATTGCCAAAGGTGCAGGCAAAATCGGCACCACAGGCCGTGGCATTGGGCCTTGCTATGAAGATAAAGTAGCGCGTCGCGCCATTCGTTTTGCCGACCTTTTTGTGCGCGAGCGCTTTGCCGCCAAGCTCGGTGAAGTGCTTGATTATCATAACTTTATGCTGAAGAATTTCTACCACACCGACACGGTTGACTTTCAAAAAACCTTGGACGACACCATGGCCTTCACCGAGCGCCTACGCCCCATGATTGCAGACGTATCCGGCCAACTCAATGCCTTAATGGCCGAGGGCAAAAGCATCATGTTTGAAGGCGCGCAGGCGGCATTGCTCGATGTGGATCACGGTACGTATCCGTATGTAACGTCCAGCAATTGCCTAGCGGGGCAGGCATCCGCAGGTGCGGGTGTGGGGCCAAACGCGTTGTCTTACGTGCTAGGTATCACCAAAGCCTACGCCACGCGCGTAGGTTCGGGCCCGTTTCCTACTGAACTTGAAAACGAGATAGGCGAAGGCTTGCGCAAGCGCGGCAGCGAATATGGCTCAGTGACGGGGCGTCCACGGCGCTGCGGTTGGTTTGATGCCGCTGCCTTGAAGCGCGCTGCGCAAATTAACGGTCTATCAGGGCTTTGCATCACCAAGCTAGACGTGCTCGACGGCATGGAAACCCTGCGCATCTGCACGGGCTATAAAATTAACGGCACCACAGTCGATATTCTTCCCTACGGTGCTGAAAGCATTAACGCGTGCGAGCCCATCTTTGAAGACCACCCCGGTTGGTCTGAATCCACCTTCGGCGTAGACACATGGGATGGCCTGCCAAAAAACGCGCAAAATTATTTAAAGCGCATCGAAGAATTAGTAGGTGCGTCCATCGACCTAATTTCCACCGGGCCTGATCGCAAGCAAACCATCGTCATTCGGCATCCGCTGGAAGATTGATTATTGCGGAATGGGTAGGACAAAAAGCGACCGAAAGGTCGCTTTTTTATGCTTGAAATATGCTTGAAGAAGCCCGTAAATAGGACGTCTTCAGTCATATAAAAGTGATGGCCGCTGAACCGCGTTGCGGTAGGGCGCAATCAGCGCAAAGCCAATTTCGCCAATGCCATTAACTGCGCCGAGGTTCGTTCGCGCTCAAGCGTCAAACATGCGCTACCATTAACGTACCTAATTCAGATCGCTAGCTCACACCGATGCCTTATCAACCTCCATATACAATTTCCCCTTTGGTGCTGCAGCGTGTTGCCGACATCGTAGCGTTGTTGACGCAATGGACAGTCGCAAACGGGGGCAAACTTTCTCCAAAACTGCGTCGTAATAATCGTATTCGCACGATTCAAGCATCTCTTGCCATTGAAAACAATACGTTAAGCCTTGAGCAAGTTACTGCTGTACTGGATAAGAAACGGGTGCTCGGCCTGCCGCGTGAAATTCAAGAAGTACGGAATGCCTTCGCGGCTTACGAAAAAATGTCTGCCCTAAGCGCACACACCGTAACCGACCTACTTGAGGCACATCGCCTGTTGATGGCCGGATTGGTTGATGACGCGGGTAGTTTTCGGCTTGGTGGCGTGGGTATTTTTAACGATCAGCGCTTGGTGCATATGGCACCGCCTGCTAGCCGCATTCCCGAACTCATGGAAAACTTGCTGAGCTGGGTAAAAGCGCAATCGGTGCATCCCCTAATTGCCAGTTGCGTGTTTCACTACGAGTTTGAGTTTATTCACCCATTTGCGGACGGTAATGGCCGCATGGGGAGACTTTGGCAAACCAAAATCTTAAGTAATTGGCAGCCGGTATTGGCATTTTTGCCGGTGGAATTAATCATTCGCGCGCGGCAAGCTGGCTATTACAAGGCTCTGGCAGAAGCCGATAGTCAAGCCGACTCAACAGGATTTATTGAGTTTATGCTGACCGCCCTTGCCGACGCCATTATCGACGCCATTGCGAAACCTAAACCAAAAATGTCGGAGAAGTTGTCGGAGAAAATGTCGGAGAAGTCAGCCCAAAAAGTGTCGGAAAAAATCCTCGCCATTCTTGCCGTCAACGGTGCTGCCACCATCGCCGAGCTCGCCGCAACGTTATCCAGCTCCACACGCACGGTTGAGCGCAATTTGCAAAAACTCTCTACCACGGGGCGTTTGCAACGGGTGGGATCTGCACGGGCAGGGCGCTGGCAGGTGACGCACGGCTAAACTGGCTCACCCGCAGCCCTTAAACCCGCTCAAGAACCCTGTAAATAGGGCATTTTTATGAAACCAATGAACATCATCAAAGTAAATCTCAATACTGACTGTCAGGCCGTTCGCGTGCAAAAAACCGAAACCGTCACCGTTCAATTTGCCACGCAAGCAGGCACGCTGCAAAGCCGCGAAGGGCCAAACAATTACGCCATCCATGACGCTATTGTGCAATCAAAAAGCGGTGACAGATGGGTCGTGAATCGACCGCGCTTTATTGAAAAATACGCCGCCGTCGCGCCACTGATGATGGGTGAAGACGGTGCGTATGACGCTGTGCCGCAAGTGATTTTAGCAAAATGCATGCAAGCTGATTTTGCACTCTATCGAAAAGTCGGCGGTGATTTATTGCACGGCAAAGCAGACGATTGGGTACTGCAATATGGACAGGGTGATTTCGGGGTATGTGAGCAGATCCGATTTGCGCAGGTTTATGTGCGGGTGTGAGTGCGCACGAGCGGTAGAGTGGACAGCGGTGTTGCCAAACGCGATGTTACCCACTGCTGCAAAAGTGGCTGTAGACGCCCTAAATTAGGGCATCTACAGCCATCGTTAAACCACTACTTTACCACCGGTAACCCACTCAAATCCAACCCACTTGCCACGTCCGGCACCCGCAATGCGCGGTCTAAATCATTGATCGCGCGGTCTAGTTCTTCGTTAAAAGCGGGCATGTAGAAATCATCCCAGAAGAAATTTCTAGCTACGTTGGCTTCTATCACGCGTTCCCAATTTGGGCTGGCTTCTTGCAGATTAAGCACGCGGCCAGGCAGGAAGTTATCGAAAATGGTGTTGGCTTCGTTGCCGTTGGCGAGGATGGTGTTTTTCAAAGCAACCGCTAGTTTTACGCCCGTGATGTCTTCGGGCTGGTGGATGAGCATGGTGTAGCGCGGTGTGCCGTCGGCACCGGGGTGGTTAAGCTCCCACATTAAGCGACGCCATTCGGTACGGTTGGCGCACGGGATCACGCTAACTTCAGCTACCGGTTCGGTATTCATGTCAGCGGCGTCAAGGGATGCGCGGGATGCTTTGAATGTGAGAGCTAAGGCGCGGCCAGGATTTTTGCTAAAGAAACTTTCAGCGTCGCTACCGCCACCGTGGCGCCTCAGCGCATCGCCTACCGATTGCATTTTAAAGCTGGGGCCGCGCACGTTGCCTTCAAAAAACATGAGCTTATCGATATTGATCGATTGCGCACCGTTCAATCTGGTCAACATGCGCGACATCATGCCGGATACAAAAATCAATTCGCCCGGCACTTTGGTGCCCACAAAGCGTGAGAACGGCATTTTGTTGGCTAACGACGGCTGGTTAGCGATAGCTTGGTTGGCCAAACGACGATAGGCCAACAAACGTTGACTAAAGCGGATGTATTGCGAATCCACTAAGTCTTCGGCGCGTATGCGGTAGCTTTCACGAAATAGGCTGGTGCCAAATAGGTCGAAGCGGTCGTCGTCGCGCGGTAGCTGCCATTTAGTTGCGCGAAATTCTTCGGTAACGATGGTGGGCGTGAGCACAATAATCACTTCGCGTTTTGAGGTTTTAGTGCCTTCATAACCGGCTAGTTTTTTTAAAAATGGAATGTCGCCTAACAACGGAATTTTATCGGTTCGGGTGACTTGCTCGCGGCTAATTAAGCCACCGATTATTAGCGGTTGCGCGTCCCGTATGCGCGAGTAGGTTTGCACGCGCCGCTGCGAAAGCGTGGGTGCGGAGGCAAGAGCCACGTTGGTAACAGGGTCAAGCACTTTTAAATCCGCACCGGGCACGGGGGCGGAAATGGTGGCGTCAATGAGCATAGAAATTTCTTTGCCATCGGCACCGATGCGCGGGCGCACGTTCAATATTGCGCCAGTGGGAATGTATTGAAACGAAAACGCCACACGCCCGCCACCGGAACCCGTACCGGCGTCTTTAGACGTTGCCACCGGAATATCGGTGCCCACGCGGATTGTGGCTTGGCGGTTGTCTAAGGTCATCACCGACGGGCGCGCTAATACTTCGGCTTGGTTAGTTTCAATAAGCGCATTTATTTGCGCCAGCATTTGCCGAGGCGATACAGCCTTACCCGCGTCGTATATGGCGCTGAGCGCGCTGCCACCCAACGGCAAAGCGCTTAGCGCGCCTAGGCTGTAGGCTTCGGTGCCTTTCTTTAAATCCCACTTCACGCCTAGGTCGCGCAAGGCGTCGGACGACACTTCCAAAATCATGGAATCGATAAATATTTGCCGTGCAGGGCGGTCAATGGTTTCTTCAATCACCCGTTTTAGTTTAGCGAATTGCTCAGGATATTGCGGGTGGGTTAGCACCAACAGCTGTGTGGTGGTGGCAGCGACTGTGGCTTGTAATTGTGAGGCCGCACCAGGTAGGGCGGTTAAGCCAAGCTGGTCACGCCCGCCCGCACCCTGACCGCCGGTCGCGCCATAATCCGCGCCTGCCAAACCGCTATTTTTAGCGTCTGGATCGGGAATTTTATAAATCAGCGGTAAGCGGTCAAACGCAATGCTGGTGGGGAAATTTTTGGCAGACGCGTAGCGCTGGCTGTTGGGTTGCTGTTGCTGGCTGGTGCTGCCAAACGAAGAGCCGCCAAAGCTAGGTGCAGAACCGAAGCTAGAAGGTGAGCCAAAACTAGGTGTGGAGCCAAAGCTAGGTGCAGACCCAAACGCGGGCGGCGCACCAAAGCTAGGCGTTGCTGGTGGTGCGCCGGGTAGGTTTCCTGGCGCAAACGCGTTGGCAGCATTTCCTTGCAGCAACGCCACATCTAAACCTTTGTACGAATCATCTTTACTCACACTTTCTTCGTCCGTGATGGCGGCGTACCCCATTGCGCGGAGCGTGAATAATGCCGTGTCGGCTTCAACATAGGAAAGCGTAATAACACGCGCTTCAAGCTCGCTTAGCGCCAGCTTATCCATGATCTTGTTGCGCTCTTGTAGCAAGTTGGTAAGTAAGGGGTCAAACACGCTTTTATCGGCATCTGGGTTGGCAACGGTTGCACCGTCCACCAGTGTTCGGCCTTCAATCCAAAGCTGCGGCAAACGGCGTGGATGCTGCAACACGCCCAAGCGTACGAAGTCTTTTTTATTACCGACGACGCGTTGCGCAATGCCAAAAAGTTGAATTTTGTCGGGCACGAGGGGTAAGTCTTTAGCGGCATCTTCACGCACGCGCTTATAGCTTTGCGTTACTTCTAAAACGGTGATGGCATCTAGTATCAGTTCGCGAATTTGCTGCTCGCTAATTTTTGGAAGCGATACCAAACGTGCGAATGCAGTGGAGCCGCTGGGGGTTGAAACCAGCGCAAACGGGTTTGCGGCGGCGGGTGCAAACGGGTTCGCTACGGGGTGGGCGAACGGGTTTCCGGCGGGCTGTGGCACAAACTGCGGCAGCAGAGCAGGGGGAACCGGCAGCGGCGCGTTCAGCGCGGGTGGCTCGGACGGCGTGGGCTCAATGGGGGCGGCTACTTTGGGTTGTGGGGTTTGGGCTATGGCCGCGCCGAGAATTGCGGTGAGGCTCAAGCAAACTAAACCTAGTCGTGCTGAGGGGTATACTTTTATCATTTTAGTTATGTCCGCATCTTATTGAGTCATTTATTATAACAAGGTGCTGCTAATTACTATACTACTATCGCATTTTCGTAAGTAAAAAATGCCCTGAAGACGCCCTATAATAGGGCATCTTCAGGGCGCTATTCGTGATAAATATCAGCGCTTCATCACCGCCTTCCACTGCTGATTCGCTTGATTAGTACCGCAGTCCCATGAGATTAGCGGTGTGCCGTTTTCTGTTTTCCACGCGTTTACGTCGAGGCAAAATTTATCCGTGGCATTGCGAATTACGCCTACACCTGACGGTGCATCCCATTTTTGTTTGGCGTTATTTTTATCGCAGGTTTTTAACTGCACCGGGCTACCTTTTGCAACCGATTCGAAGCACATATTTCTGTCAGGGAACCCAATGCTCTGGTTTGCGCTGATGTACTGAAAGAAGCGATTTGTAAACCCCTCGCCCACACAAGGCATTAGGGCAAGTGTGGCTGCTGTGAGCGATGGAAATGCGTCCACGCATTTGCCACCTGCGTGTACGGATTCCAGCTGAAACACAGTTGTGCGCGATGCCGGTTGGCCGACGGTGTAGTTAGGGCGGCCCGTGGCACTCGGTTTGCTCACATCAACAAAATTCCACTTCATGAGCGGGTTGGCATCGTTGCAAGCTTCAAAGCGAACTTCACCGCCGTTATCGGCTTTGGACGCCAGCAAGCAGCCCCCTAGAAAACGCCTATTGCGAGTGCGAATGGTGCCTTGGTTAGCGTCATAGACGTGTTCCCAA
>JAYUOW010000245.1:0-10188 GCA_043760555.1 Betaproteobacteria bacterium
GGTTTTATTGCGCTGCCCGCTGCGTCGTTGACGCTGTTTTTGCCGTTAAGCGTGGTAAAAAAGTTGGCTTAGCGCATATGATGGAGGTTAACTATTTTCTTTGTAGAAGCCCTATATTAGGGTGTCTACAGCGGGTACCTGAATGCAATACCAGAAAATAATCGACTGAAAGATTGTCTAGCACCATGTACATTTCTTTGGCTCGGAAGGCGAGCTCAGAAGATGCGACGCCACGCACAAGCGCCACGCATCCCGTAAAATAGCGGTTTGCGGAAGAAAAAATAGAGGAGTGCTAAATGCGCGTACTTATTTGGATTGTGCGGATTATTGTAGTGGTGTTGCTGGTGTGGTTTGCGGCTAAAAATTCGGGATCGGTTACCTTGCGTGGCTTTTTGGACAGCACGATAGAAGCGCCTTTGGTGTTGATTTTATTGGCTTTTTTTGGTGGCGGGCTGTTTTTGGGGCTGGTTTCGTCGCTTGGTGCCGTGTTTAAACTAAAGCGCGAAATTCGTAAGCTAAATCGTGCCTTAAGCCACAACACTGGTCAAACGCACCAACCGAACCACGCCCCAAAAGGCGAGCCGGTACCGCTTTCTACTTCGGTAAATGTACTCGACGTCACAGGACCAATTCCGCGCCTAGATTTATCCACCACAGCGGATAAACGTCAATGACGTTTGAAGCGTTTGGGTTAATTCCCTGGTTGCTGCTGGGCGCACTGGTGTGCTTTGGCGCGGGCTGGTTTGCGGCGCGCACCGACGTAAAGCAAATAGTGAGCGAATCGCGTGAGATGCCGCAGGCCTATTTTCGCGGCTTAAATTTTTTGCTCAATGAAGAGCAAGATAAAGCGATTGAAGCCATTATTGAAGTCACAAAATCCAACCCCGAAACGGCAGAGTTACAGTTTGCGCTAGGCAGTTTATTTAGGCGTAAAGGACAAACTGATCGCGCTATTCGTATTCACCAAAGCTTGTCGGAGCGCGCCGATATTAAGGGCGAAGACCGCGTTTCAGCGCTATATGAATTGGCCTTGGATTATCAAAAAGCTGGGCTACTTGATTATGCTGAAAAAATTCTTGATGATTTGATTGCCGCTAATGCAGGCTCGCAAACACAGCGCGTGGCCATAGGCCGCCTGCTGCTGGATGTGTGCGTGCAAGAACGCAACTGGCCGCGCGCAATTGAAGGCGCTAAATTGCTGGATACCGAAACGGCCAAGCAAATGCCAGCGGGCACCAAACTGGTTGACCATCGCGGTGAAATTGCGCAGTTTTATTGCGAGGTAGCGATTGAAAAAAACCTCGATGGTGGCGTAAATGCGGTGGTGGAATCAACTGCCGCGCTCGATGCCGCATTGGCTGAAAACGCCCATTGCGTGCGGGCTAACATGCTGAAACGCGAATGGTTTGCAGCGCGTGGCGAGCATGAAAATGCGATTGCCGCTTGGCGCGCGATTGAGGCGCAAGACAGCGCGTATTTGGGCTTAAGTGCGGTGGCGGCGCTGAAGAGTTACGTAGCGCTAAATCGTGAGGCCGAAGGCGTAGAAGTATTGCGCCGCATGCACCAGCAATATCCAGCGCTAGATCTCCTAGATGCCCTATTTACAAGCACCTTGGCGCGTGAGGGTTCCGCTGCCGCCTACGCGCTGGTGCGGGACGATTTAAAAATGAACCCCACTTTAATCGGCGTCGATAAGCTCTTGCAAGCGCACATTATGGAAGCAGATGCGGTCTACCATGAAGACTTAACGCTGGTTAAAAATATTTTGTATTCGTATTCCAGCAAGCTATCGCATTTTTTATGCGGCAGTTGCGGCTTTAAGGCGAAACAATATTATTGGCATTGCCCCGCCTGTGGCGGCTGGGAGAGCTTTCCACCACGGCGCACGGCCGAAATTGACGCTGCGCAACGGCACTTGGTGCAATCAAAAATAGAAGGGCGCATTGTTCATGAGCGGTGATTTCAAACCCATTATTGCCGTGCTGGATTACCCAAGTGCGGCTGAAGCTTTAGCGTTTAGCGACCGGCTTGACACGTCACTGTGCCGCGTAAAAGTGGGCAAAGAGTTATTCACCGCCGCCGGCCCCGCAGTCGTTGAAGGCCTAGTAAAACGTGGCTTCGATGTTTTTTTAGATCTTAAATTTCACGACATCCCTAACACCGTAGCCGGTGCCTGCAAAGCCGCTACAGGCTTAGGTGTGTGGATGCTAAACGTACACGCTAGTGGCGGCCGTGCCATGATGGAAGCCGCCAAGAATGCCGTAGATAGGGCGTCTTCAGGCAGTCGTAAACCATTGCTAATAGGCGTGACGGTGCTCACTAGCATGGCGGATTCTGATTTACCCGCCATTGGACTAGCGCCCGATTGCAATGCGCAGGTAATGCGTTTGGCCGCCTTGACCGCCGACTGCGGACTCGATGGCGTGGTGTGTTCGGCGATGGAAGCCAAGCAGTTAAAAGCCGCGCACGATAACAATTTTAAGCTCATCACACCGGGCATTCGGTTGGCAGGCGATGCAAAGGGTGACCAACAGCGCGTGGTCACACCGGTGGAAGCAATGCAACTAGGTGCAGATTATTTAGTAATTGGCCGCAGCATTAACGCATCGGCGGATCCCATCGCGGTATTAAAAATGATTCAAGCTGATCTTGAAAATAATGTAAGGAGCAACAATTGAACGTAACCATTATCGGCACCGGCTATGTGGGTTTGGTCACCGGCGCCTGCTTGGCAGACGTCGGCAATAAAGTGCTGTGCTTAGACCTAGACGTCAACAAAATAGCGCTTCTTCAGGCAGGCGGCATTCCAATTTATGAGCCCGGCTTAAAAGAAATTGTGGCGGCAAATATTGCGGCAGGCCGCTTAACATTTACCACGAATGTAGAAGAAAGCGTGCACTTTGGCGACGTGCAAATGATTGCGGTGGGCACACCACCCGGAGAAGATGGCTCAGCAGATTTGCAATACGTGGTAGCAGCCGCCCGCAACGTGGGGCGCTACATGAAATCGCCTAAAGTGGTGGTCGATAAATCCACCGTGCCAGTAGGCACCGCAGATCGCGTGCTGGCAGCGATGAAAGACGAGCTACAAAAACGTGATGCCAATATCGATGTAGCCGTAGTATCAAACCCGGAGTTTTTAAAAGAGGGTGCCGCAGTTGATGATTTTATGCGGCCTGATCGCATTGTAATTGGTGCCGATAATGACAAAGCGGTAGAAACCATGCGCGCCCTGTACGCCCCGTTTCAGCGCAATCATGACCGCATTATGGTCATGGATATACGCAGTGCCGAACTCACTAAATATGCGGCTAACGCCATGTTAGCTACGCGTATTTCGTTTATGAATGAACTGGCTTTATTAGCTGAAAAATTGGGGGCGGATATTGAAGCCGTGCGCCGTGGCATGGGGTCTGATCCGCGTATCGGTTATCACTTTTTATATCCCGGCATAGGCTATGGCGGATCATGTTTCCCTAAAGATGTGCAAGCGCTGCAACGCACGGCCGATGAAGCGGGCTTACCGCTTAAATTGCTGGCGGCGGTGGAAGCTGCGAACGACGCGCAAAAGCAGGTGCTGGGGCAAAAAATATCCACACGCTTCGGCAAAGATTTATCCGGCAAACGCATTGCTTTATGGGGCCTCGCATTTAAGCCAAACACCGACGACATGCGCGAAGCACCAAGCTTGGTGCTCATAGAGCAGCTAACAAAGCAGGGCGCCCACGTGGTCGCGTTTGACCCCATCGCAATCCATGAAGCTAAAAAGCACATCGGCAATAATGCCAACGTAAGCTATGCTAAAAATGCCATGGAAGCGCTAAGTGGTGCCGACGCGTTGGCCATCGCCACCGAATGGAAAACCTTCCGCAGCCCAGATTTTGCGGCCATCGCCACCCGAATGAAGCAGCCAATTATTTTTGATGGCCGTAATTTATACGAGCCTGAAACCATGCGGCAAGCAGGCTTTGAATACTACCCGATAGGTCGCGAACAGGTAACTGCTGCATGAGCGCAATTAGCCTGCCAAATGTAGCCAACGCCCGCGTGCTCGTGGTGGGCGACGTGATGCTAGACCGATATTGGTTCGGCGATGTGTCGCGCATATCACCCGAAGCGCCCGTGCCTGTGGTGCATGTAAAGCGGGTGGAGGAGCGACCCGGCGGTGCGGCTAACGTAGCCCGCAATATCGCCACGTTAGGCGGCCGTGCTACTTTGCTCTCAGTAATTGGCGATGATGACGCAGGCAGGGCTTTAAACGCGTTGCTGAAGGCCGAAAACGTGGCCGCTCACCTGCAAATTGATCCGCACCTCGACACCACCGTAAAACTAAGAGTAATTGGCCGCCAACAGCAGCTTATCCGGATTGATTTTGAAACCCCGCCGTCAGTCGAAGTGCTAGACCAAAAGCTCAGTGATTTTGAAGCGTTGGTCACTGAAGTAGACGTGGTAATTTTGTCCGACTACGGCAAAGGCGGCCTAACGCATGTAGCCAAAATGATCGCGCTAGCCCGCGCCCACGGCAAACCCGTACTAGTAGACCCAAAAGGCGACGACTACACCGCCTATCACGGCGCCACCTTGCTCACGCCCAATAAATCTGAATTCAAACAAGTAGCGGGCAGCTGGAAAGACGAAGCCGAGCTCACCCAAAAAGCCCAAGCGCTTAGAGCCAAGTTAACCCTAGAAGCCCTATTAGTAACCCGTTCCGAAGAAGGCATGTCGTTATTCAGCAACGCCGGCAGCCAACACGAACCCACCCAAGCCCGCGAGGTGTATGACGTGTCCGGTGCCGGCGACACAGTTATTGCCACCATCGGCTTAATGTTAGCAGCAGGTAAACCGATGAGCGAAGCAATAAGCATCGCCAACAAAGCAGCGGGCGTGGTGGTGGGTAAATTGGGCACGGCAACGGTAAGTTTGGCGGAGTTGCGGACGGCGATGGCTGCGCGAATGGGGTAGATGAAGCAATGCCTACTATCTTCGTGCTAACGCAGGCCGCTTGTGTTTGCGCGAAGCGCTTGATTCTTATTTTGAGATGGTATCGTGTAGTATGCATTGATTCAAAATCGCTGAATTGCGCGGGACAGAATACACAAAAATAATGCCCGACTAACTTAGAGAGCACTTACGCGTTTGCAGCACAAATTTAAATCTCTCTGGGACTCCCCAACTGCTGCAAATCGCGTTCAAGCTCTATTAAACTTTCGGCTTGCTGAATCTTTTTTTGGGTCGCACGATACTTTTTCAGTTCAACGTCGGCTTTTGCCTGTGCCGCGTCATGGCTGATAATACCTGCATGGGTGAGCAGCTCGCGGCCATTCAGTTGCAAGATGCTGTCTAGCCGAGCAATCCAATCGGCCATTGTCATGGCTGTGCGTTGCTGTGCCATGGTTTCTGCGAAGGCCAAATATTGCTCAACCAATAGTCCAAGTAGTTTAATTTCAGCTTCGGTTAAATAGTTTTTTGCGATGCTGACTTCCGACTTTTTAACAGCAAAGTCGTTGCTACTATCTGCCGACAACATACCCATGAGTGGTAGCGCCGCATCAACGCGGCGAAACACGAGTTCGGCCGCTGTTTGCCCGCTTACGGCCCAGAGTAATTTGTTTTGCACTTTTTTAAAGAAGGCCACGGTCAATTCGCTGCTCGACGCGTAGTCGACACTGGTGGCGTAGATGTCTTTAATTTTTTGGTAAAAAAACTTCTCCGAAAGTCGAATTTGCCGAATGCGCTCTTGGAGTTCGCTGAAATATGTCATCGAATCGCCAGATTTAAAGCGATCATCGTTTAGCGCGAACCCTTTGACAATATATTCTTTAAGCCGCGCCGTGGCCCACTGACGAAACTGCGTGCCTTGCGGGGATTTGATGCGGTAGCCAACCGCGATAATAACGTCGAGGCTGTAAAAATTAGTGTTGTAATTTTTACCGTCTGCGGCAGTTGTTCGGAAATTCCGAACAACTGCATCCATGTTCAATTCGCCTTCCGCAAATATGTTCGTTAAATGTTCGCTGAGTGTGGCTTTTGATTTTTGAAACAACTGCCCCAGCTGCGCCTGCGTCAGCCAAACCGTTTCATTTTCCAGTCGAACGTCTACCTTAATTCTGCCGTCGGCATTTTGGTAAATGACGATTTCGCTACTATTGGTTGGGTTAGCGATCATTACGGTTGAGGAGCATAAAAAATTTAGGTGCGTTTAAGAGAGTTCTCATTCTATATATCTTGGCTTATTTTGAATTGGCGGAATATGTTTTATGTGCTGTTGTTCGCAACATTCATCCTGCCTAAGTTTACGCGAACTTCCAGCGCCAAGTAGGCTTACAACTTGTGGTGAACTTGTTGTGCCAACCGCGCTTGTTCCACCTTACATCATTCTAAAATGATGTAAAAAGGTACGGCTCACCGGCAAAACATCGGCATGGTTTTTTAGGTGAATGCTGGCGGTTTCACTATCGGCGCGTCTTACTTGGTCGATGGCGCTTAAATTAACAACCACCGCGCGGTGCGATTGCACGAACTGTTCGGGGTCAAGTTGTGCAACTAATGCGTTAAGCGGTGTGCGAATTAGGCCGTGGTTAATTTGTCCATTTTTATCGTGCCACGCGACAGTAGTGTATTTGTCTTCGGCGCGTAAAAAATCAATTTCTTCCACCGCGACGATGCGTAGTGATCGGCCTACGGCCACGCGCAGCCAGCGGGTGTGGGTGGTGGCGGTACTCTTTAAAAGTTGGGCTGAAATTTTCTCTAGCAGCGCTTCGGTATCGGGCGCTTGGTCTACGCTGACTAGGCGTGCTTTTAATCGCGATACGGTGTCGGCTAAACGGGCTAGCTCTATGGGCTTTACAAGGTAGTCGAGTGCGCCTTGGTCGAAGGCTTGTAGGGCGTATTTATCGAAGGCTGTTACAAACACGATATGGGCGCGGCGGCCGATAAATCGGGCAGCTTCGATGCCTGATAGGCCGGGCATGTGCACGTCTAAAAAGCAAATATCTGGCTTCAAGGCTTCAAAGTCCTCTACCGCGTCGCGACCGTTGCGGGCGGCGGAAACTATTTTTAATTCAGGCCAAAGTTGCGCTAATAATCGTTGCAACGATTCGCGCAGCAGCGGTTCGTCATCGGCAATAATGGCGGTGGGTTGGTGTGGTTTCATGTTGTGATTGCGCGGGCGGGAAAGCGTATTTGTGCGCGAGTGCCGTGCGGTTGGATTGGGGTTAGAGTAAGGTTCGCGGTCGCGTTAAAAGCGAGCTGCAAGCGTTCGCGCAGGTTGGTCATTCCGGTGCCAGTGTTGGTACTGCTAATGGATAATCCAACGCCAGTATCGAGCACTTCGACATGCCAAATGCCATCTAGCAATACGGCGGAAACGCTTATTTTACCGCCTTCTTCAGCGGGATCAATGCCGTGGCGCACTGCGTTTTCAACTAGGGTGAGCAGCGATAATGGTGGGCAGATAAATGCGGTGGCGTCGCCTTGGGTGGCGACGCTAAACTGTAAGCGATCAGGCATCCGCACTTGCATAATTTCTAAATACGCGCGCACCAAATCAAGCTCTTGCGCAAGGCTTGCCATGGGTGCATTGATGCGCGGCACGGCGGCGCGTAGGTAGGCGATCAGGTTATCCAGCACCGTCGCGGCTTGCGGTGAACCGGTGATAACAAGCTCGCGCACATTGGCCAATGTGTTGAACAGAAAATGTGGTTCTACCTGCGCCTGAAGTAGCCGCAGGCGGGCATCGAGCGCTTGTTTTTCAAACTGACTGCGTTCCAGCGCGAAGGCTAAGGCTTGGTTTTGCGCGTCATTTTTTATTTGCTTAAGCAAAGCCGCAACGGCAATCCACGGTGCCAGCAACATACTTAAAAATGTGGTGAATCCAAAGCCAGTTAAGCGATCTTTATCGCGCCACCACGGCTCGGCTAGGTTCAGATTAGTTACGGTATAACTAATCCAAACCGCAATTGGCATGATGACAGCCACTGCTGCAACTTGCAAAGCCCAACGCGCCATCCATTTTGGCAAGCGTTCCGGCCATCGCTCAAATAGGCCGAACACGGTGAGTGCGCATAAGCCCAAAAATATCCAGCGGCCAATCAAAATCCAGTACGAAATAGTCCAGCCATAGGCCAGCAGTAAAAATATGATGGCCGCCGTGATGAGCACCACGCGCAGCCGTCGCCAGCCGTAAATACGGTAGAGGGTGGATTTAAGCCAATTTAGGGTAGTGGAAGCCATGGGTTAAAGATACCAGTGGCGCACTAAATTTGCCACGGATAATTTTAGCGCGGTGGGTCAAAGCGCTCACAAATAGGGCGTTTGTAGTTGGCTGCATCGTATCTCGCACCAGCTAATCGTGGCTCGCGCCGTGGTTGCGTGCCTTATCGCAAAGGTGTGTACAGGCGCTGTTTGCTCTGCGATCTTACGGCCATGGCGTATGTCTCCCGCCCATTTTTAGGCTTGAAAAAGGAATCACCATGTCGTCTGCAATCACATCACCGTCGAGGCGCTCCCGAATTTATTTTACTGTTGTCACCGTATTGGTTTGCGTTGCCCAACTTACATGGGAGTTTTTTAATGGTGGCGTGATTAGCCACCATATTTTGCACCGCGCCGATTTGCCAGCTATTTCAAATTGGTGGAGCTTGTTGCTGATTCTTGTGTTGACTTGGTTTCTGACTGGTGCCATTGCAACGCGCGTTGCTACGTGTGAATCAACGCACATAAATAGGTTGAAGAAGGCCGTATTGAGGGGCTTTACAGGCAGTTTTTTGCTCGGCGCGGCGTTGTCAATTGCGTTTCTAACCAACTATTTGAACGTCGCTGCGGTGCTGTTTCAAGGCATGTTTTTGTTGGCGTTATTTTTGCGTTTATACCGTGCCGAGTATTTGCTGGGCTTTGTGTTGGCCATGATGTTTACCTTCGGCGCCGTATTGCCGACTGTAATCGGCTGCATGGTTGGTGCGGTGGCGGCAGTGGTGCATTTGCTGATTTACCCAAACCTAAAGCAAGCATGGAAATGGGCGAATGGGTGAGTAATAGACTAAATCTGCGCACCTAAAATTCTAAACAACTATCAAAGGAATGCGATGACCACAACCGCTTTATACCCTGCAAACAAAAGCCTTTTTCTACCGCGATCGGCAACATTTTGGTTGGGCGTTGTAATCATCGGGCAGCTATTATTTTTTGGCTATATTTTTAGCTTTTACGGCGTGGCGGCACTGCAGGGTGACTTTCAGGTGTGGGCTAAAAACACGAACGTAATTGCCGGCTATAAGGTAGGTGACGCGTCGGGTAACGCTATGTTTGGTGCACACGCGTTGCTCGCAGCGCTTATCGCCTTGTGCGGTGTGCTGCAATTAGTGCCGCAAATTCGCGCACGATGGCCGGTGTTTCACCGCTGGAATGGTCGCGTGTTTTTGCTGGCAATCATGACTGCGACGTTGAGTGGTTTTGCGCTGGTGTGGTGGCGCGGCACTTACCTTAACTTGGTGAGCGCATGGGCGGGGAGTATAAATGGTGTGTTGATTATTGCGTTTGGCGCGTTGGCATGGCGCACCGTGCGCGCGCGCGAATATGCTGCGCATCGGCGTTGGGCACTGCGTACTTTTTTGGTCGCAAACGGCGTGTGGTTTCAGCGTTTGGGCTATTTTTCTTGGTTCATGGTGATGCAAGGACCAGTGGGTGTGGGTAAAAAAATGGACGGCCCGTTTGATATTTTTATTGGCTTTGGTTGTTATTTATTGCCGCTGGCGGTGCTGGAGCTTTATCTGCGCGCGAAGGAAAGTGCCAGTGCAAAGTTGCGAGTATTTGCGGGCATCACGATTAGCGCTTTTACCATCTTGATGATGGTTGGTATTGTGGCGCATGTGGTGTTGATTTGGCTGCCATTGATGAGGAAATTGTGAGCGCTTCGTGAGTCGTAGGTTGGGCTGGGGTCAAGCCCAACATCGGTTGTGAGCCACAATGATGATGCAGTTTTGCGAGTCACCGATGTTGGGCTCAACCCCAGCCCAACCTACAATTTAAGCTGTAGATGCCCCAAAATAGGGCATCTACAGACATCCGTTAAATCCAATTCCCCATGCTTGCTATTGTCTTTTTGCATTCCACCGCTCGGCGCAATCGGTACAATGGGCGCTACGCTGATTGCGCCCTACGGTTGATAAATCGAGGCAAGTTGCTCTCATC
>JAYUOW010000246.1:0-31117 GCA_043760555.1 Betaproteobacteria bacterium
TGCCTGAAGACGCCCTAAAATAGGGCGTCTTCAGGCATATTTTAAATCAAACCCTAAAAACCTTCCCCGCCTGCGGCGCGTCAACTTCCACATAGCTCCCATCTGGCAATGATTCGCGCAGTGGCGCGTGGAGCACTGACCATTCGGGCAATACTTGGCCGCCGCTTGATAGCCATTCGAAAATGTACCAAGTTTGATTTCGATCGGATAAAACTGGGGTGTGGCCGGTGTCGGGTACGTGCATGAGCGAGATGTTTTTGGTGCGCTGCATTTTTTCGATGGTGGCGGGCAACAGCGCGTCTGAAAGTAGGCCGTGGATGACCATGATGGGGCAGCGAATTTTTGCCCATTTGTCCCATTGGGTTAGGTTGTCGGCGGCGTCATTCTTATAGGCTTGTAGGGCGCGCACATCGTGCCGGTACACGCGACCGCCGTCCTCATCTGACCACTTGGTTTGGTGGAAGGTGATGTTAAAACGGATGGAATCGCTGATGGGGCCGTCGTTTTTTTGACTCGCACCAATACGGCGGATTAGGTCGGATGGCTTGCGGAACACGTACATGCGGGCGAGGGTTTCGGAGCGGCGCTTGCGGCGTTTTTTAGGTATAAATGGCCCGATGTCGTTGAGTATGAGTTGCTTGACTAGCTTTGGATGTTTGGCTGCTAACTCAATTGCCGCGCTACCGCCCAAGGATGAGCCAAGTAACATTACCGGCGAACCGCCTAAATGGATAACGAGTTGGCGTATTTGTTCAACATACGTGCCTAATGAATAATCGCGCTCATCGGCCATCCAGCCCGATCTGCCACGGCCTACCCAATCCATGCAAATAATTCGAAAATGGTCGTGCAGGTCTGATGCTAAATAATTAAAACGCATCGCGGAATTAGCCACGCCGCCGCAGCACACTAAAACAGGTTTAGATTTATCGCCCCAGTCGGTGTAGGCCACTTGCACGGGATATTCTTTTTTGAGCCGTAGCGGTACGCCTTGCTGCAGCCGTGTTGGGTGCTGATAGTCAAAATAGCGCAGTGTGAACATGGCATGAAAACGGCCAGTCACGCGGCTGGCCATCTTCATATAATCGTGCCAATCTTCTAGCCGTGCGCGAGGCCCCGGGATTTCAGGCTCCCAATCGGGGCGCAGGTATTCTGGAAGATTATTGTCAGACTCAGGTCGCATAGCGCAATGATACGGTAATCAAGCAACAGTTTAAAGTCAACGTGTTGCAAATTCACCCGCACTTAACACCCAATCACCGTATAAACGGCCTATTACGGGGCTAACGCGCTTTTCTACCCTTACCTTCACGCTCGCGTTCACGCTGTCTTAACACGTCAATTAGGACATTGAAAGTGCGCGCCAGTTGACCAACCTCATCCTGATTGCGCACCGTGACGTGGGCGTTGTCATAATCACCGTTCTTGAGTGAGTCGGCGGCGGCGGTGAGTTCTTGGATTGGCTTGACGATCGTGCGGGCGAAGATAAGTGCCAACACTAAAAAGATCAGTCCGACTAAAAGCACGCTGTAAAGTACGTTTTGAAATAGCGTTTTCAGCGGTGCTTCAAAGGTCTCGCGGGTTTCGGTCATGCCGACTACCCAGTTGTGCCCTGGTACTGGCGCAAAACCCGCGATTTCATTGGCTTTTGAGACGGGCGAGTAGTAAGAAACATTGCCACGTTCTTTTGTGCCGATCATTGCCTTAGCTAGTTCCGGCAAGTTAAGCGCGCTGATATTGGGGCGACGGAAGCGCTGATCGGCCACGATTTCTTTTACCTTTTGCTCAGATAATACGACCAAGCTTGAATACAAAAGGTCGGTTTTTGGATGGTGAATTACCACGCCATCAGCATCAATCAAAATTGGCGTGCGCTGATCGGCACCTTGTGTTTCAGCCAAAATTTTGGATACCGATGAACCCAAAATACGCAACACCACAGCACCAATAATTTTCTGTTCCGTGTTGTAAACAGGGTTGGAGTAGAAAATACCTGCTTGTCCGGCCACAGCACCCACTGAGATGCCGGACGTAAATTGCTTACCTTCCATTGCCGCTTTAAAGTATTCGCGGAATTTAAAGTTTCTACCGATTACCGCAGGGTCGTTTGACGATAAAGCGTTGCCTTCGGTGTCCATCACTAATACTAGCTGCACGTCCTTATTGGCTTTAACCAGACCTTCAAGCTTAGACTTAATATCAGTCTTACCCTTCTCTGTCGGCGCGGACAAAAACGCGACAAAATCATCATCTGACCCTAAGTAATTGGCTAAGCTTTTGCTATCGCCCAATAGCTGCGACACACGTCCTGCTGTGCTGTGCGCCAATTGTTCAAGGTTTTTTAATTCGGCCTTGCTCACGATTTCAATCGTATTTTGGCTGTTGTAAAACGCAGTAATAATCATTGGCAAAAGAGCGGTGACCATCATGGCGATGGTCATTTTTAAAGCGATTGGCCACGAGGCTGGGCTGAATACGCTGCGGAAGAACTTACCGATTTTCGTTTTCAACAAACCTGGGCGACGTAGCAATTCAGCCGCTGTAAAGCTACCGGTTGAATCAAAATCATCGCCTGCGCGTAAGGCTTCGGCCAACTGCAGGCTTGAGGCATGCGCTGCAAATAACGCGGTGCGGAAATCCGCAATGTTTTGAGGGCGTGCAGCAGGGTCAACGCGCAGTGACCAATCGATCGCTTTTAAAAATTCTGGGCTGTAACGGCCTAAACAGGTGTCTTCAGCTAATGGCAGCGGGTCCACGCGACCTGCTCGCTGTAAGGAATCAACTGGTTTTTTGCCGGTGATAAACCAAAATAGGGTGGCGCCCATCGCGTAAATATCGGTCCAAGGGCCTTGATTATCGGTGCCTTGGCATTGCTCAATGGGGCCGTAACCGGGGGTGAAGACGCCGACTGCGGCAGCACTACCTAACGCTGTTTGTGAGGCCGCACCGAAGTCGAGCAATACTAAGCTGCCGTCTTCGTCGCGCACATAAATATTGTCAGGTTTGATATCGCGATGCAAGAAACCGTTTTCGTGCATCACCGATAAACCGTCTAGCAACGGGAACAATAAATTTAATAAATCCGCTTCTGGCGTATCAGGATGGTTCTTGCGCCATACCTTTAATGACTGGCCGCGTTCGTACTCCAACACCATGTATGCAGTGTTGTGCTGTTCAAAAAATCGTGCCACGCGCACGATGTTAGGATGCTTGAAGGTGGCCAAAGTACGGGCTTCTACAAGGAAGTTCTCTAGCCCCGTGTTGTACATTTCGGTGTCGTCAGCCGTTTTGGCTGACACCGTGCGATCAGTTGATCGTTTCGCAAAATCTTCTGGCAAATATTCTTTAATCGCGAATTTAGAATTTAAATTAACGTCGGTGGCTAAGTAAGTAATACCAAAACCTCCCTGCCCCAACACCGCGTCAATGCGGTATTCCATTAGCCGAAAACCCGACGGCAACGCGATGTTTTCAGCCTGTTCAAAGGCTGGGGTGTAAGCGCCCTCTGGCTTGGTCGGGTCGCGCGGTAAGTCGTTGAGCATTACCGTGTGTTGGTTTTTTGCGCCTGCTGCACCGGATGCGCCGCGCGTTGGCATGTGCTGTGTTGCGAAATTGGTGACGGTTTTATCGGATGGGCCGCTGCCAGCTGGCTGGTCAATGCGTTGGGTATTGGTTTTAGTCACGATAGTGACGGTTTTGTCGCGCGGATCGCGTTCGTACGCAGCCGGCGCGTTGTAGGTAGGCGCAGGTGCCGCGTTGGCTTCAGCGGCTTGTCGCATTTTATGCAGGGGCGAATTCTTGTCGAAGACGGTGCGCTCTGGATCGGTATCTGCGGATTTACGATGGGCAATCGATGCCGGATCAAACACCGTCTTATCAGCGCTTTGATCGTTATTATTTTCGCCAATTTTGTCGTTCATTTGACCCTCTTTAATTCAGGCTAGTGGAGTGGTGGTGTTAACAATTGCTAAGTTTGGCACGATTGGTGTGGCTAGGTATTGTCCTGATTTCGATCGACCGACGCATTTTTCAGCTTCAGTGACATATGAATTTTTGTACCGTGCATGTAGCTTGCGTACGTTAACACATTCGCATTTCTGAATAAAGGTGGGCGATCGCTATTGTGTGGCTGGGGTGACGTATTGCGCAGATTATTAAGCAAAATCCACGAAATCCACGATTAAGCCTTCAAAAATTAGCTTAAGTATGCGCTGCAAGGCCTTGAAAATGCATCACTAAATGCATTACCAAACGCTGTGTGCGCAAACAACGTCGCACCCCAAGAGCGTATCCTGAAACAAATCGTCATGCTAAACTTATAGTAGATAGTGATGAAAGAATGACCGTAATAGAATCTCATCACGAAAAATCATAAACTGCTTTTGGATGTGTCCCTAATATTTAAATGAGATCAACGCGCGCCCGATTTATTGTTGTGGCTTTGCTGGTGTGTTTTTTTGCCATCGCCATGGCCACATTTTTGAATTACTTCAAATACCGCTCTACGGTAGCTGAAGTGGTGAAAACGCGCGTTTTATATGTGGCCGATGGAGTGGAGGATAACGTAGCCGCTGCTTTAGCCCTTGGATTACCGTTTGCCGAAATGCCGACGGTGCAGGCGCTGATTGAGCGAGAGCGCACGACCGACAGCTTAATTGCCGGTATTGAGCTATTTGATCCCGCTGGACAAGTTATTTATGCCACCGATAAAGCCAAAATCGGCAAACAAGTAGCTGTTGATTGGCTTACCGATGCCGCACAAAAACGTCGCGATCGCGGTCGTCCGGCGTCCTGGACTACCACCGAAAATGATGAGCAAGTAGTCGCTGTCGTATTGCGTAATAACTTCGACCTTACCGTTGGGTATCTGACCTTGCGCTACCCGCAGCAATACGTCGACGCCGCATCCCAAAAAATGGGCTGGGAGCTGATTAAAATTGCTGTTTTGGTGTTTTTGGCTTGCGCTATTTTGAGCGTGCTGTTGCTTACTTTAATTATTCGCCGATTTGAAAGAGACATGGAGAGCCTGGCCGAGACATTGCAAGAAGCCGGTGCGCCGATCGTGGTTGATCCGTCCGCAGAGCTCCCTGAAGGCATTAGCGAAAGTTTGGATGAATATAATTCGCAGGTACAGTCGGCGCAAAATCAGATCAATGTTGTTCGAAAGCACTTGCGCGCAGCGATGGCAGTGCCCGCAGAGGCAGAAACTGGATCGGATGCCGCGTTTGAAGCAACACTCAAATTAACGCCCGTAGCTGCTGACCCAGATAAGTCGCAACCCCAAATTTAACTTTAACCGTTTCCCCAACGTCGACACTTTAAAGACCACATAGCGATGGATGCAAAATATCTAAAACGTATTTATTGGCGCATTACCGGTGCGGTAATGGTCATTATTGCGCTTGGGCTCGTGGTAAGTTCGTATTTTGCTGGGCAGGCGTTTGAGCGTGAAGTGATCCCCGAAATTGGTAAAAAAGCGGTTACCGTTGGCGCTTCGTTGCGTAATCTGGTTGAGCGCGCGATGGTTGAATACAAACTAAGCTTTGAGTCGCTCTATGGTGTGGACGAAGCCTTGGCACAAGTGGTCAGTGAGAACGCAGAGTTTGCCTCTATCGCGTTAGTCGATCCTGATGGGCAAGTACGATTTAAAGGCGGAAGTTTGCCACTAGGCATGGCAGATTATGCGCAGTCATTTGCTAAAAACAGCAGTAAAGCTGTTGCGGGTACCAGCGAAGGTGTCATTGTTGGTGGTCAATACGTTGTCGCTATTCCGGTGATCGCCAAGGGAACAACAACCAGAGTTGGCACGTTGCATATTGGCGTTGAAGATAAGTTCGTTAAAAAAATAATGCTTGAGCTACTGCTCGATGTTTTGGTTATTTTTGTAGTGGCCTTATTTTTCACTCTTGAGCTATTGAATTTTACGGCGGGTGCAAGGCTAGAAGCCGGATTACAGGGGCTTTCCGAGCAAATTGATCGCGTAAAGCAAGGCGATTTTTCTACCTCCACTGATGTGGCAAAAACGGCCAAAGGCGAATCCGAAATTGATAGGGTGCTAGCGCGCATCCAACACGCCGTGAAGTCGCTTAACGAGCAATATCAAGACGTCACGAAAGCCTTGCATGCGCGTATGCAAGGGTCTGGTGTGTTTGAGAAAAAGCGCCTTATTGATTCTGTTGCTGCGTGGGATGCGTTGCGCAAGAGCTATAAATTTGGTAGCCGTCACACCCCTGAAAATAAGCCTATCGAAGTCGGGGCGCTAAATCGTATTCGCGCCCCGTTGTTCGCGTTTATTTTGGCTGAAGAACTTACCCGCTCGTTTTTGCCGTCCTATATTAAAAACTTATTGGTGCCTATAGCGGGCGTTTCGCCGCAAATTATTATCAGCTTGCCGATTGTTTTGTTTATGTTGATCGTAGCGATCGGTCAGCCTTACTTGGGCGGTTGGAGCGAACGCATTGGTCGACGCCGCACCATGATTATTGGCGCGTCGGTTGCCAGTTTGGGCTTTGCTGCCACTGCATTTGCTTACGGCTTATACGATTTGCTGCTTTGGCGTAGTCTCTGCGCGATAGGTTACGCGATGGTGTTTGTAGCGGCGCAAGGCTATGTGCTAGACCACAGCGGGCCAAAAGATCGCGCTCGTGGCTTTGCCTTGTTTGTAGGGGCAATTATGGTGGCTACCGTATGTGGGCCTGCTACCGGCGGTATTTTGGCGGACAACATTGGCTCACGGTATACGTTTTTGCTGGCAGCACTTATTTGTGTTTTGTCGGTACTTACTATTAGACAATTGCCGGATGACCCAGCGAAGCGCGGCGCCAACTTGCGCGATACGCGGGTGCCAACCCTGCGGGAAATTGGGTCTTTGTGCCTAAACCGCCGTTTCATGGTGTTGACTGGTTTAGCCGCAATTCCCGCCAAAATTGTGCTGACTGGCTTTTGCTTCTACTTGGTTCCGCTCTACATTCTCTCGCTGGGTAGCACGCAAGCGATGGCGGGGCGGATGTTGTTGGTTTATGCCGTCATCATGGTCATTTTGGTGCCGGTTGCAGCAGGGTTTTCGGATGCGGGTGCAAAGCGCGAACGATTTGTTGCCCTCGGGTTAGTTGTTTCTGGGCTGGGCGGCTTGGGGCTATTGGCGACCGGAAATGTATTGTTAGTGTTTGTCGTCGTTATATTCTTGGGTTTAGGGCAAGCGATTTCCATCGCCTCACAGGGCGCACTTGTTGAGGACTTATGTGGGCCGGAAATTGCCAAATATGGGCGCGATACGGTCTATGGCGTGTATAGGTTGCTCGAACGGATGGGCAACGCGGTAGGCCCGTTGCTGGCCAGCGTATTGGTTATTTACTTTAATTACCAAGGAGCCTTTGTGGCCATTAGCGCGTTGGTGCTGGTGTGCGGCATATTGTTTGCCATCGCGACTCTTTTTAACGGCAAAACAGCAGTGGCGGAAACATGATGAAACAGCCAATTATGTTAATTTCAAAATTGAGCACAAATGCGATTCTGTCGTTAGTTGGAATGCTGGTGTTCGCCTTGTTATTGATCGTGCCAAGCGCTGCGAATGCACAAGCCGGCGCTGGCGCTGGCACCCAAAAAAAACCATACCGCATCTATTCCATCACGTTTCGAGGCAAAACTCCGGTTGAAAAAGGGTTTAAAGATTATTTTGCGACGCGCCGGATTCCCGTAGAAATAATCGAGCGAGATATTGCTCGGGATAACACCAAAATTCCAGCCTTGTTAGAGGAGATTCGGCGCATCAAACCGGACCTTATTTACACTTGGGGAACGTCGGTAACCCTTGGCGTTGTGGGCAATGTCGATACTGCAAAGGATAGTGCATTTATCAGCGATATTCCTGTGGTGTTCACTTTAGTGGCCGCACCGGTATCCGCAAAAATTACGCCAACGCTTGCGAGCTCAGGCAGAAATGTAACTGGCGTCTATCACGTTGCAGCCACGGAAACGCAAGTGCGGGCAATGGCGAGTTACCGACCCTTTAAAACAATGGGTGTGCTCTACACTTCGAGTGAGCGTAATTCAGTTGTTACCGTAGAGGAGTTGCGTAGCATCGCCAAGCGCATGAACTTTACTTTGGTGGAGCGCAAATTTGCGTTGGACGCTGCGCAAAAACCAACGCCTGACGGTGCGGCTGACTTAATTCGCGAAATGAAAAAAGAAAACGTCGACTGGCTCTATCTGCCCCCAGACTCATTTTTAGGGACGCAGGCCAAAGCCGTTATTATTCCGACAGCAACGGAGATTGGTTTGCCCACCTTCGCTTCCACCGAACAATTGATGGAGGCCGGTGCGCTTGCGGGCTTGGTCAGTAAGTACTACAACATTGGCCAGTTCACGGCCTATAAAGCTGAGCAAATTTTAACGGGCAAAAAAACAGCTCAGCAAATCCCGATTGAAACGCTCACGCGATTTTCGTTTCAAGTGCAAATGGATGAGGCTGCAAAGTTAAAGCTTTACCCACCGTTAAGTATGTTTAATTATGCCGAATTTATCGTGCCTCCGCCTCCCCCACCCGCACTTGAACCAGCTGTAGTTGCCCTAAATGCGGGCATCGCCAGAGCAAATGGCACGCTAGTGCCTGCAGCTGTGACGAAAGCGGCTGCTCCGGCAGTCGGTGCTAGCGGTGCAACAAAAGCGGCTACGGCAATACCAGCCGCTGGCGCACCGAAAGCAACTGCAGCCTCTACCGCAGCTAAACCTGCCGTCGGCACCAAGGCTGAACCCGTAAAAATACCCGCTAAAAATTAGCGCGCGTGTTTGCGTAGAAGTAGAAACGTATTGGTTTGCGGAACGCAAAATGAAAGTGAAGTTACCGGCAAATGAACCGCCGCTGCGCCAGCGTTTTAGTTAACGCTAAATTGCACCACGTTTTCGCTGGTTTCCCAAGATTGCCCCAACGCGATAAATCCCTGTCCGCGCAAAATAAGTTCTTCGCGGCGCAACATAATTTCGCGATCGCTGCCAATAGTCACAAATGTACCGTTTGAGCTTTTGTCGATCACCACAAACTTATCTTGACGGTGTTCAATCACGCAATGCATGCGAGATGCCATACGGTCCTCCACAACCAAATCGACATCAAGATCCCGCCCTAAGTTAAGCGTCGTAAATTCGCGGGGCATTTCAATGGTGCGATCTTTGTAGCGAATTCTGATGCCAGTAATTACGCGCATGACGGGCGAATCGTTTTTAGGAATCATGGTGGTGGCATCATCCATCTCGCCCCACAATAATTCGCAAATATCAATTTCTTCGGTTTTGCCCTTGATCGGAATCGAGAATAAGCGGCGCGAATCCATCTTAAGTAGCGGCGACAGCGCGTTGGCGGTTTCTTGCGACGTAATCACTTGGCCGCGTGTGGCAAGTTCGGTAAATCGCGCTGCTAAATTGACGGTATCGCCAAAAATATCTTCATTGCGCTCCATCACCGCACCCATGTTGAAACCAATGCGGGCGGCCATACGCAAGCCGGGAATCGGTTCGGGCATGCTTGCTAGCCCCAATTGAATGCCAATCGCAGCCTCAGCCGCAGCGCTAGGATTTGGGAAGAGCGCTAGAATCTCATCGCCCATCGTTTTAATCACTTGCCCGCCGCCGGAAATCGTTTTCTCGCGGAAAAGATCGATACACCGCCGAATGGCCGCGAACGCAATGGCGTCGCCCGCCTCGTCGTAGAGCTTTGTGCTGCCGCTCACATCCGCAAATAAAACTGTGGTTTCCATTAAAGCAATAGATTTGGGTCGATGGAGGTGGAGAAATCTGGTTAATAACCAAGGTGAATCAGAACGAACGAGAAAGTACTTAATCTTAAACTTTAACAGTAGAGCCTAACTAACTGCCTACATTAAAGTTTTAAAAAATAGCGCCACATAGAGTGTGCCATAGAAAGTCGTATTTTAGAACAGTTCTCGCGCCTCAATCCAAATAGGTGTGATAAATTTAACACAACGGTAATCTAATAACTTTTCTCGACGGCAAATCTTCCAGTTTCTGCCAATTTTGCAGGTTTCGCGGCGAAACATCGTCTGGGCTTAGGATGTTGCTGGCTTCGCGCATTCTTCTCTTTCCCGGCACCAAACGCTGGTCAGACACCAAAAACCACAGCAAAAACCCAACAAAACATGCTGCGCCGCAGCATTTGCAGTTGACGGCTTTAGGTCAAAAAGCTTACAATCCGTCGGTTTGCCGCCTCAAGCACTTGTGCGTTTGCAAACACTTGTTTTTTTGCAGGTTCAAACGCGATGCTCAAAGATTCATTGCAGCAAATATATGCAAAAGTATTTTTCTTGCAATGCGCAATTGCTGCAGTTCTGGTGTTGTTGCTCTTGGTTTTTGACGCTAATTTAAGTCTATCGGCGTTAGTGGGTGCAGGTGCAGTACTGGCTGGAAACGGCTGCTATATTTTGTTCGAAACGCGCGGTGCAATTGTTGGTATTGGGCAAAGAAAGCCAGTGAGAAAACGCTTGGGTGGACGCATTTTCGGACGCCATTTGTTGGCTGAATTGTTGAAAATTGCGGTCATTGTAGCGCTGCTGTTGTTGGCACTGGCTTCAGGCTTGTTTAGTGCTTTGTGGGTGGTTATCGCAGCATCAACAGTTGTTGTTGGACACGGTTTCGCTTTCCTCCTTATTCGTTGAATTATTTGTTGAATAAAACAGTTTTAATACGGCTCCTCATTTATGGCATCTTCATACGCAACGCCTTCGGAATACATTGGTCACCATCTGACCAACAACACATTCACGTTCGGTGATAAGCATTGGTTCTGGGGCACAATAAATCTCGATTCGATTTTGATGTCCATCCTGCTTGGCGTGGTTGGTTTAGGGATTTTCTACTATGCCGGACAACGCGTTACGGCGGGCGTACCAGGTAAATTCCAAGCGTTTATTGAGATTGTTCTAGAATTTATTGATGACACAGTCAAAGACGTGTTTCCTGGCGACAGGTCATTTTTAGCGCCCTTAGCACTCACCATTTTTGTTCTCGTATTCCTGATGAACCTGATGGACCTAATCCCGATCGATTTTGTGGCGACCGGCATGGGTCTAATGGGTGTTAGTCACTGGAAGGCGGTGCCCTCCACTGATTTAAACGTCACCTTTGCAATGTCCTTCACGGTGTTCTTTTTGATCCTGTTCTTCAGCGTAAAAGCCAAGGGGTTTGGCGGTTTCCTGCATGAATTGTTTACGGCTCCATTTGGCGCTAACCCTGCACTCTGGATACCTAATTTAGCCATTAATTTAATTGAGCTTATTGCGAAGCCAGTGTCGCTCGGAATGCGGCTGTTTGGCAATATGTATGCAGGCGAGTTGATATTTATGTTGCTCGGTTTGCTGGGAATGTTAGGTGGGATTTATAGTGCAGGCTCGATTGTATTGAGCCTAGGCTGGGCAATTTTCCACATCCTAATTATTTTGCTGCAAGCATTTATTTTCATGGTGTTGTCTTGCGTATACATCGCAATGGCGCACGAGCATCACTAAGCTTTCGTTTTTCAATTCTGTAATTTTTTAGTTAATTTGTAGTACATCAACATAGGGGAATTATTATGCAAGGATTTCAAGGATTTTTAGCGCTAATACAAGGCAACATGGCTTTGGGCATCGGTTTGATCATTGGTTTGGGCGCGTTGGGTGCTTGTATCGGTATTGGCATCATGGGTTCTAAGTTTTTGGAAGCAGCAGCCCGTCAGCCTGAATTGATTCCTCAGCTACAAAAATTTATGTTCTTGTTGGCTGGTTTGATCGACGCTGCATTCTTGATCGGTGTTGGTATCGCGATGTTCTTCGCATTCGCAAACCCATTGCTATCGGTTATTAAGTAATTTAGTTTCAAAATACGATTAAAACTGGATAGGGCTTTCTCATGAATGTCAACGTTGGCTTGTTTGTAATGGCAGTTTGGTTTGCCGCGCTAATTTGGTTTGCAAAAGCCAAAATTTGGCCGCCTCTCATGACGGCGATCAACGATCGTCGGCAGAAAATTGCCGCCGGTTTAGCCGAAGCTGAAAAGGGTAAGGCCGCGTTGGTTGAAGCTGAGAAACAACGTGCAGTTACCTTGAAAGAAGCGCGTGACCAAGCTACTGAAATGCGTGCGTTAAACGACAAACAAGTCGCCGCACAAATTGAAGAAGCAAAGTCAGTTGCAAAAGCCGAAGCAGATCGAATTATTGCTGCTGCCCACGCCCAGATTGCACAAGAAACCCAAAAAGCCAAAGACCAATTGCGCGAGCAAGTGGCTAAGCTTGCAGTGGCTGGTGCAGAAAAAATCTTAAAGCGTGAAGTGGATGCTGGCGTACACGCCGATATGCTCAATCAGCTAAAGGCGCAGCTCTAACATGGCTGAACTCGTCACAGTCGCCCGTCCGTACGCGGAAGCGACCTTTAAGGCTGGGCTAGAGGCAAATCAGCTCGCTGAATATGCCAATGGCGTACAAATGGCTGCGGCAATTGCTAGAGATTCAGCCATGTCGGCGCTGTTGCATGACCCAAAAGTGTCAGCTGAACAAAAGCTTGAAATGTTTTCGGCTGTAGCGGGTAATGTTATGCCGGAAGGTGTGAAGACGCTAATTAAGCTGCTTTTGGATGGCCAACGCGCAACGCTTTTGCCTAGCATCGCTGAGCAGTTCGATGCGCTCAAGCGTAAGCATGATGGTGTTGTGAATGCGCAAATTACCAGCGCGTTTCCGATGTCAGAATCGGACATCGCAGATTTAGTGGATGCGTTAGCTAAGAAGTATGGCAAAAAAGTAAACGCAACAGTTTCCGTTGACGCTTCCCTAATCGGTGGCGCGCGGGTACAAGTGGGGGACGAAGTGGTGCAAGCTTCAGTGCGCGATACCTTGAATCAAATGGCGACTGCATTAGTGCACTAAGTAGGCTATGAATGCCTAAAGAAGGCCTTTACCCCGCAAGGGGGCTACCTTCGGGTCGTAGGGCGTCTTCAAGGTATTGCAAGTGTAGTAAAAAGTAAATATTCATGCAGTTTTAGTGTGCGTGAAAACCGAATTCTTACCATCAATTAGTTTATTGGAGTGACTGCCGTGCAGATCAACCCGTCTGAAATCTCTGAACTCATCAAATCAAAAATCCAAAACCTCCAGGTGGCGGGCAACAAGCGTACTGAAGGCACTGTTATTTCCGTGTCTGATGGTATTTGCCGCGTACACGGTTTATCCGATGTAATGCAAGGCGAAATGTTAGAGTTTCCTAACAATACCTTTGGCTTGGCACTTAACCTAGAGCGCGATTCAGTTGGTGCCGTGATCTTGGGCGAATATGAGCATATTACTGAGGGCGACACAGTTAAGTGTACCGGCAGAATTTTGGAAGTACCGGTAGGCCCTGAGCTAATCGGTCGGGTAGTGGATGCGCTGGGTCAGCCAATTGACGGCAAAGGTCCAATCAACGCCAAAAAATTTGATCCAATCGAAAAAATCGCCCCAGGCGTTATTGATCGTAAATCCGTTTCTCAGCCAGTGCAAACTGGTTTGAAGTCGGTTGATGCGATGGTGCCTGTTGGTCGCGGTCAGCGCGAGTTAATCATTGGTGATCGTCAAACTGGTAAAACAGCGGTAGCGATTGACGCCATCATCAACCAAAAAGGTAAAGACCTTACCTGCATTTACGTAGCCATCGGCCAAAAAGCCTCATCAGTTAAAAACGTGGTGCGTAAGCTAGAAGAATATGGTGCGATGGCCTACACCATTGTTGTTGCCGCAACTGCTTCTGAATCCGCCGCGATGCAATACATTGCGCCGTACTCGGGCTGCACCATGGGCGAATATTTCCGTGATCGTGGTCAAGATGCGCTCATTGTCTACGACGATTTATCGAAGCAAGCTGTTGCTTACCGTCAAATTTCCTTATTGCTGCGCCGCCCACCGGGTCGCGAAGCTTATCCGGGTGATGTGTTCTACCTCCACTCACGTTTACTTGAGCGCGCTGCACGTGTGAACGAAGATTACGTTGAGCGCTTTACCAAAGGCGAAGTTAAAGGCAAAACTGGTTCCTTAACGGCGTTGCCAGTAATCGAAACCCAAGCCGGTGACGTAACTGCATTCGTACCAACCAACGTAATTTCGATTACTGACGGCCAGATTTTCTTGGAATCTGATTTGTTTAACGCCGGTATTCGTCCAGCGATTAACGCCGGTATTTCGGTGTCGCGTGTGGGCGGTGCAGCGCAAACGAAGGTTATCAAAAACCTCGGTGGCGGTGTGCGTTTGGCACTTGCGCAGTATCGTGAACTTGCCGCATTTGCGCAGTTCGCGTCTGATTTGGATGAAGCCACCCGTAAGCAGCTTGAGCGTGGCCGCATGGTGACTGAATTGATGAAGCAAGCCCAATATCAGCCGTTGCAAGTAAACGAAATGGCGCTAACTTTGTTTGCAGCAAACAATGGCTATTTGGATGACGTTGAAGTAAAGCGCGCTTTAGCGTTTGAAAAGTCGCTGTCCAGCTTCATGAAAACCAAATACGGCAGCTTGATGGACAAAATCGAAACTTCCAAAGCGATGAGCAAAGAAGACGATGTAGCCATGCACGACGCGATCAAAGACTTCAAAAAAACCGGCAGCTATTAGCCAATAGTGGGTTGGCGGTAAGCGAAAAAGCCGCCGCCACCCTCAATATTTTAGATTTTGCATTCCAACAGGTTTGATTTAAGAGACCAATATGGCCGGTTCTAAAGAGATTCGCACCAAGATTAAGAGCGTAGAAAACACGCGCAAGATCACTAAAGCGATGGAAATGGTAGCAGCTTCGAAAATGCGCAAGGCGCAAGATCGTATGCGTGCGGCGCGTCCGTATGGCGAGAAAATTCGCAGTGTGTGTGCCAATCTCTCCCATGCCACGCCCGATTACAAACATCCGTTCTTGGTCACGCGCGAAACAATTAAGCGCGTTGGCGTGATTGTGGTGACGTCTGACAAAGGCTTGTGCGGCGGCTTGAACACCAACGTGCTGCGCTTGTTGGTGGTAAAAGTAAAAGAGTGGGAAGGTGCTAAAGCGGAAGTGCAAGGCACAGCGATTGGCGGTAAAGGCTTTGGTTTTATGTCGCGCTACGGCATGAATATTCCTTCACACGTCATCGGCTTGGGCGATAAGCCGCATTTGGATCAGCTTATCGGTGCGATCAAATTGCAACTTGATGCCTACTCCAAAGGTGAGATCGACGCGCTGCATATTTGCTATACCAAGTTCATCAACACGATGAAGCAAGAGCCAGTATGTGAGCAGTTACTACCGCTGTCTGGCGATCGTTTAGGCGCACCAGATACCAGCTGGGATTATTTGTACGAGCCAGATGCGCAATCCGTTTTGGATCAATTATTGATCCGCTACGTTGAAGCGCTAATTTATCAAGCTGTTTCGGAAAACATCGCGTCCGAGCAATCTGCGCGCATGGTGGCCATGAAAGCCGCATCGGACAACGCTAAAACGGTCATCGGCGAGCTAAAACTGATTTACAACAAGTCGCGCCAAGCGGCGATTACGAAGGAAATTTCGGAAATCGTGGGCGGCGCAGCAGCGCTTGCTTAAAAGCTTGAGCCAGCTTGTAGTTAAGAAAAATTAAGCACCAAATTAAACATCGAATAGGAATCCAACATGAATGCAGTGACCCAAAATACATCAGGCGAAATCGTACAGATTATCGGCGCTGTGGTTGACGTAGAATTCGATCGCAAACATATGCCCAAAGTATATGACGCGCTCAAGCAAGACCAAATTGGTCTTACCTTGGAAGTGCAGCAGCAATTGGGTGACGGCTTGGTGCGTACCATTGCGCTAGGTTCAACCGACGGTATGAAGCGCGGTATGCGCGTTGAAAATACCGGCAAGCCAATTATGGTGCCAGTGGGCAAAGCCACATTGGGTCGTATTATGGATGTGTTGGGTCGCCCTATTGACGAGGCAGGCCCGGTGAGCGGCGAAACACTGCGCGGTATTCACCAAAAAGCGCCGACGTTTGACGAATTGTCTCCTTCTCAAGATTTGCTAGAAACCGGTATTAAAGTGATTGACCTTATCTGCCCGTTTGCAAAAGGCGGCAAAGTAGGTTTGTTCGGCGGTGCGGGTGTGGGCAAAACCGTGAACATGATGGAACTCATCAACAATATCGCGAAACAGCACGGTGGTTATTCCGTGTTTGCCGGTGTGGGCGAGCGTACGCGTGAAGGTAACGACTTTTATCATGAGATGAAAGACTCCAACGTTCTCGATAAAGTAGCGTTGGTGTACGGCCAAATGAATGAGCCACCAGGCAACCGTTTACGCGTCGCGTTGACAGGTTTGACCATGGCCGAGCATTTCCGTGACGAAGGCCGTGACGTATTGTTCTTCGTGGATAATATTTACCGCTTCACGTTGGCCGGTACTGAAGTATCCGCACTTTTGGGTCGTATGCCGTCCGCCGTAGGTTATCAGCCAACGCTAGCTGAGGAAATGGGTCGCTTGCAAGAGCGTATTACTTCCACCAAGAAGGGCTCCATTACCTCAATTCAAGCGGTTTATGTTCCAGCCGATGACTTGACGGATCCAAGCCCAGCCACAACCTTCGGCCACTTAGACGCGACGGTCGTGTTGTCGCGTGACATCGCTTCGCTTGGTATTTACCCAGCGGTTGATCCACTAGACTCCACATCACGTCAGATTGATCCAAACGTAATCGGTGAAGAGCATTACAACACCACGCGTGCCGTACAAAATACGCTGCAGCGTTACAAAGAATTGCGCGACATTATCGCTATTTTGGGCATGGATGAATTGTCGCCTGACGATAAGCTGATTGTTTATCGTGCCCGTAAAATTCAGCGTTTCTTGTCCCAGCCGTTTAGCGTAGCCGAAGTATTCACCGGTTCACCGGGCAAATATGTAACGCTAAAAGAAACCATTCGTGGCTTCAAAATGATTGTAAACGGCGAAGTAGATAGCCTGCCGGAGCAAGCGTTTTATATGGTTGGTACGATTGATGAAGCTATTGAGCGCGCTAAAACAATGAAGTAACGGTATTTAGAAAATGCCTGAAGACGCCCGTAAATAGGGCATCTTCAGTCAATGCCTTACGCGGTGTAGGCAATAGATTTTTTCCTAGAATCAAACTGAATTAGTCGCAAAAACTGGTCGCAAACTATGGCAAAAACTATCCAAGTAAATATCGTTTCAGCTGAACAAGCAATTTTCAGCGGCGAAGCTGAGCGCGTGATCGCTCCCGGTGAGTCCGGCGAATTGGGCATTTTGCCAAGTCATGCGCCGTTGATGACGCGCATTCGCCCCGGCACCGTAAAGGTCAAGCTCGTCGGTCAAGAAGTTGAAGAGCTAATTTATGTTTCTGGTGGCGTGATGGAAGTGCAACCAAAAACCATCACTATATTGGCCGATACCTCAGTACGCGCTGCGGATTTAGATGAAGCCAAGTTGCTAGAAGCCAAACGTTTAGCTGAAGAAGCACTGGCCAATCGAGCAAGCAATCTCGACCGCGCGACGGTTGAAGGTGAGCTATCACAATTAGCGGCGCAATTGGCCGCCATACAAAAACTGCGCAGAATTAAATAAATTGGGTTATACTAGAAGTACCGTAACGGTTTAGAGGCGCAACACAATCCAGGCAGCGGAAGTTCCGCTGCCTTTTTTTTCGTCCAAAATTTGCCAAAATTGAGATTTGCATTCGCCGTGCGCCGTAAAGATTACAGCGCCGTGTCACAAATTGGCCGAAGTTGAAATGCAAGCGTGCAAAGTTGTACTATGAAAACCATACAAATATTCAGTTTTCAAGTGAAACAAATCCGCGTAAATGGGTTGGCGTGTACCGATACCCTAAGCACAAAGTAAAAGTGCGCCAAACAGAAGTTGATGCAAATTACCCTATTTGATCGCAGTTTTGCCTTCATCCACCTGCAACTTCAAGCTGGATAACGGATCAAAAATAATTCCAGAAGTAGGTTTGGAAACAGAAAACTGCAGCTAAAACGACTTAAAATGTCGAAATAATCCGGAAAAGTCCTGCAATTCAGCCTGTTGCCATCCCAATTGTTGTAAAAAATCCACAGACCTAAAATATTTTAGGCTGCAACGCAAAATTAATGAGCCATATTCGCGATGTCCACTTCAAGCCCCGCTCAATCTGCCGCGTCTACCTCGCTAGCCACGCCAGTGTCGGCAAATTTAAATAATCTGGCCGTTATCATTCTAGCCGCAGGTGCTGGCAAACGGATGAAGTCTCCGGTTGCCAAAGTGCTCCAGCCGATTGGCGGCACACCGATGCTTGGCCATGTCATCAGCACAGCGCAGCGCTTAAATCCGCGCAGCATTACCGTGGTCTACGGCCACCAAGGTGACGAAGTACGCGCCGCCATGGCCAATAAGCCGGTGACGTGGGCGCTGCAAACTGAGCAGCTGGGCACGGGTCATGCGGTGCGCGAGGCGCTGCCACATTGCGCGGTGGATGGCGTTGCGTTAATTTTGTATGGCGATATTCCGCTGATTACCGAGCAAACCATTCGCGACTTAAGTGCCAAGGCCGCCGATTTGAAGGCCTTGGTATGGCTAACCCAAAAAGTCGAAAATCCATCGGGGTTGGGGCGCATCATCCGAGATGCAGCCAGTGAGTTGGTCGAAATCAAAAACGAACGTGATGCCAGCCTAGCGGAACGAGAAATTAAAGAAATTTGGACTGGCCTACTCGCCTGTCCGATGCAAAAGCTTCACGAGTGGCTGCCAAAATTGCGCCAAGCAAACGCCGAAGCCGAGTATTACCTCACCGACATCATGGCGTTGGCGGTGGCTGAAAACACCCCGCAGTTCAGCCATCATCCCACCCACGCATGGGAATGTGCTGGCGTAAACGACCAAGCCGAGCGCGCGAAGGCAGAGCGACAATACCAATTAAACGCCGCCAACGCGCTCATGCTGCAGCATGGCGTCACTATCAATGACCCTGCACGGTTCGACCTGCGCGGCTCCCTAGAATGCGCTACAAACGTCACTATCGACATTAACTGCGTATTTGAAGGCCACGTAAAATTAGCAGACAACGTGAAAGTAGGCGCTAACTGTGTGCTTAAAGACTGCGCTATTGCCGCTGGCACCCATTTGCTACCCTTTACCATGATAGATGGCGCGGTAGTGGGCGCCAACTGCAAAATTGGCCCCTACGCGCGATTGCGTCCCAATACCACTTTGGCTCATGACGTGCACATCGGTAATTTTGTCGAGCTTAAAGCCGCTACGGTCGCGGCGGGCAGCAAAGCGAATCACTTGAGCTATTTGGGCGATACAACAATCGGCGCTGGCGTGAACATCGGCGCGGGCACAATTACCTGCAATTACGATGGTGCCAATAAATTCCAAACCATCATCGAAGACAATGTGTTCGTAGGTTCTGACGTCCAGCTTGTCGCACCCGTGCGCGTGGCGGCAGGTGCTACGATTGCAGCGGGAACGACGGTGTGGCGCGATATTGAAGCCGTAGGCTTGGCGTTGAACCCGAAAACACAAACCTTCAAAACTGACTGGCAACGACCCGTAAAAAAGCCCAAATAAAGTGGCTGAAGACGCCCTAAAATAGGCCATCTCCAAGCATACTAAATTATCTAGCATTACTCTAAAGAACTCTTAAATTTATGTGCGGAATCGTCGCTGCCATCGCGCAACGTAATATCGTTTCTATCCTGACCGATGGCTTAAGCAAGCTCGAATATCGCGGCTATGATTCGGCAGGTGTTGCAGTCATCGAATCCCCCACAGCGAACCGCATTCAAACCGTGCGCCGCACCGGCCGCGTGGCACAATTGGTCGCACAAATTAGCGCAGACCAAATTACCGGCACGCGCGGCATCGGCCACACCCGCTGGGCGACGCACGGGGGCGTGACGGAGGCCAACGCCCATCCGCACACATCAAACGACAATATCGCTGTCGTGCACAACGGCATTGTTGAAAACGCCGCGCACCACAAAGTGCAACTGATTGGCCAAGGCTATGTGTTCAGCTCGCAGACGGACACCGAAGTCATCGCTCACTTAATTGATTCTCTGTATCGGCAAACCAAAAACCTCTTGCGCGCCACCCAGCAAGCCGTCGCCCAGCTAGAAGGTGCCTACGCCATTGCGGTGCTGTGTCGCGACGAACCAAATGTAATCACCGGTGCGCGACGCGGTTGCCCTCTGCTGGTGGGCGTGGGCAAAACGGGTGAGAACTTTATCGCGTCCGACGCCAGCGCCATCATTGCCGAAACCGACCAAGTAATTTATTTGGAAGAAGGCGATGTGGTGTTGCTAACCGAAGCCAGTGTGCAAATTTATGACGCTGCCGCACTGCCCGTCACGCGCGCCGCCGTAAAGCTTGATGCCGCTGCTGAAGACGGCGGTTTGGGTGCCTACCAGCACTATATGCAAAAAGAAATCCACGAGCAGCCGCGTGCTGCCGCCGACACACTCGCCCCGTGGATTGCCGAAAACACGGCATTGCCCACAACCGATGCGCAATTGGGTGCCGGAGCCGCGCAGATTTTGCGTGACTGCCCCGCAGTGCTCATTCTTGCAAGCGGTTCCAGCTATTTAGCAGGCTTGGTCGCTAAATATTGGATTGAATCGTTAGCAGGTGTCGCCTGCCATGTGGAATACGGGCATGAATATCGCTATCGAACCAGTGTACCAATTCCGCAGCAATTGGTGATTGCTATCTCGCAATCGGGTGAAACGCTCGATACCTTAGAAGCCGTTAAGCGCGCCAAACAGCTCGGTCATCACCATGTTTTAGCGCTCTGTAATGTGCCACAAAGCGCCATTCCACGGGCATCTTCAATGGTTTGTCTCACGCGTGCGGGCAAAGAGATTGGCGTGGCTTCTACCAAAGCTTTTGTCACCCAACTATGTGCGCTGTTCACCTTAACGCTGATGCTTGGTCGTGAAAAAAACACGCTCACTGAACCGCAACTGCAGGATTACGCCCAACAATTGCGCACCCTGCCAGGCTCACTCCAGCACGCGCTCAATTTAGAACCGCAAATTATGCGTTGGGCAGCGGTATTTGCAAAGAAAGAGCACGCTTTATTTTTAGGCCGTGGCGCGCACTATCCCATCGCCCAAGAAGGCGCGCTCAAGCTAAAAGAAATCACCTACATCCACGCCGAGGCTTATGCAGCGGGCGAATTGAAGCACGGGCCGTTGGCGTTGGTCGATGCCGAAATGCCGGTTGTCGTCATCGCCCCCAACGATGCGCTAATTGAAAAGTTGAAGTCAAATATGTCGGAAGTCAGTGCGCGGGGCGGTGAATTGTTTGTATTTGCCGATGCCGATAGCCACTTTGAAGAAGCGACGGGCGTGCATGTCATCCGCACCCCGCGTCACCTAGGCGTGCTCTCGCCCATCGTGCATAGCGTGCCGGTGCAATTGTTGGCGTACCATACGGCTTTGCAACGCGGTACCGATGTAGATAAGCCGCGGAATCTAGCTAAAAGCGTTACGGTGGAATGATGGGTATCTTTCAAAATCCACTTTTCGTCGCCCAGCGTTGTTGCTCCCGAAAATATTTCCTTGCATATAAAACATATGCGGCGTCAAAATTTTGCGCTCGCGCCTAGCTGCCTGTCGGACTATGGCTAAATCGGCTCAAAATCCGCCTGCGCGATCCATATTTCACCCATTTTTGAGTCAATATGCTCGATATTGACGTAAAAAATGGGCGAAATCTGGCTCGGCGCAGCCTAATTTTGATTCCGATTGCCACAGTCCGACAGGCTGCTAGCTGGGCATAGAAAATTGAATTTTTAAAGATACCCACCCAATCAAAACGATGAAACTTATGAAAATCCTAGTAATTGGCTCTGGCGGGCGCGAACACGCGCTGGCGTGGCGCCTAGCCCAAAATGAAAAAGTCTCGCGTGTGTACGTAGCGCCCGGCAACGCGGGCACGGCTACGGAAGACGGTGTGGTTAACGTCGATATTTCCGACATCACCGAACTGATTGAATTTGCTAAATCGAATCAAATATATTTAACTGTGGTGGGGCCCGAAGCGCCGCTAGCAGCGGGCATCGTCGATGCGTTTCAAGCGGCGGGCTTGCGTATTTTTGGGCCAATCAAACAAGCGGCGCAATTAGAATCCAGCAAAGATTTTGCCAAGCAATTTATGGTGCGCCACAGCATTCCCACATCGCGCTACCAAACCTTTACCGACATTGCGGCAGCCAAAGCCTACATCGTGCTGGAGGGCGCACCCATCGTCATCAAAGCCGACGGTTTAGCTGCAGGCAAAGGCGTCGTAGTAGCCCAAACGCTGGATGAAGCTTTGCGGGCAGTGGACACTATTTTGGGCACGGCACCTGCGGGTGCGCGCGTGGTGATTGAAGAATGCATGATCGGTGAAGAAGCCAGCTTTATCTGCCTTTGCGACGGTAAAACCGCATTGCCTTTCGCCTCCAGCCAAGACCATAAACGCATATTTGACAACGACGAAGGCCCCAACACCGGCGGGATGGGCGCATATTCACCCGCGCCCGTGGTCACGCCCGAAGTACACGCCAGAGCCATGCGCGAAGTCATCATGCCCACCTTGCGCGGCATGGCGGCAGAAGGCGCGCCGTTTACCGGGTTTTTGTACGCAGGGCTGATGATCGACGCCGATGGCGCACCCAGAGTCGTCGAATTTAACGCGCGTTTAGGCGACCCTGAAACCCAGCCGATTTTAATGCGCTTAAAATCCGATTTGCTCGATTTGCTCGACCACGCCGTCGCAGGCACCCTAGATGAAATCACCGCCGATTGGGATCGCCGCGCCGCTTTGGGCGTGGTGCTGGCAGCCGGTGGCTACCCTTACAATCCGCGTAAGGGAGACGTGATTACCGGGCTAAACGCAAAGTCGGTCGATACCAACACGAAGGTATTCCACGCAGGCACGATTGCGCGTGATGGCCAGATTGTCAGCAACGGCGGCCGCGTGTTGTGCGTAACTGCGCTGGGTGACACTGTAAAACTCGCTGCTAAAGCCGCCTACGAGGGCGTAGAAGCGATTAAATTCGAGGGTATGCAAAGTAGGAAGGATATTGGGCGTCGAGCGTTTTTAAAGCGGGATTGAAACGGTCATCAATACGCGGCAGAGCGCTTTCGTCGCTTCGTAGCCCAGCTCGAGCGGCTTCATCGCGATAGCTGGGATCGGTCATGAAAATTGGTGCCGTCTAAGAACCATTCCCAGAAAGTATCTAGAATAGGTTGTAGATGCCTCAAAATAGGGCACCTCCAACAGTCAAAGCCAGAAGTGGGGTTTATCGCTTTTCTGCATGAAGATACCCTAGTTTAGGCCATCTCCAACCATTTTAAGTCACTTTTCATTTTAAGCGCCCCATGAACAGTCAAAGCGTTAAAACCTATCTGCTCAACCTGCAAACCCGGGTCGTCCAAGCCTTGGGCGCATTAGAAACGCAACCGTTCATTACCGACGAGTGGCAACGCGCGGAAGGCGGCGGGGGCTTATCGCGTTTGATTGAAGGTGGCACATTTTTGGAGCGCGGTGCAGTGTTGTTTTCTCACGTGCTCGGCAGTAAATTACCGCCCACGGCGGCTGCCAATCGTCCTGAATTAGCTGGTCGCCCGTGGGAGGCAATGGGAGTGTCGCTCGTCCTGCACCCGCGTAACCCCTTTGTACCCACAGTACACATGAACGTGCGCTGCTTCATGGCCAAGGCAGTAGCAGCAGACGAAACCGATGCGTGGTGGTTCGGCGGCGGCATGGATTTAACGCCCTACTATGGCTTTATTGAAGATGCTGTCCACTTTCATAAAACCAACCAAGACGCCCTAAATACGGTCGACACCAGCTACTACCCAAAATTTAAAACATGGTGCGACGAATATTTTTATCTCAAACACCGTCAAGAAGCCAGAGGCATCGGCGGCATCTTTTTTGACGACTTTCACGAGCAAAATTTCGATCACGCATTCAATCTAACGCAAGCCGTAGGCAACGCCTTCATCCCCGCCTACCTCCCCATCGCCACCAAACGCAACGCCGCCGCCTACACAGAAGCCCACCGCGACTGGCAAGCCATCCGCCGTGGCCGCTACGTAGAATTTAATCTAGTCTTCGACCGAGGCACCCTATTCGGCCTGCAATCCGGCGGTCGCACTGAATCCATCTTGGCATCCCTGCCACCCACCGTGCAGTGGCGTTATCGCTATGAACCACAGGCGGGAAGTGTGGAAGCAAAATTGCTCACCGATTTTTTGCCTGCACGCAATTGGGTGGGTTGAGAATGGTTGGAGATGTCCTAAAATAGGGCTTCTTCAAGCAATATTTGCGGTATAATTTGGGTGCCACGTTAGCTGCTCTTTATCGTAAGCCACCAACGGAGAAGCCCATGCGTCTATTTTTGCCAATAATGCCAAACTGGCTGCGCCAGCACTGGTTTTACGTCGTCGCCTGCATCATGGTAATCGGCGATTTAAGCGTGATTGCGCAGGACAAATGGCAAAATGCGCGCTTGATGGAAGCTGGATTACTGGCAGATTTCGCCATCATCATCCCGCTACTCTACCTCGCGTGCTACCGCGCCCGAGGCAAACGCTCGCTCGTCCGTGCGCTGGGGCTCGTGTGCTTAGGCATATGGGCGGTCGGCCACATCGTGCCCGAAGCGCAACATTATTTAATCGAAAAAGTAAGTTTTTTGCGCTACGTGGGTTTAGGCGTGCTGCTGCTCATCGAGCTAAAACTCATCATTAGCATCTACCGCGCCATGTTTGGTGCACCGGAAAGCATGAAAGCCAGCATCGAAACATCGCTAGAAAAAGCCAACCTGCCCCCGTGGTTAGCGCGCATCGCGTTGCTAGAAGCGCAAATGTGGCGCGCGGTTTGGCGGTTTATGCAGCGCTTGTTTAAGCGTTAATTTTAGTGCGAAGCAATAAAGATTTACCTCGCTAGCGATTCATTTCCAACAATAGTTGCCTACCCGCTAGTTTGGTCTCGGAAGTTCCTTTTAATTTCCCCACGTAGTAATTTGGGCGATGATAGAACGTAATGGCATTGCCCGGTTTCGCGTCGATGGATTCAATTTTTAGTGTGAGCGGTTTGCCAAAGCACTTTTCAATGGGGTTCGACAATCTAAACAACACCCAATCATTGTCTTTTGCACTGCGGGCATCTAGCATCATTTCCTGTGGTTTTTCGGACCCATTCTGCAAAGAAATTTTGTATCGCGCTGAATTGGTTCTCACGTAAGTTGCCGTCATCATTTTCAATGTGCTCAACTTTTCAACTGGGCAGCTAATGGATTGCTCAATGGCATTGCCAGTGATAATTTCGCCAAAATTGTCTAGTTTTTCGATCTGCGCGATAAGAGTCGCTGCAGCACTTTCCGGTGATGCTGTGGTGGTGGCGGGCGATGCTGGTTTTGTTTCAAGCTGAGGCGTCTCGGCATCGCCGATAATCGTATTAACTTCCAAGGCTAACTGGCGGTTATACAAATCCCCCCGCTTAGGCTGCATGATTTTGCCTTCGTAGTATCTTGAGGCCGTGTACAGTGTTATTGCATTACCCGAAGTGGCGTCAGCAGATTCAATTAGAATTTTTAGTGGACGACCTTTGCAGCGGTCAAACGGTTTTTTTAGCTTGAAATCAATCCACGAATTGTCCTTGAGCTGGCGTGAGTCGATCAAAAACTCTTCGACGCCATAATAATATTCACCGTCAATGGTTACTTTATAGCGCGAGCTATTGGTGCGCACAAAGGTGGCGCCCATGAGCCGAAAGGACTCAAGTTTGTCCACGGGGCATTTTAGATGCTGTTCCACTGGTGCGTATTGCACAATCTCGCCCAAGGGTACAATGTTCTTTAACTCTGCGACAAGAAATTCGCTCGGGCGCCGTTGATTTGCGTAGTAAGTCGCCGCAATGACAGCAAACAGCAATGGAATGGCGCCCACAAAAAACATTAAACGAGTCTTTTTTTTCCGCATTTCTGTTTGATCGGCATCGCGTGTGAACATGGATTAGGGCTTTAAATTGACGTGAAGTAGCTGGTATGGCGGTATGAATCAAAACATCCGCATCGGTATTATAATCTGCGGGGTTCACTATCGCTATACGTACTTACAAGGGAAGTTCATGGAGTTCGAAATCGAATCGACGATGCAGTTCCCGAACGGCATCGATGAGGTCATCTACGACGTAAGTGGTCGCCGTTGTTCGGATGGATTACATCCTGATAGTGATAAGCAGTTTACTTGGGGTTGTAAAGAACAATTGCGCCCTGTTGTTACCCTGATGTATTTTGCGATCCCAAAATTGATCGGCAGTAATGTCGTCACCCAAAGCTATGTGCTTTTGGCCATGAACTTGCTGTTGCTGTTGCTTACTGTCTACGCACTAAAAATAGCGATGTATCCGTATGCAGCTGCCGGAAACAATTTGTCGGCGCGCGCAGCCGCCTTTGCAGCCGTTGGCGGCAGCTTCCTCGTTTTGTTCAACACCGCAGTTGGCGGGATGTCGGATTTGCCGGCACTCGTATTTTTTATGCTTGGCGTTGGGCTGTGCGTGAAAACTCTGGCGCAACTACCACAGCTGCGCTCCCGTTGGTTTTTTTATGCCGGTTGCGCAATGGCAATGTCTGCGCTACTAAAACCTAATTACTATGTTTACGGTCCGTTGGCGCTGGGATTAGCGCTCGGGATTGATTTTTTCGAGCAGCGAAAGCTAAAAGTATCAACTCAAGAATTGTTTAAAAATCCAATCTACGCGGGCCTAGGCCTTAGCTTTGCGTTGATCCAGTGTTTTTGGGTGTTATGGCAAACAGGGGTATTTTGGCCATATGATGCGCCCAGCTTTAATAGCATGAAAACACCCCACAATTGGCCCTTCGTCGGTCACGGCGTAATTAATAACGCGCGCACGCGCCTGTTTGATGGTTTGGATCCAGTGCCAACGTTCAACCTAGTATTGCCGCTCGATGCTATTTCGCATATGTTTTTGAAACTCTATGTCGGTATTTTCCCGCAAAAACTAGAGCCCTATTCGGTATTTGAACATTTCTATCCGCCAGCGCGCTGGTATCCGACTAAGCTTGAAATTGCTGGCATTTTATTGGCTGCTGGCAGTTATTTGACCTATACGGCATGGGCGTGTTTTTTTGGACCAAAACCGCTGCGATTTTTGAGTGCAGTAGGGCTTTTTTACGCTGTGTTTACGATGGCTATCTCGCACACAGAGTATCGTTATTACTTGGTGCCGCGCTTAATTTTGGCCACCACTTTGTTTTATTATGTGTCCTATTTTGTGTTTTCTTGGAAGACTAAATCCGCTGATTGGTTAGCGCCGCAGCGAACGGCTGAGCCTGCGCGTCAAAACGCGTAAGCGCGCCGCCGTCATAAATAATTACTTCAACGAAGAGTCGATATGGCATTTTTGACCCCATTCCAGCTGGACGCGCTCCAATTTAAAGGCCTCGGTAAAAATGTGCGCATTAGCGATAAAGCAGCACTTTATAACACTGACCAAATGGTCATCGGCGATCATGCGCGCATTGATGATTTTTGTGTTGTTTCGGGCAAGGTGACGATTGGTCGCAATGTGCATTTTGCGGTGTTTTGCAACGTGGCGGGCGGCACCGAGGGTATTACGTTTGAGGATTTTTCAGGTCTCGCCTATGGTTGCCACGTGTTTTCGCAAAGTGACGATTACACCGGTCGGAGCTTGACCAATCCTACAGTGCCTACCGCTTATAAATATGAAACCAAACTGCCTGTGGTAATTGGCCGGCACTGCATCGTCGGCACCAACTCTTTGATTTTCCCCGGTGTTGTTTTAGGTGAAGGCTGCGCAGTGGGTGCGATGTCGATGGTGATCAAATCAACCGAGCCATGGTCGGTTTATTTTGGTTGTCCCGCAAAAAAACTCAAAGACCGCAAACGCGATATGTTGGCGATGGAACAAGCCTATTTGCAGTCTGAGTTGACCAGCGAAAACTAGTTGCTTTGGCTTAAGTTACGAGGGTTTGGGCCCAAAATCGACATAGGTATTCCAGCACAAATTGCGACTTAAAAACCAAGACCGATCGAAGCCCGGTTTGGAAAATAAGCCCCAGGTTTGCCGGGGATGCCGCCAGCCAAGAATATGAAATTCTAAGCCGTGTTTGCTCGCAAAATATGCCATCGTACGAGGTGTAAAGCGCACGCATCCGGGATAAATCCAGCCCTGTTCGGGCGAATCAACATTGTCGATAAGAAACGTCGCTGCAAGCGCCCCAGTGGGTTTGAGCACACGACTGGTCTCCCTTAGCCAGCCGTCGAGTAAGTCCGTGCCGGTGTGGCTAAAAATGGACTGTGCAAACGCAAAATCAAATTGCCCCGCTTCTTCAATCACGGCAGCATTGTCTGCGCAAATTAGGGTAGGTTTTTTTAACGCAATCTGATCCGCACCCATTTCCTTGGCAATACCCTCGTCCATGAGCCATTGGTGCGGTTCAATGCCGGTATAACCGCCTTGGTTTAGGTAGGGCACAAGCAAGCGTGCGATGCGCAATGAGCCGCAGCCAATATCAAGTACTTTGTGATGTTGACGTAGGCCGAGGGACGTTAACAGCCCGAAGGTCATCGCGCAAATTAAATCATAGTCTGCAGGTGGGCCAACAAAGGCGCGGTAGTGCGGTTCGCCGGGTTCAAGTCCTAAGCCTAAATCATCACTCATAGATTCTTTCAAATGAAGGGCTACTTTGGTTTTGTTGAAAACACAAAGTAGCGAAACACAGTAAATAAAAAAGCGGCTACCACTAAGATTGAAACTGCCTGCACAATTGGATGTGGATAGCCAAGTACGTCGACAAAGTAATGCAAAACTGTGTAGTTTAGACCGTAGCCACATGCGTGGGCGATGAGGTATTTTATTACGTCAACCCATGCTATACCATCTTGTGCGTTTTGGTTTTTGAATACCCAGATCCGGTTGATAAAAAAACCGGCCGTCATACCGCCCACGTAGGTAATGCTCATGGCGATTTTGGGTGAGTCAAGCAAGTGGGCAAGCAACAAATAGATGGCGTAAGCGATGCCGTTATTGGTGACGCCAGCAATGGCGTAGCGCAACAGTTGTTTGCTTAGCACGATTTTTTCTGGGGGTAAGCGCGGACGAAAAGGCGGTCAATCACGGCGCGTGTTTTCGCAACAATTTTGTGTATCACCCACCACGTAAATTGGCCTGTTTTTGGTTTCGTCAAAAATCTTGCCGATGTATAAACCTAGCATCCCTAGGTTGGCAAACAACATGCCTGATACAAATAACAAGGTCACCATTACGCTCGTCCAGCCAGCGACGGGTACGCCGTGTACGAGATAACGCAACACTAAATAGGCACCGAACATGACGGCACCCACCGCCAATAAAAAGCCGAATTTAATGGAGATGCGTAACGGGCGATTGGAATGCGACACCATGCTATCCAGTGCCAAAGTAAGAAGCTTGGCAAAGGTGTAGCTTGATTTTCCTTCTGCGCGGAGCGCGTGGTCCACATCCACGTAGGTCGTGCGAAAACCAAGCCAACGAATAAACAAAGGGAAGTTGCGATTGTGCTCGCGCAGGTTGCGAAAATTTTCTAAAATACCGTGATTGTAAAGTCCAAAATTGCCAATTGTATGATCGGTTTTTTTATCCGTCAAAAAATCAAACGCGCTCCAAAAGATCCACGATGAAAACCGCTTAAACATGCCGTCTTTACGCTGATGCCGCCGTGCGCAAACTACATCAAAACCTTCTAGTGCGCGGGCATATAGTTTGGGAATTTCTTCGGGTTGATCCTGTAAATCGCAATCCATCACCGCTACCCATTCTCCTGAGGCGTAATCAATGCCTGCGGTAATGGCGGCATGCTGGCCGAAGTTGCGGGAGAAACTCACTACTTTTACATGCGGCTGCTCACTTGCTAGCATATGCAAAGCGCGCGCCGAATCATCAGGGCTGGCGTCATTGATGAGGATAATTTCAAAGGGCTTGTTAAGCGGTGTAAGGCTGCTATTGATGCGGCTCACCAGCTCGTTCAAACATGCTGCGCAGCCGTAAACCGGCACGACCACGCTGAAGGTATAGGTAAAGGTTTTTTGCGCAATATTTGCCACAAGACTAGCCGAAGAATGCATGAACGGCGTCGATCACTTTTTGCTGTTCCGGCTCTAAGCCTATCCACAAGGGAAGACGCGCTAAGCGTTCGCTTAAATTATCGGTAAGGCTTAAATCACCGTTGGCGCGCGAGTATTTTTTACCGGCCGGTGCGCTGTGTAGCGGAATGTAGTGAAACACGCACTGCACTCCGGAAGCCTTTAAGTGTGCAATAAATGCCGTGCGTACGTCTAAATTTTCAAGCAATATATAATACATGTGGGCATTGTGGGTAGAACCTTCTAGTGCGTGTGGCACGTGAGGGCGGGTGACCAAGCCTCTTGCACTTAGACCCGTGAAGGCGTCGTGATAACGTTGCCAAATAGCCATGCGACGATTGGTGATGTCATCAGCTTGCTCCATTTGCGCCCACAAAAACGCAGCGGTAATTTCGCCCGGCAAAAACGACGAGCCGATGTCGCACCAAGTGTATTTATCGACTTGTCCGCGAAAAAATAGGCTACGGTTAGTGCCTTTCTCGCGGATGATTTCGGCGCGCTCAACAAGCGCTGGGTCGTTCACCAGCAGCGCGCCACCTTCGCCAGAAATAATGTTTTTAGTTTCGTGAAACGATAACGCCGCCATGTGGCCGATGCTGCCCAATGGTCGGCCTTTGTAGCTCGACATAATGCCTTGTGCGGCATCTTCTATCACCAGCAAATTATGCTTCGTCGCTAACGCCATAATCGCGTCCATGTCGCAGCTCACGCCGGCGTAATGCACTACGCAAATCGCACGGGTTTTGGGGGTAATGGCTGCGGCAATTTTGCTGGCATCTAAATTCAGCGTGGCGGCATCGACATCAACAAACACTGGCACGGCACCGCGCAAGGCAAAGGCGTTCGCAGTTGAAACAAAGGTGTAGGACGGCATAATTACTTCGTCGCCCGCGCCCATGTTCGTAAGCAAAGCCGCCATCTCCAATGCTGCGGTACACGAGTGTGTCAGCA
>JAYUOW010000247.1:0-10107 GCA_043760555.1 Betaproteobacteria bacterium
ACGAAGGTGAAGACCCAAATGACCCCGCTAACCTAAGACGTGGTGGCCGCTGCTGTGAGTTTTTATTATCGCTGGCGATTGATTTAAACGGCATGGAAGGCGTTTACGCCCTAGCGTGCGACACAGACGGCATCGACGGCGTTGAAACCAATGCGGGCGCGTGGTTGTCGCCTGAATCGTTGGCGCTTGCCACTGAGGAACAAGCCAACGCCACCGTATTGCTGCGCCGTAACGACAGCTACAGCTTTTTTGCGGCCACCAATCAATTGATTGTAACGGGGCCAACACGAACGAACGTGAATGATTATCGGGTGATTTTGATCTTGTAAAATAGGCTGGAGATAGCCTATTTTAGGGCGTTTCCAACCATTTATCTTAAGTTAAATTTATTCCCATCAAGTCATGCTAAAACTAATCAGCGCGCTCTTTTCTAAAAAATCCGCGACACCAAAACCAACGGCACACACTTACGATATTGAACCACCAACGCATTTGAGTGCTGCAGGTGTGGCGGATTTTGCGCTGCAAGATTCGATGGTTGTCGTTGCCGGCACACCCGCGCCTGACTGGGATAAGCTTTACGCATGGACGGCCAGCATCGCTGAACCGGCAGCGCAAGCTGCAGCGTGGGAACGCGCAGAACTGGCGTGGCTTAACCACCTGCGCGTGGCGTTAGGCTCGCAATATCATCTCGACGTGCTGGGCGAAGCCGTGGTGCTGTCGTCGCTAGACGAAAAATCAGCGGCGACAATATTGCACTACATGACTAAAACACTGCAGCGCATTGTCGGCTTACTCAAGGACGTCGCGCAAGTACCCAGCGGTGGCCGCGATATTTTAATCGTGCTCGATGATGAGCAGCAATATTACGAATACGTATCCCGCTACTACGCCGATGACGGCGAATACGCGCTCAGCAGCGGCATGTACATCAACTACGGCTGCGCCCATTTTGTGTGCGTTAAATCAGAAATCACCGCGATTGAGCCCATCATCGCCCATGAAATGACGCACAGCTGCGTCGCGCATTTGCCCATCCCAACATGGCTGAACGAAGGGCTTGCGGTAAACACCGAAAGTAAACTGTGCCGCATCCCGCACAGTGAATTTAGCCCAGCTGAAATGCGCACGAAACACCAACAGTTTTGGACAGAGGCAACGATCCAAGAATTTTGGTCGGGGCAATCGTTTTTACGCAGTGATGACGGCAATAGATTGTCGTACGACCTAGGCAGAATTTTAGTGCAACACCTATCGCCCAACTGGCCACGGTTCGCGCAATTTGCCTGCGCCGCCAACTTTAAAGACGGCGGTGCGCAAGCAGCACACCAATTTTTGGGCATTGAATTGGGCGCGATGGTTGCAGCGCTATTTGAAATTGATGACAACGCCAAATTTAGTCCGGAGCCATCTGGCTGGCACGCTAACCCAGAGCGCGGTGGGTTTTAGTGGCTGAATGGCTGGAAACACCCTAAATTAGGGCGTCTTCAGGGCTTTTAATTTGACTTGAACGTGCGAACATGGCAAAAACACCACCCACAAAACCCATTTCCCGCCCAAATAACGCAGCTCAAGCCGTTTTTTTTGCACTTCGTCGCATCTTGATTGGTTAGTTGTTTGGGTTCAAGCATGCCGCGCAGCAAATCCCCTTGGGGACAATGAACTCATCGAAACACAAACACCACATCAAACCCAACGGAGATCATCATGAAAAACACTACAAACGACATCGGCATGGTTGCAAGTTTAATTGGCTGTGCAGCACTAAGCATCGCAGTTTTAGCCAACGCCTTCGCAACACCAGCAACACCAGCAATGCCAGTACAAAAAATGGAAACCATCGTAGTGACAGCAAATCGTTTGGCTACCGTTACTTTAGAGCCGATGATTGTCACCGCTAAGCGCGTACAGCCTACACAAATGGCGCAGATTACGTTGGCTCCGATTGTTGTTACTGCGCAGCGCGTTACGGTTTAGCGTAGTAATTTTCAGTCAAATGAATGCTTGAAAACGCCCTAAAATAGGGTATCTGCAGGTATCGATTGCAATTGCATTTAGCTTCGCACTAGGTCTACAACGTATACAAAACCCCGTTTCGTCGCCGCTCGCCAGCCTTCATCCGACCTAACTAGGTTTGGTCGCAAAACGCTTCGCGGCGTTACAACGCGCCACTATGCTCAACGCTATTTCCAATTTAAAAACCAACCTAAGCGGAGCAGCCACCCATGCAATTATCCCAGCCCATCAGCACGGCACGTCTTAACCTTTGGCTATTTTTAGCGGGCTTTGCTACCTTCGCATTGCACGAGGCCGCCCACTTTATCACGGGGCTTGCGCTGGGCTATGACATGTCAGCGCGGCTAAATGGCGTGTCTTCGTTAACACCCGCATCCGCTACGCACAAAGCAATTATTGACGCAGCAGGGCCGTTGATAACCATAGTGCAAGCCGTGGTGGCATTCATTTTAGTGCGACGCTTTAAACTAAGCGTCGCATTCGCATTTTTATATTTTGCCGCATTCATGCGATTGCTGGCCACTGGCGTCAGCGCGTTTAACCTCAACGATGAAGCGCGGCTCAGCGTGTATTTTGGCTTGGGCGCATGGACTGTACCGATCGTGGTTTCGCTAGGTTTGATGTTGTTAGCATGGCGCGGTAGCCAAAGCTTAGCACTCACGTGGAAGCAATATGGGCTGTGCTATCTCACGGCATCTGTCACGGTGACGTTAATCGTTGGGCTTGATCGAATGCTGTTTTAACCGCGCGAAAAAATACTTGAAGACGCCCGTATTTAGGGCGTCTTCAAGTATACTTTATGGCTAAAATTGCTTGGATTCAAAATCGAAGTGCAACTTTTTCCGTACTGCCGACATTCAAATTGCGTAAACGGTTGGCGATTTGCGAATAAATAGGTCGGGTTAGGTGTTTTTTGCCGTGACACTATAAATCGACCGCTACGTCGGGTTACGGCAAAAAACGCCTAACCCGACCTACAGCTTTTGAGCACCTCTCTTCGAAGAGAAATGCACTATTCATTGTTGCACTTCGAGCTTGAATCCACCTTGATCGAAAAGCCAATCCTTCACCAACAGAATATCCAAGCAATACGCCACTCGCAACCCATTTCCCGCCCAAAAAGCGCAGCTCAAGCCTACTTTTTTGCACTTCGTCGCATGTTGATTGGTTAGTTGTTTGCGCTCATACATACTGAACTCATCGAAACACAAACACCACATCAAACCCCACGGAGATCATCATGAAAAACACTACTAACGACATCGGCATGGTTGCAAGTTTAATTGGCTGCGCAGCATTAAGCATCGCTGTTTTAGCTAACGCGTTTGCAGCACCTGCAATGCCAGTGCAAAAAATGGAAACTATCGTCGTCACTGCAAATCGCTTGGCTACCGTTACTTAGAGCCAATGATTATCACCGCTAAGCGCGTGCAGCCTACGCAAATGGCGCACATCACTTTGGCTCCGATGGTTATTACTGCACAACACGCTACCGTATAATAAATGCCTGAAGACGCCCTATTTTAGGCTATCTCCAAGCATCGTTCCAGAGCAATTTAGTAGCGTCGATCGACTGAAAACGCAGCTAGCTGCATCAACGCATCGCGGTAAGAAGACTTAGGCAAATTAGCCACTGCATCTCGCGCTGTTTCAGCCTCGCGCCGTGCGCAGGCTGTGGTGTAATCAAGCGCTCCTGTTGCGACCAAGGTGGCGACGACATTCGCGATATCCACTTTTACCGATGGATCACCGGCGCCTTCGATGGCGTTTCTGATTGTTTTTTGTTGTGCGCTGTTGCCCGTGCGCAGGGCGTAAATTAGCGGCAGCGTGGGTTTGCCTTCGGCTAAATCGTCGCCTAAATTTTTACCGATCTCCGTTGCATCGCCGGAGTAATCGAGAACGTCATCGATTAGCTGAAACGCGGTGCCTAAATGCATGCCGTATTGGGCAAGCTGCTCAATTTGCGCTGGCTGCGCATCGCCCACCAGCGCGCCTACGCGGGCAGCGGCTTCAAATAGTTTGGCGGTTTTATAGCGCACCACACGCAGATAATTTTCTTCGTCAATATCGGCGTCGCCTATATTCATCAGCTGCAGCACTTCGCCTTCAGAGATGATATTGGTGGCTTCAGCCAGCACGCGCATGACGTCCATGGAGCCTACGCCCACCATCATTTGGAAAGCGCGCGAATACAAAAAATCGCCGACGAGCACGGATGCGCCATTACCGAATTCGGCGTTCGCCGTGGCTTTGCCGCGCCGCAAGTCAGATTCATCTACGACATCGTCATGCAGCAAAGTAGCCGTGTGAATAAACTCAATCACGGCTGCTAGCTCATGCAATTTAGCGGGTGGCGCATTGAACGCTAAGCCCGAGAGCAGCACCAACACCGGGCGCAGCCGCTTGCCGCCAGCGCCGATGATGTAGGTGGAAATTTGGTTTATCAACGCCACTTCAGAGCTTAAGCGGGCGCGGATGACTGCATCAACCTGCGCCATGTCGGCACTGATGACGGCGCGGACGGCAGTTAAGGCATCTTGGTTTTTAGGATGTTGTACGGCAGTTTCGGGCGAATTCATAGCGACTAGGGAATGCGGGTTAACGCATTTAATTTTGCGAAGAATTCGTATTTTATCGCGTTAAACCTAGCCAAGCTTTTGTAGCACCTAAAACTTGGTGCATTTTTACCGCGTAAGTGCCGATTTAGGTTGGTTTGCAGCCCAAATCACGTAAAATGGGAGGTTAATTTTGAAATACATCAAACCCGCTCTTTAGAAAGCCAAATTATGCATCCCATGCTAAACGTTGCCGTGAAGGCCGCTCGCGCTGCCGGCGCCATTATCAACCGCGCGTCTAACGATATCGACAAGCTTACCGTCACGCGTAAGGGCATGAATGATTACGTAAGCGAGGTGGATCGTGCGGCTGAAGATGCAATTATCTCGACCTTGCTGGGCGCGTATCCTGACCATGGCATTTTGGCCGAAGAATCAGGCTTGCGCGAGAGCACATCTGATTACCAGTGGATTATTGATCCGCTCGATGGCACCACTAATTTTTTGCACGGCTTTCCGCAATATTGCACCTCCATTGCGTGCGCGGTAAAAGGGGTGCTAACGCACGCGGTAATTTATGATCCAACGCGCAATGATTTATTTATCGCCACGCGGGGCAGCGGTGCGTTTTTAAACGAGCGACGCATTCGGGTATCGAAGGTGCTGTATTTAAAAGATTCCCTTATTGGCACCGGTTTTCCGTATAAAGAATTCGCCAATTTTGATGCGTACACCGCCACATTTAAAGCCGTGACGCAGAATGTTTCAGCCGTGCGCCGTCCGGGTTCAGCCGCGTTGGATTTAGCTTATGTAGCCTGCGGCCGTTATGATGGCTTTTGGGAATCGGGCTTATCGGCTTGGGATATGGCGGCCGGTGCCTTGCTCATAAAAGAAGCAGGCGGCTTGATTACCGACTTTGCTGCGGGCGATGATTACCTTAAAAACGGCACGGTAGTGGCCGCGACGCCGAAGGTGTTTCCGGGGCTATTAAAACTTATTCAGGGCCCGAAGTAAGCAGCTTTTATGGCTAGCGTACTTACCGCACCCAATAACGACTTCGTTGGCCACACGCCGATGATGCAGCAGTATTTGCGCTTAAAAGCGGATCATTTAAATACGCTGTTGTTTTATCGTATGGGTGATTTTTACGAGCTGTTTTTTGATGATGCGGTAAAGGCATCCAAGTTGCTTGGCATCACGTTAACCGCACGCGGCAGTAGCGATGGCGCGCCGATTAAAATGGCTGGCGTGCCGTTTCACGCGCTGGATGGCTACTTGGCAAAGTTAGTCGCCTTGGGCGAAAGCGTCGTTATTTGTGAGCAAGTAGGCGAGCCTTCGCCCAAGGGATTGGTAGAGCGCAAAGTGGCGCGCATCATCACGCCAGGCACGTTAACGGATGCGGCGCTGCTGCAACCCGCCCGCGAAGCGATGCTGCTGGCGGTGCAAGCTGCACCAATAGGGCGTGACGGTTTAGCGGGCAAAATTGGCTTAGCGTGGTTGGTGTTGGCGAGCGGCCAATTTTGCGTATGCGAAATTGATGCACATTTATTGGACGCCGAATTAGCGCGGTTGCAACCAGCGGAAGTTTTGTTGGCTGATAATGCTGACACTGTAATGCGCGCAAACTTGCCCAATGCACGCCATGTTGCATCTTGGCAATTTGAATTTGATTCGGCCACCCAGCGGCTTTGCGAGCAGTTTGGCACGCAAGATTTAGCGGGTTTTGGCTGCGCTAATTTGCCCTTGGCTGTGTGTGCTGCAGGTGCGTTATTGGCCTACGCGCGACTAACCCAACAGGCTGCATTGCCGCATATTACGGGGTTTCGCGTGGAGCAGCGCGATGGTTTTATTTTGCTTGACGCGGCTACCCGCCGTAATTTAGAAATTACCGAAACCATCAATCGTGAAGCCGCACCCACGCTGCTATCGTGCCTAGACAAAACCGTGACCGCGATGGGCGCACGTCTGCTGCGGCATTGGCTGCATCATCCAATTCGCGACCGCAATGTGTTGAATGCTCGGCTGGTTGCCGTGGCGGCGTTAAGTGCGTCCGATAGCACCCAGCATCGCTATGCGGCTGTTCAGCGTCCAATGGTAAATTGGTCTGATATTGAACGGATCGCAACTCGGGTGGGCTTGCTTACTGCACGGCCGCGCGATTTAAGCGCTCTGCGCGATACGTTAGGCGCAATACCTGCTGTGGTTGCGACCTTGAGCGAAATAAACGCACCGCGCATTGATGCGCTACGCGGGCAGCTTGGGCAATTGGGGCAGGATCACGCAGGGTTATTCGATTTTTTGCAGCGCGCATTGCAAGATGAGCCGTCAATTACCATTCGCGAAGGCGGCGTGATTCGCGATGGTTTTGACGCGGATTTAGACGAGTGTCGCGGCCTGCAAAGCAATGTGGGTGCGTTTTTGCTTGATTTGGAAGCACGCGAACGCGCGCGTACCGGCATCAATAATTTACGTGTTGAATACAATAAGGTGCATGGTTTTTTTATTGAGGTTACGCAGGGTCAGGTTGATAAAGTGCCCGATGATTATCGACGTCGCCAAACCCTTAAAAATGCCGAGCGTTACATCACGCCAGAGCTTAAAACCTTTGAAGATAAAGCGTTATCGGCTTCCGAACGGGCGTTAGCACGCGAGAAGTTTTTGTTCGACCAACTGCTGCGCACCTTAACGCCGCAAGTAGCTAATTTGCAGGCGGTGGCGCGCGCGGCGGCCGAGCTTGATGTGTTGGCAACCTTTGCCCATAACGCGATTGAGCTGAAATTAAATGCGCCGACATTTTGCGATGAAGACTGTATTTTGATTTCCGAAGGTCGCCATTTGGTGGTGGAGTCGCAGGTGGATGAGTTTATTGCGAATGATTGCGCGCTATCGCGGCAGCGGCAGTTACTATTGATTACCGGGCCAAATATGGGCGGTAAATCGACGACCATGCGGCAGGTAGCGTTGATTGTTTTGCTGGCGCATACAGGATCGTTTGTGCCCGCGAAGTCTGCGCGCATCGGCATTGTGGACGCGATTTTTACACGCATTGGCGCGAGCGATGATTTGGCTTCGGGCAGATCTACCTTCATGGTGGAGATGACGGAAGCCGCCAATATTTTGCATAACGCGACGTCGCGATCGCTGGTATTGATCGACGAAATTGGCCGTGGTACTTCGACCTTCGACGGCTTAGCGCTCGCCTATTCTATTGCCCAACACTTAGCGCAAACGGTGCGCTGTTACACTCTTTTTGCCACCCATTACTTTGAGCTGACGCGTCTTTATACGCAGCTGCCCAACGTGGCGAATGTACACTTGAGCGCGGTGGAGCACAAAGACCGCATTGTGTTCATGCACAAGCTACAACCAGGCGCTGCCAGCCAAAGTTATGGCCTGCAAGTAGCGCTTTTGGCGGGCGTGCCAAAGCCAGTGATTCGGGTGGCAAAGCAGCATTTGCAGAGCTTAGAAAAAAGTCGCAACAGTGATGCCGGTGATGATTTATTTTCATCCGCCAATGATGCATCTGCTGCTACGCACGGGCAATCAGCCCGGCAGGCGAGCGCCTTGGCGCTGCTTGATGCGGTGGAGGCGTTGCGGCCGGATGATCTTGCGCCGCGCGATGCTTTGGTGGCGCTGTACGCGCTGAAACGATTGGCGGAGTGATAAGTGATGCGTGTTTTTAAGCAATTGGTTGGTTTGGGGGCAACGCTGTTTTTGTTGGCGGGTTGCGCGACATCTACGCCGAGTAGTCGAGATTTTAGCGTCGCGTTTTTAGGCGACACGCAGTACAACCCGCGCGATGATTTGGCATTTGCGAACATGTTTGCCGCATTGAACAAAGAGCAGTTTGCATTTGTATTTCATGTTGGCGACTTTAAAGCTGGCAGCGACTCACCCTGTACAGATGCTCTGTTTACGGCACGCTTGAAGCAATATCAACAGTCCAGCAGCCCGCTCATTTATATTCCGGGCGACAACGAGTTTGTTGATTGCCAACGCAAAAGTAATGGCGCGCAAGACCCGTTGGAACGTATTGCGAAATTGCGCACGCTGTTTTATCCGAACAATGAATCACTTGGCCACCGCCGCATTACGGTAGCGCGCCAAAGTGACGCTGTTAATGGTGCAGGCACGCCGCCAACGCGTTATTCAGAAAATATGCGCTGGCAACGCGATGGCATTATTTTTTTCACCGTGAACGTGCAGGGGAGCAACGATGGCGTTGGCTTTAACGCCGCGATGGACGCCGAGCAGCGAGAGCGTGAAGCTGCAAATATTGCGTGGATGCAGGCAGCGTTTGCGCTTGCGCGTGCGGAAAATGCAGCGGGCGTTGTGATGTTTGCACACGCCAATCCTGGTTTTGAAGAGCCATCAGCAAAGGTAGTTGCAGGAGCCTACCCGCCGTTTTTACGGGCGTTTGAAGCGACTGCCCAAGCGTGGCAAAAGCCAGTGTTGTTTGCGCACGGTGACACCCATCAATATCGCTTAGCGCCGTACCAAAGCCCAATTGATCGCAGACCCATCGCGAACATTACCCGTGTTGAAAGCCCAGGCAGTCCGGTTACCAATTGGGTCAGAATTAAGGTGCGGCCAGATAATGCTGTTTCACCGTTTGAAGTGATGTTGGGCGGCATGGGATTTTAAGGTTTGTTTTGATGCTAACTTAACGATCGAATTTGCAAAACAGAATGCCTGAAGACGCCCCATATTCGGGCATCTTCAGGCATTTGTTTACTCATCGCGCTTGAGTTATTGCAGCGCGCGTTTAGTGCATCACGCCATGTGCGTCGTGCGCGTGGCCGTGTATCAGTTCATCTTTGGTGGCTTCGCGAACTGCCATTACGGTGCATTTAAACAGCAAACGTTCACCGGCTAATTCGTGATTTCCATCCACCACCACTTTGCCATCGGCAATGTCGGTCACGGAATACATTACATATTCTTCGTCTTCTGCATCAGGCGGCGCGCCTTCAAATTGCATACCGATTTTTACATCTTTCGGAAACGCACTTTGCGGCTCAATTTTAATCAGATCGGCATCGTATTCGCCAAACGCATCATTAGGGTCAAGCGTGATGCTATAAAGCTCGCCGACGTCCTTGCCAGTCAAACCTTCCTCCACCTTCGGAAAAATGCCGCCATAACCGCCGTGCAAATAAGAAAGCACAACGTCCGCGCCATCAATGGCTGAACCATCAGCCATAAAGATTTCATAACGAACCGTCACGACGGTATCTTGCGCAATATTCATTTTTACTCCGATGATTTGATGGTTGGGCTTAGCTGAGATGACGCTTAATTTGGTGCGGGTAGTTTAGCGTGTTCAAAGGACAATTGGAACGGTGGCGGCTTCTTTTACAGCGATGCTCGCGTTACGCACACATTGAGCACGAAGCATCGAGCCACAGTCACATTGAGATTTCCAAACTAAAAATACAAAAACAAAGCCCCTCGCCAGTAATCTGGGAGGGGCTGCGTTTATAAGGGTCTTGGCGATGACCTACTTTCGCACGGGAGATCCGCACTATCATCGGCG
>JAYUOW010000248.1:0-10097 GCA_043760555.1 Betaproteobacteria bacterium
CACTCTAATTTACTCAGCTATCTGGCCACCCGCTTCGATACCATCACGCTTTCACAAATTATTAAACGAATGGAAGCTGGTGCCGTTATCGACGCACAGGGCATGCCGCTAACGCCCAATTCGCCCTTCATCCCGCAGCAATTGGTGTACTACTATCGCCATGTTGAAGACGAAGAAAAAATAGCCGCGCAGGAAACGATTATTTTTGAAGATGAGCTGATTGTAGTGGCCGATAAACCCCATTTTTTACCCGTCGCACCCGTCGGACGATATGTGCAAGAAACCCTATTGGTGCGGCTCAAGCGCCGATTAGGCTTAGCCGATTTAGCCCCCATGCACCGCATTGATTTAGAAACCGCAGGGCTCGTGTGCTTCACCAAACAGCCTCACACGCGCGGAGCCTACGCCGCACTGTTCGCGGAACACAAAATTCAAAAGCGCTACGAAGCGCGGGCGGCAATTCCAGCAAATTTATCGTGGCAATTTCCTCTTGAGATAGAAAACTGCATCGTGCCAGCCGCTAATTTTATGCAATCCGCAATTGCTAGTACCGGCAAAATCAACGCCCGCACCACTATTCATTTACTTGCCGACAATAATGGCATTGGTCACTTTGAGCTACACCCGCACACTGGTAAAAAACACCAGCTGAGGCTGCACATGGCAAATATTGGCGCGCCAATTTTGTACGACAATATCTATCCTGTCTTTAAGCCCGATGCCTTGCGCGACGCGGCAGCCCCACTGCAACTATTGGCTAAGCACATTGCGTTTGTTGATCCAATTTGCGGTGTGCGACGGGTTTTCGAATCAAAACTGTCTTTACGTTATGCAAACACCGCACTGCTCTAAAAGTGCGCCGCTCGCGATTATTGAAAATGCGTTTTCGTTGATTGGCAAGCAGACTTAAGGGGGCCGTTAGCGTGAGTCGCTTCGATCCACTCGTCCAGCACATTTTGAGCAGGCAGCCTGAACTAAATCGTGCACATGTACTCTACCGTTGTTTTTTATCTTTTTCAACGACTTTTAATTTACATCACCGCTGACTGCCTAAATTTCAAGAATAGCGTCGTAACTGCAATAAGATTATTAGGTCTTAGCTCTAATTTTTCCCGCTGCTCGGATGTCAGCAATTGAAATACCCTGCGAGACTAAATTCCGACGAACCTCATTAAAAACATCCGCCCTTTTTTTAGGGTCAGCTATTGAAAGAATAACTGCAAACTTAACTCCGGCTTCAGGAAATTTTGCTGCGGCCCTAGATAATGAATCAACTACAATTCGCCAAGAAGATGAGTTGCCTGTTGGGCTGAGTTCCTTCTTATATTTTTTTATTGGCCACCATTTCATCCCGTTTTCAATCAACTCTCTTTCATGGATTTTACCGACTTCGCTTTTTAATACACCTCTATATTTTATTTCGCCCGTCTCCTTGTCTATCTGGGCCTGACGTAAATAGCAATCAAGATTTGTTCGTACAAATTCATGACCACACTTATATGCACAATCTGGCGTAAACGCTAAAGTAAGTACTACATTCCCTCGGCATCTGCCCGTTTCATCTGTAAGGGATGCAGGCCATCTGAAATCAAATTTGAGCTCTTGCTTTGCTTTCAGTACCCCTTCAAAAACAAGACTGATTGAATGATCATCGTACAAAATAATGTCGTTGGTTGTTGCCGGTATGCCATGCCCCATAAAATCTCTAATTATTGGGATAAGGTCTTTTTCATTTAAAGGTTCAGGATAACTTGCGTGGTGAATCAACAGAGCAATCAGCACTTCTCTGGAAATATCTCCTTGAATGCTTGAATTTAACGTCGCAAGGCTTTTTGCCACTAATGGCGCTGCAAAGCTCGTCCCGCGATCAGACACTTTTTGGCCTATTGAATTGACTGAATACAATCCAGCATCTGTATTGCTAGAGCCGCCGATCTGTGCAAGATCAGGCTTTATGCCGAGCGCTGGCCCTGGCCCTCTCCGAGTATATGTAGTGGGCTTTAATGCATTAACGTCGGAAGCTGGTTCTAGTGCACCCACCGATATTGATCTAATGCTTTCAGCAGGCTGATATATTCTATCTTTTCCAGGGTGCTTGTATTTTGCTAACATGCCCAGAATTTCATGAGGATTAGAGGGCCATAGGTCTCTAGAAAATGTACCTTCCAAATTACCAGCTGGCAATACAAATATAACATCGTGATTGTCACTAATTTCATCGATTGTCGAAGCAAATATGCCATAACTATCATCCTCCACGGCGAGAATTACGGATAAGCTCATATTAAAAATCCTGACCCCAAGCTTCTTAGCACTGGGAATTTCAAAATCTAGCTGCTGCAAGAAATCAAGGAAGCCTCCTGGAAACAATTTGCCGAATTCATTTGCGTCAGTTGCAAATAATCCTAGATCGTAAAATTTACATGGCGCTTCTTGCAATTGTGGCGTAGTTTTATTAAAAGCTGCGGCTGCTGAGATGAGTCCTGCTATAAATGTTCCATGAAAAAAGTCTTGTTGCGCGCCATGAATAAAATCGATTGACCCCGCCGACCATGCACCAAGATTTGAGGTTTTAGAAATTCCCGAGTCAATAATTCCTACAATAGGGTAGGTTGAGTCAGTTGGTATCGGGACCTTAACAAAGCCTACGTTGTTTACGTCATCAGTGCTGTGCGCCCCTTTTAAAATCGGAGATAGATGAATTTTCTTAACTATTAATTGTTGCTCAAAAAAAGTAATTATTTTTTTGTGAAGCTGTTCGTTTCTTATTTCGTCTTCATTTATTTTTACTGCATAAAATGCAATGCGCTTCCATTCTGGATTTGAACGAAGGATTTTTATCCTACCGTCTAAGCTATTAAGCCGCTTATCAAAATCTAAAGCCATTGCTATTAAATTCGATGCCGGCGAAACAGCTATATCTTTACTTGCATCGAAAAATGTCTCTACAAAATAGACCCCACCTGTTCTCACGTCGCTTAACCATGCAATCGCTTTTTCTATTGAGAAATTTCTTTTATCGGACGCTTGATGCAAGCGAATTTCTGAAATTGCACCAACCTCACTTTTATTTCGGCTGGGCTTGAAGGTGATTTTGCCGTCTCTTTCGGCTAAGGTTGTTGTTGTTTCAGCTTTCTCGATTGCGGATACAACGGCATCAATGTTTTTGCTATTTAATTCGACTAACATTTCACCCAGTTGCCCGCCTCCAACGTATTCAACCTTGCCGGTTGGAAATATCGCACTTATGGGACGGTGGCTTTTCGCCAACGCTTTTGATTGTAGGCTCACATGTGCAAAAACTGATGAACTTGGGTTCTCGCTAATGGTATGTTTAATTGCATGCGCAGTAAGGAGTATTTTTTGCTTATGATCTACAAAAGCTTGATCTGCATTTGCATAAAAATCGGTATTTTTCCCACCTGGGTTAACCGCCGGAATAGTAATGTAGTCCGATACATTTAGAACGATCTGGACGGGATTATTTTTCATTGCTTACCTGCTCATATTTTTTGAGCCAACGACTGATAGTGGATTTGTCTTTTTTGAAAAGGTTAGCAAGCATGTCGTTGCTAAACTGTGTTCTTGATTCTTTAAACAGCTTATAGGCAAGCTCCTCATGACTGCCTAAGATTAAATTCCGCTTATTTATTTCGACTAGTTCACTATTAAGTTGAATGTAGTTTGTTACCTTCACAATGATGCTATCGTTGTTTTTCGATATTATCGATTGTCTAATTAAGTTGTTACATAACGACTCTATTTCTGCTCCAGAATAATTGCTAGATAGCCAACATAGAAACTCCATCTCCTCCGCCTTTAATTCGTCCCTCAGATAGCGCTCAATAATCTTCTTTCTAGCTGGTCCATCGGGTTTCGGCACATAAATTCTAGCGTCAAATCTCCTCCAAACCGCGCTATCTAGTAATTGTTCGTGGTTTGTTATTGCTATAGTGAAGCCTTTTCCAAGGCGGCCGTCAATGCACTGAAGTAAGGTGTTTACGACTCGCTTGATTTCGCCAAGCTCATGTGGGTCATCTCGAATTTTTGCAATTGCATCAAACTCATCGAGAAGCAAAACCGCGTTATATCTATTTGCGAAATCAAATAAATTTGAGATGTTTCTTGCAGTTGTTCCAAGAAAAGACGAGATCAAACCATCAAGGCGAGCCACTATAACTGGCAAGCCGATTTTTTGCGCCATGTACAATGCGGTTTTTGTTTTTCCAGTACCGGGCTCCCCATAGATCAGACAACTCATAGGAAGAAATATATTATTTTCTTTAAACTCATTTACATGAGCCCACTCATTTATGAGTGCTTCTAGCGCAATTTCGAATTTTGAATCAAAAACGGGTTTAGTTGCATTGTTATGGCTTAGGATTATTTCAGCTAAGGGGTTGCTTGACTCTTTATCTACCGGTGGTTTGACGGCATGCGTCAACGGCTCCCCCCACCCAACATTCAATTTGGACAATATCAAGCGACTAGGAATTAGTTTAGTTTCCATGTCAACGTTATCTATGACTTGAGCAAGGGCACTCGCTTCTTTTGAAGCGCCTTCAGCTTCCAGTTTTGAAATTAAGCGCTTTACTTGTGCGTGTAGCGGCTTGCTTGGGACCTGTGCAGCGATACGGCATATCGCTAAAATTATATTAAAGTGTTCCACGACTCGCCTCCAATACTCAGACAGAACAAATGCTCTGGATAGCTATTATGCATCAAGTTGCACTAAACACGAGTAATGTTGCAATAAAATCATTATAAATTGCGGTTTTTATTATCAAATTATCACTTTAATAGGATTATTTGTATTTTGCCTCAAGCGACTATCCCTCTCCGGGGGAAGGCAGACTCGGACTTACAAAGCCTCCCCGAAGTCGTTTACACAATCTTTACTAGCGATTCTCTACAGCCGACACGAGATTGCAAGGAAATAGCTAACCGATAAACCCGTCGCACTTAAAAAAACGCAAAATTCTCCAATAACCGTTTTTTTAAAGAATAATTTCTAAAAATGTCCTATTTACGGTCGTCTTCAGCCAAATTTATTGGGCACGGAGGGATCGCTACCGTGGTATCCACAGCGCATAAAGTAATCGCTTCAACCGTTACTTGTGCGAGAGGCCGCCGGTCAAACGGGTATTAGTGCAGCGCTCGCAACCCGCACTAAATAGGCTCGGGCGCTGGTGGTAGGCCAACTCATGGTGACCATTTTTTATTGTAAGCCACACCGTAATAGTTACGCATTCACTTAAAAATCATAGCGCTCTAGACAGCGCATAATCGCCACTTCCAGAACACTCGCACCACTGAAAAAAAGCATGTTTTCATGGTTTTCGAGCCCCGCGTGACGCGGCAGCCCAATGCGACTATTGGCTAAGCACATCGCGTTTGTTGATCCAATTTGCGGTGTGTAGCGGGTTTTCGAATCAAAACTCAGCTTACTCACTGGCGGCTTGAAACCGCCTGCCCCGTGAAACGGCCGTCCGCCAGCTGCCAGCACCGCTTCTCCGAATGTTTGCCGTATTGCTATTTCACCACCGATACTGCATTCGTCCCCACACTGATATGGAGCTTTAAAATGAAATTTCATTTTCGTGCTGCGTTTTTAGCTTTTGTCATCTTAATTGCCAACGTTGCTTTTGCCGCAGCTGACGGCACCGAACTATTTCAAGACCTTCGCATTACCATACGCGGTGAAGGTCACCCTTTAATTATGGTGCCCGGCTTAAATAGCGCCGCCGCCGTTTGGGACGAAACCTGTGTGCAATTGCAAACCGTAAATGTGCAGTGCCATATCGTGCAACTGCCTGGTTTTGCTGGCTTACCAGCCATTCAGGGTGATCGCGCTAAGGATAAATTTTTAAGCACGATGCGCGATAGTTTGCTTAACTATATCGACACTAAAAAACTGCAAAAACCGATGATGATTGGACATAGCCTTGGTGGCGAATTAGCGCTGCAAATGGCGATTAAGGCTCCAAGCAGATTGGATCGCATTATCATCGTGGATTCCCTGCCGTTTTTTCCGGCCGCTACCGCGCCCACGGCCACAGCGGCCACCGCTAAACCAATGGCGGACGGGTTGAAAACAGGCATGATGCAAGGCTCGCTAGAAATGTATCACTCGCGACTAAAGGGCAATCTACGCGGCATGACCTTGAGTGAGAATCGGATGGAAACCCTTTTAAATTGGGGCATTGCGAGCGATCGTGCCACTACCACACAGGCGATGTACGAGCTAATGACCATTGACCTACGCGACGATATATCTAAAATTACCAGCCCTACTTTGGTGCTGGGCGCATGGGCGGCTTATGCCCAGTACGGCTCCACAAAAGAGGCCGTGCGTAAAACTTATACGGATCAATATGCAAATTTAAAAGGCGTGCAAATCGAGATGAGCGAAACCGGTTATCATTTTTTGATGTGGGATGATCCACAATGGTTAGTAACGCAGGTTAAGGCATTTATTGCACCACCTAAAACCACGCCGTAAACTTCCAACGCTTTTAAAAAATATGTTTATCCGCAAACGCGCAACATTTCAAGCCATTTTTTGGGGCGGCTATATTGTCGTTTCACTTCTAATTTTTGCGCAGTATTTTAGTAAGGCTTCAGGCATTGTTTTAATCATGATGCTCGTAGGCTCAGGGCTTTATGGCGCTAGCGAAGTTTTGCGCAACATCATGCTCAAACATGGCAGGCTGTCGGCTCCTGGGTGGCCGCTGTTGGCCTGCATGTTGGTGCTAGTACCGCTGGCAGCCATCATCGTGCAATGCGGCATTTTTATGATTTTAAAAATCGCGTTGGCTCTAAGCTGGGTGACGCTGCCGGGCGGCAACGCGGACTATCGTTTTGGTAGCGTTATTGGCTATATTTTTAACTCCGCCATCATGCTGTGGCTATGGTGCGGCATTTGGCTAAGCGCCTATTATTTGCGTCGCTATCGCGAAGCCGAGATTGAAATCTGGCGCGCTAAAGCCGCGCAAAGTAAGCTTGAACTTGACGTGCTGAAGGGGCAAATAAATCCGCACTTTACCTTCAATGCGCTCAATAATTTACGCGCCATGATTAACGAAGACACCGACAAAGCCCGCACCATGGTGACGCAACTATCGAACATCTTGCGCTATACCTTGCATCACAGTCAGCATGACCGTGTAAGCCTAAATGACGAGCTTGCGATCGTGCGCGACTACATCGCACTTGAACAATTGCATTATGAAAACTGCTTGGATGTGCAGTGGCAAATTGATGCTGATCTTGCATCCAACAGTACCTTACCGCCTATGCTGCTGCAGCTTTTGGTTGAAAACGCGGTGAAGCACGGTATTGCCAAACGTGTAGGCGGTGGCACTGTGTTGATTGCAATTTCGACGGAAAAGGCCACGCTAAAAATTAGCGTGACCAACCCCGGCAACTGGGCACCGGTAGAACACCCAAGTATCGGCTGGAACAACTTGCGTGAGCGGCTACAGCGCGTGGGCGGCGCAGGCGCCAAGTGCAATATTGACGCTGTTGCTGACACGGTGAAGGTGACGTTATTGGTGCCACAATCAAAATCATGAAAATATTTATTGTTGAAGATTCGCGCCTGGCTCGACAAGAACTGCGCACGCTATTGGCCGAGCACAGTGATTGCGAAATTATCGGCGAAGCTGCCAATGTAGAGGCCGCCTTGGAAGGTATCGAAAGCCTGCGACCCGACGTGTTGCTGCTAGATATTCATCTGCCGGGCGCGACTGGCTTTGATCTCCTCGATAAGCTTGATTACATGCCCATCGTGATTTTTGCCACTGCCTACGATCACCATGCGCTGCAGGCGTTTGAACGCAACGCGCTCGACTATTTACTAAAGCCCATCGCGCCCGAACGCCTAAGCATCGCGCTAACGCGTGCCCGTGAGCGGATGCAAAAGCCTACAACCACCGCGCCGCAGCTCGTTAAAAAAGGTGCTGACGACACGATTTTTGTGCGCGAGGGTGAACAATGCTGGTTTGTACGCTTGGGCGATGTAAGCGGTTTTGAAGTCATGGGCAACTACGCGCATGTGTGGTTTGACGGCAAGCAGCCGCTGCTGTCCCGCAGCTTAGGTTATCTGGAAGAACGGCTGGATCCCACGCTATTTTTTCGCGCCAGCCGCAGTCATTTGATTAACTTAAAATGGGTAACTAGCATTCAATCAGCGATGAGCGATGGCTACTTGGTGAAGCTGCGCGATGGGAGAACGGTAGAAATTTCACGGCGACAGGCGAAGGTGTTGCGCGAGACGTTGGAGCTTTGAATGTCTGCTAATTGCTCGATTTAATAGGCTGTAGATGCCCCATTTTAGGGCATCTACAGCCACTTGTTTCAACGGTACGACGCCACAAAAAACCAGCACGCTACGGCGGCGGCGGTTATTCCAAATTTACTTTAGGTTCTATCTATTATCGAATTTTGGAGTATCGTTACCCTCTGGTTTTAATTCGAAATTTCTCAATCCGTTGAAAGACTTCAGGAGGAACTGCAATGACCTTAGGACAGCTTGACCAGTCAGCATCGGCAACACCAAAAAACGGCGTGACGCAACTAGAAATTGACCAGCGTGTTTACGATTTGTACGACGAATATTGTCATGGGCGCTTTGACCGACGCGAATTTTTATCGCGCGCAAGTTCACTTGCCATTGTCGGTGGCATGGGCCTAATGATGGCGCAAGCGTTGCTGCCGCGCTATGCCGAGGCTCAGACGATTTCGTTTACCGACACTCGAATTAAAGCCAAATACATCAACTATCCATCGCTTGGCGGAAATTCCGGCACGATGCGCGGCTATTTGGTTCAACCTATCGGAGCTGGCGCGTTTCCCAGCGTGGTCGTGATCCATGAAAATCGCGGTTTAAATCCGTACATTGAAGATGTGGCGCGCAGGCTGGCAGCGGAGGGCTTCTTGGCATTAGCGCCGGATGGCTTGTATCCCGTCGGCGGTTATCCCGGTAATGACGACGATGGTCGCACATTGCAAGCGGGTCTAGATCAAGCAAAGTTGCGGCAAGATTTACTCAATAGCGCGCAATTTCTTAAAGCGCATGCACTCTCCAACGGTAAGCTAGGTGCGACTGGGTTTTGCTTCGGCGGTGGCGTGGTGAACTATCTGGCCATTGTCTTGGGTGACAAGTTACAAGCGGGTGTGCCCTACTACGGCGCGGCTGGCGAAACGGCAGGCGCTGCAAAAATAAAAGCGGCGCTGATGGTTCAACTTGCCGAAAAAGATGACCGCGTTAACGCCACTTACGCCGCATTCACCCCCGAACTAACTAAAGCCAAAGTGAATTTTGAAGTGCACACTTACGAAGGCACCCAACACGGCTTTCACAATAACTCCACCCCGCGCCATAACGAAGCTGCTGCGAATTTGTCTTGGCAGCGCACCTTGGCGCACTTTAAGAAATACCTAGCTTAAAGGGTCTGCGTTCAAAGCAAGCTGGCGTTGCGCTCCCGCAGCGCCAGATACTTTGGTAGCACGCTGAGTCCCCGGTGTGTCTTGTAGCGCCAGTCGCAGCCAATACGTAAACCTCAAGTGTGTGTAGTGTTATCCAAGCCGCAATGCGGGAGGGGGTTGGGTACGGCTACACTATAGCCGACCGTCGGAACTTTCTCCATGACAAGTCAAGACATTGGGAAAAAGATCCGATTTAGAGCCCACATATTGCCCTTTTAGGCGCACCAAATATAGGCTGAAGATACCCAAATTTAGGGCATCTTCAGCCTATCTTAATTAGATTTTTAGAGGCGCATCGCAGCCCAGCTTACCTGCCGCAGCAGTTGATCTGCTGCCATTTTGAAGATGCATTTGGTTTATTGGGCACCGAAAATTATTAAATTTTGTGCGTGCTTAATGCATGCTGGCGGCTGGATAACGCGTTAGTTTTCTTTATGTTCGGCTCCGCACAGAAATACGCTGCATCTACGCGCATCCTAACTAAGTTGGTGCCTGATGCTGATTCCATTTCTATATCAATAGTGCAGTAACTCAAAACACTGGCGAGCCGTCGTTCCCGCGCAGGCGGGAATCCAGTGTCGTCAGCATAAGTCGCTGGATTCCCGCCT